>NZ_OBMS01000003.1:9061-342461 GCF_900217715.1 Bacteroides sp. AR29
CCGGCTGTTTCGCCGTAGGTCGCGTTCAGCAGCCTGTCCAGCCCGTCGTAGGTGAACTTGTAGCCGCGGACGGTGCTTTCATTCCCTGCCTTCCAAGTCATGCTGCTGATGCTGTTATTGTATTTGGCTGTTGTAAAACAAATTCCGCGTAAGCTTGCTTCCACTGATACCCGTCAGTCAGCTGCAGACATTGTAAGTGTACGACTGCTTGTTCACGGCAGAACCGTGCAACGACTTGCTCTGTAGACGGCCCAGATTGTCATAAGCGTAGGCGGCAAGCGTTACCTTACTCGAATCATCAACCTGATACTTCAAGAATAGTTCACGTTGAACAGGCTGATTATGAGATGTCCGACAAGACAATACCTCTCAAGGTGTCAGGAATACTAAAAAGTCCAAAGATTAGATACAATGCCCCCTAAAAGTTGGATAAAATACTTTTAGGGGGCATCTCAGCAATATTAAAACACATCAGATGAAGAATATCTGCTGCAAATCACTTCGTTACCTTCGTCCATACTTCCTTAACATATATACCAAAACTATAAAATTCATAATAGGGACCAATATATATATCATAGGCAATTCAAAGAATAGAAATAAAAGGAACATTATAAGACCTAAAGCTACTGAATATAAAAAGCATATACCTAAAAATATAATGTTATAGGTATTACTCTTAATAACTATTCCAAGAAATGATATTAATAACAATATGATTGCGGCAATAAAGGTCTCAATGGATTTAAACGATAAAAGCCAAATACTTTGTACAGCCCAAAAAAACGGTATTGTTAATTTTAACATATTCCCTTTTAGTATCATTTATTTCTCCTTATTATGTATCCTAATGGATTGTTCTTTTCTATAGCCTGATATGCCTTACTTGGCAAATAAGGATTTACTTTTACATTGAAAATGTCCCCAGTTTGCCTATTGATTACTCTCATTTTGTTCATTGTTTCTATACCAGCTTTATTTAATGATTTTTGAACTACGATTATTAGCCCCATACTGATACGGAGACATCGAATGATACTTCTCAGCAAATCTGTCATTAGTCGTAAACCTACCCAATGCCGCATCATAATGCCTTGCACCATAATCATACCAGTTCAACCCCTTCTTCGCATCATACTCCTTGCCGTTATACTTGTAAGGCTGCACATTGCCTGAGCTTGCAAACACACCACCGAAGGGATAGTAATGGTTCGCTTCCTCAACAGCACCGCTGGAACTGAGGACTACGCGGTTGTTTCCCTGATGGTCCTGCAGGTAATAGTGGTACTTCTTGTCCGAAAGCGTAACATACCCCTCTTCCGTAAGAAGAAGCCTGCCAACACTGTTTTCATAGACCACATTGCAGCAATACACAGTAGGAACCGGATTGCCCGAACCATCTGCCTCCTTATACATCATGCGCCGCTTGATGCCGTCGGCAGTATAGCCATGCTGTATGAAACCGCCGGAAGCAAAAGTGACGCCCGTTGGCAAATTTAATACATTATATTGAATGCTGCTAATTCCTTCGGTTAAATCTGAAAAAGGCTATCCTAACATGTAAGATATAGGATATCTGATGTTAGGATAGCGATTAAAAATCATTCTATTTGAGATAATCTACTCACATCAGAGCAAGATAACACCTCATATTTATCATTCTTTCTTAATGCAAATATAGATGGAGTTTCATTTTCATAATAAAGCCCTATACTACCGGTATGATGAAAATAGAAGAAGAATTGTTCCTTTGAGTTATATATAAAGTTTCCATAAGGAGCAATTCCTTTCATAATACAATCTAATGCAACAGATAGGTAAGTATCCCAATCATTACAGACACAACAGCCAGAATATCCTTTAGCAATATTCGAATCTTGCAAGATATGCAAATAAGATACCGTTTCTTTAGACAAAAATTGAGGGTCGTAGCAAAATGTATTCTCTTGAATATTCCAAGTATCTATGCAAAAGTCCCACCATGATGGACTAAAGATAGATAATTCATCTACAACTGTACCAAACAAATCACAAAATAGAGATTTCATGTCGTCAATGCTAACTGAATCTTTTTTTATGTATATTTCGATTTTATGCCCTTGAACATCAATACAAGAATCAGAATCAAACTTTACCCAACAGAATGGGAAAGATTCACCTTCTTGCATTTTTAATATCTGTTTTCTCATTTCGAAAGCTCCTTCCATGGGATAAAAATCCCTACATCACTTTTATGTTTATTAATTATGAAATTTCCATACTTATCAGCATCTTTATGCCATTCTAAGCCTTTATTTGTCTCTTTATAAACTTTATAAAAACTACCGCCATGCTTTGTCTGGTCTTTTACCCACCATAGCCCATCTGATTTACTTTTATAAAATAGACCTCTAATGGGATGTTTCATTACTTTAGAGGATCCTTGTTTGGTCAAACTCCATAATCCTCTAATTGTATTCAAATTTGACGTCTTTGCAAAACCAGGCAAAGGAGGGGTTCCCACCATTGGAGCAACACCCGTTATTACTCCATCTGTTCCTACCTTATATGTAAACCGCGTTTGTTCACTATGATAGGTAGAGCCAATATCTAAAAGATAATAACCCACATACCCCCAAAAGCCGGAAATTGGTTCTAAAGCTCTAGTCCCTACTTTTGTCAAAGCATTAGGTACAGAAACAGCCACCTCATCCAAAGCCACAACGTCCTTCTTCGGATCAAATTTATTCCAATCAACGTCCTTTACATCTACAGTATCAGTTCCCAACGGATCAATATAATTCAACGGATTATTTAAACAGTAAGTAAACGGGCTCGTTGAATAATAGTTTTCCGCAGACGGATCCACCGTCGTAAACCTCCCCAGCGCCGCATCATAATGCCTTGCACCGTAGTCATACCAGTTCAACCCTTTCTTCGCATCAAGCTCCTTGCCGTTGTACTTGTAAGGCTGCACATTGCCTGAACTTGCAAACACACCACCGAACGGATAGTAATGGTTCGTCTCCTCTACCGTGCCGCTCTGGTTGATGACTACCCGGTTATTACCCTGATGGTCTTTCAAGTAGTAATGATACTTGCTGTCACTCAAAGTAACATAACCCTCATCAGTCAGCAGCAACTTCTGAACACCGTTCTCATAGACCACGTTTCCGCAATAGTCCGTCGTGGTGGTAGTGCTGCCTGTCTTATGGACAGTTTTCAGCTTTGTGCCGTCGGCACCATAAGTATAGGCAACCGTACTACCATCACTAAAAGTCACCACACTAGGCAAATTTAAAAAATTATACGAAATAGTACTAATTCCCTTGTTCAAATCTTTAGTTAAATTACCGTTGGAATCGTAGGTGTATTCATTCGCCTGCTTCACGCCGTCCTTGAACTCGAAGCCGCCACCGTAGGCGGAAGCCGCTGCCGCATCGTCCACGCGGTTCAACAGATTGCCGGCGAGGGTGAAAGTCAGGTTGTCAATCAGTCCGTAACCGGAAGCAGCGGTCTGACCGTAGCGTTGCAGGGTCTTGATGTTGCCGTTCTTGTCATAGGCGGTTACATTCTCACTGAAACGGTCGGTGTTCGCGTTGATGCCGGCTGTTTCGCCGTAGGTCGCGTTCAGCAGCCTGTCCAGCCCGTCGTAGGTGAACTTGTAGCCGCGGACGGTGCTTTCATTCCCTGCCTTCCAGGTCATGCTGCTGATGCTGCCGTTGTACCTGGCAGTGCCGTTACCGGTATTGTAGTACAGGTTCTGTGTGAACTTCGTTCCACTGATACCCGTCAGCCAGCCACGGACATTATAGGCATACGTCAGCTTGTTGGTGGCACTTCCGTGCAGGGACTTTGATTGCAGTCTGCCCAAGTTGTCATACGCATAGTCGGCAAGGGTTATCTTGGTGCCGCCTAATGTATGCTCTACTTTCAAGAGTCTGTCCGCATGGTTGTAGCTGTAAGTATACACTTCCGTGCGGGTTGTTTTTCCGCTTGCCGTGTGGGTATGGGTCACTGTAGCAGGCTTGTTTGTAAAAGTATAGACGGTAGCTGCTACATCATAACCACCCAAAGGATTACTTTGCACAGTCTTCACCACACGTCCCTTGATGTCGTAGTAGTGTGCCGTATAAATCTTGTTGCTGCTACCGAGTACCGTTGCCACACTTGCCGTCAGTGCCCCTTTCCCGTTGCCCGAAGCATCATCAGGGAAATTGCTGTTATTGAAACCTGCTTGCGCACGGAAAGCGTAGTTGTCATAGTAATTCCTGATGTGCACAGTGGTGCCCGAAGTAGTCACTTTGTTGGTGCATACACCTTGCTCCGTCAGACGGTTCAAGCCGTCGTACTTGTAGTACGTCCAGTTACCGGATGTAAGGGCACGCTGGTTGCCGTCCTGCGAGAATACCAGACGGTCGGCATTGTCATACACCATTTCCATATATCCCGCACCGGGAAGCTTCTTCCAGATACAACGGTTACGTCCGTCGTATTTGTACTGGAAGGCATACTGGTCGAGATTGGCCGAGCTCTGGTACATAGGCTGGAGCACGAAACAAAGATTGCTTTTGTCGTCATACACATAGTAAGTGTCGTGCGTTTCGCTGCCCTTCATCTGACGGGACAATACAACATGTCCCATCTTGTCGGTGAAGGTGTAGCTCACGTTCAGGTCTTCATCGGTGGTCTTGACGACCGAAAGCTGGCCGGAAGCATAGCTGCCGTTGCTCGTCAGTGCGCCTGCACTGCTTACGCTATAGTTGATGCAGTTCAACTGCGCGTTAGCCGTACTGTTGGCCAGATAGTCCGTATTGACGGAATGCCCGCCATGCCATGCGGCTCCCGGTCCGTATTCCTTGACGGTACGGTTCAGCGGAGAAGCCTCGTACACCGGCTGGCCGTAAGGACGCGAGTCGTTGCCATAGTTGCCGGGCGCACTGCTCTTGAAAGAAGCAGGCGCCACATACTCGGCAGACGAGACTATCGGCAGCCAGGAATTCGCGGCACGTCCTGCAACGTCATACTCCTGCAACGTCACCAGATTGCTGCTGCTTGCCGTCACCTTCTTCAATACCGTCTGGAACGGACGTCCCAGGCCATCAAAATACTCCACCTTGTCCAGATATTTACCTCCCGTTTCATCCAGCATGCTACGGGTACGCACATAATTATGGCTGGCATCCTGCGCCGCTGTTGTCAATGCATAACACAACAACGCCATAAACATATATTTTCGTTTCATACAGTTCTTTCGTTTCATTGGGGTTTGTAATTATACTGATATTCATTCACTACCTTTCCATTATGCTCCTTAACCTGGAACAAGCGGTTGAAGTCATCATAGGTAAAGGTCGCTTTCTCTTTATTCGGTTCTACAATTTCCGTAACACCCACAAGCGGGCGATAGAGATAGGTAGTAACCAAAGCATTGTCGTTGGCAAGCCCGTTTCGCACTGTGTTCAGGACAGCTGTAATAGACGCAGTATTCGCATTGGCCGGCAGTTGGCTGATGCTCGCCGACGAGATTTTCTCTACAGCCTCATACGTCTTTCCTTCTATCTTGGCCACCGGATAAAGATTGTTATAGGCCCATAGGAAGCTCACCGGCAAATTGTTGCGTATATAACCCAGCAGCCGGCCTCTCGAAGTGTACTTGCCAAACCAAATATCCTGCACATAGGCTCCCGCATAATCGGCCAGCGTCTTGGGAGTAGTAGAGTTGAATCTCAACGTACGTTTGGGCAATATCATATTAAGCGTATCTTTATATTCCGTCTTCGACGCATTCACCACTTTGCCGGCAGAGAGTTCGACATGTTCTATAGGCATACCCACCATATATTTCCCTTTCATCTTGACGGAAACGGCATCTGTAAAGCTGTTTGCATATTTAAACTGCTTTTCTTTCTCCACCCCATGCTTGTTACTCTTTAAAGAAGAAAGTACCCCATAATCAGTATAGGCATATCTCTCTTCGTCCACTATATTGCCTTCAGCGCGATAGTCGGTAGTCACTTTCTTGCTGAGATAGTACGATTGTGCCCACAGATTGTAAGGCTGCATGGTACGGGTAGGATGGGAATAATCCGGATTGAAATAATAGTTGCGTATTTTCGGTGCCCAAACCTCTTCCGAAGAAGAAGGTGAGTAGGTGTACTCCTCTCTCTTCAGCAGTTTATGATTTTTATCCCTATATTCTACCGACGAAAGTTTACCGTTCTCATAGTCAGGCACCGTAGGAATACCGGCCAGGTATATATCAGTAACCTCATCCGGAACGTTATGGTATCTGTAAGTGGTATATCCCTGAGTATCCATGTCGCCATATGATTCACTGACCGCCGTATATCCCACAAGGTTTCCTCTGGAAAGATTCGTCAAAGGGATATAAGGAGCAGATTGAATCAGTTCATAGTAAGCATTCATCCAGTTTCCTGCCCAACTTTGCATTTGTTCTACATAGACCGGTGCGTTGAATACCGGCTTCACCATCAGCTTTGCATCCTGATATTCAAACTTACGCCAACTCTGGTTACCGTTGCCGTCCGTATTCGTGATGGACTTGATGCGCAGCCCGGCACCCAGGTAATCCTTATCCAAGGGAGCATTCGTTTTGCCTACTATCTCTACCGAAATATTGATAGGATACTCCAACCTTACATTCTGCACTGCCAATGTCACACGATACGTACCTCTGTCCAGTTGCTTTTCAGTGTCATCAGGCCAGGGCTCCATCACATCATAATCGGGAGAAGAGAACAAGGTTCTATAACCATTACCCTCTTTCTTTTCGAGTTGTGTTGTGTAAGTAAGCGACGAAGCAAGATGTTCACTGGGATGAGGTTCGTCATGTCTTCTGCGGATGATAATCTTGGGATTGGCATCGTCCACTTCAAAAGGCTCGCCAATATACATAAGGACAGGAGCTCCGGGTGCTACGGGCGGCATACCGTTGTCTACCAGGTTAAGGGTTCCTTCGCGCAAGGGGGGCATCATAGGCAAAGTTTCAAAACGATGTCCTTCATACTCAAAGGTAGTTGTGCCACCCGTAGGATAGGTGATAGTGCGCAGCGTCCCTATCTTGCACAACGCCTCATTGAATGAACGGTCCATACCTTCTTTAAACAAGCTCGTCTTACTGCTCGGCTTTATCGACTCCGACCAATAAATGCTGGGGCTAATCTTTAAAGAAGCAGTCATTGGTGACGCACCGTTGTAGAATCCCCAGGCATCTACAGACAGAGAGCGTTTGGGCGGCAATTTCCCCATATTGTAATCCATGGTATATACATTGTTCTTCTTCGAACCAGCCACATCATATACCTTCGACAATAACAAACGGTCATCATAACCATTGGTAGTGGCAGCCATTCCGCTAAGCAGATATTTATACTCCAGCATGGTGGTCTTGATAAGGTTACCGGCAGTATCACTCACCTTGATACTCGACAGCTTCTGTACCTTTTTTCCGGTTTCCGCACTCTCTATATCCTCACGATCAGTTGTACCGAATTCTACTTTACCCCCTTCAAAAGTAATAGCCGACAATGTCCATTGCTCTATCTTGGAGTATGAGTAATTGTAGTTGAACTTATTGGTGAAATACTGCGGAGATTGTGAAGACAATTGGCCATTCACTATTTTAGACAAAGATATAACGTCTTCTGTAGTAGAAATGGGAGTAAAAATACTTTCTTTTTTGTAACTAAACATAATCTTTCCACCGTTGGGAGATGTCACAGAGTCAAGCATCCAGGCTGTTACAATCTGCGGTTCGTTATAGTATGGAAATATATGACTTCTAGTTATATCTGTTTGAAAAAAATCAATGGTATTTAAGAAATAGTATGTGATTTCTTTTGTCGAGAAGGAATAGACATATCCTTCCAAGTCCGTCATGGTCCATGTTTTGTTACTTGTATTGTATACCATCTTTACCACTTTTTCTTGTGTTTGGATGGTAGGGACGGCATTCAGTTGTCGGTTGTTCTTCAATACGTCGAAATACATGGAGCCCGAATGTCCGCCTGCATTGAAGTAAAACATATCAGGTTCGGCATCATAGTCACCTTTGAAATAACCCATATACTTCTCCAAATTCTGGTCGGTCACTTCAAATCTGGGATTGGTCAGCCACGGAGCATCAGTAAGGTTATAGCACCCACGTGCTGCAAAGTCGTCCGTACCCTGCACTTGTCTGACGACGCACCCTCCTGCCTGGAGGGTCCATCCAAGGCCGATCCAAGTAGCTTCTTGTGCAACACGTGTTCCGTCCGTATGGTACGATAGTGCAATGGGGAACTTCTTTCCGTCAAGGTCAATCTCGTAGATCGGGATAGTCAGATTGGCTTGCCCCACATAATTGTCGGTAGGTATCATGCCGAAAGTTCCCAATGAAGCTGCATTGGGAGATACCGGAACAATCCGGAAGTTGGTTTCAGGATGGCCATCCTGCGAATACATAACCGTTGCCTTCAGTAAAAGGAACAGTAATAAAAACAAGGATATTCTTTTCATGATAAATCGTTGTTATTAGAAAAATTATTCAATATGTTTTGCGGGATAAGGGATGGGGGAGCTGTTTTCCAAGCCTCTCCCATTCCCTTGCTGGCTTTTCAGCCTCCTACAGTGGCATCGCCTGCACGCCCAGCACACTGGCTATGGTGGCAATGATGGTGCCCACAATTTTCAAGATATCTTTCCAGGTTTCTTTGCTTATTTTCATAATTCCATGTTTTAAAGATGATTGTTCTAAAATTCTTTACTTACCTCGAAGCACGGACACTGCTTCACCCACTCCCACGGCTCCACCGTCCCATCTCCGTCCAAATCGGGGCTGAGGTCGCGGTGGCCGCATACACGGGCGTTCCGGAACTGTTGTAGCAGCTGGTACACCAGCAGGTGCAGGGCCGAACGCTGCTCCGGCGTACGGGTATCCTTCGGATTTCCCCGGGCATCCAGCCCGCCTTCGTAGCAGATACCTATCGAATACTTGTTGTGACCGCGGCAATGCGCACCGGGCAGTTCCAAGGAACGGGTTCCGAGCACAGTACCGTCTCTCCGGATATAGTAGTGATAGCCCGTCGTGCGGAAGCCACGGCGGCGGTGCTCTGCCTCCAGAGCCTCGGAAGTAAGCGTACAGCCCTCCCGCGTGGCGCTGCAATGCACCACGATGTAGTTGATTTTTCGCATAAGATTAGTTAGTGATTAATGATTAAAGATTAGTAATTTATGATTTGACGATTTACGATGTACGATTACTTTTCGTATCATAAATGCCTGCATAGGCGCGGTTATTTAGCAGTACGAATTTCAATCGTACATCGTAAATCGTCAAATCGTAAATGGCCTTATCCCAACGGATTTTCACCTTGGTCACCGTCGTTACCGCCCGAGCCACCGTCGTTGCCGCCCGAACCTGCCGTGTCCTGAAGGTCGAAGCGCACGCACTTCACCCCGGTCACCAGCGAACGGGTAGACACCGTATGGTCCAGATTACGCTTGGAGGTGGGCAGAAAACGCACTCGTAGTGTGGACTGGGTAGCCGACACCTTCAGAGGGTCTTCCACACCGTTCATGGTGGACTTCATCGTAAGGCGGAAAGTACCCAGACCGTCCAGCGTCACGCTCTCGGAAGACTGCAGGTGGCGAGTCATCACGGTCACCAGGTTGTCGATGACATTCTTCGAGTCACCCGTAGAGAGGGAAGACAACTCCGCAATCTCCTTGGCCACCTGCTCGGTGTCCACATTCCCCGTCAGCACCACGCGGGGATAGAAAAGCTTCTTGCCCTCTTTGTTGGCAAGAACCGACTGAAATGATTTGTAAATTACTGGCATAGTAGTTTTGTTTTAAAAATTAATAGTTTGTCTTGAAATTCAAGGATTCGTTTTTTTCAAATGAAACAACATTGTTTTATTTACGTGTATTAAGCTTAACCACATTGCAAAGATAACGCTATCCGGAAAAGTGTGCAAATTAAAAAACCGTTTTTCTTCATGAATTTATTCACAAATCGAAAACTTACTTACAGCACAGGCTCAGCAGGTATCGCCCCGGTTGCCGTATCTTGCCATGACTCTCGCGCAAGGCATAAAACCCCTTCCACAAAGGGTGGCCGATAGCACCGAAATTACTTTTGAGGATAATGGCATACTGCTCTTGCGGAGGAATATGGAACTGCTTCAGATTGAAAAGCAACCCGTCCAGGTTGCGGTCCGTGCCATCCTGCGGCGGTTGCAGTTGCTCTATTTTCCGAAGATATTCCCCCTCCGCGGATGGCACATCCGCGCCCTCAGTGCCCCCGGTTCCGGGGGAACTATGGAGGAGGGGATTTTCTTTGCTGTGTTGTGATGTGCTATGCTCTGCTGTGCTATATGTACCCGATGTCGCATTTTCGGGCTTAAATGCTGCACTTTCGGCAGCGGACAGCACGCTTCCATTGGCAGACGGCACTCTCCCGGCGGCAGTCGGCGCGGCCTCGTCATCGCTCTGAGAATCATCCACCAGACAATAACGTGTGTCTATGGCGGAAGATTTCCGGCGCTTGGTACTGAACAGATACTGCCGCTGTATCTCGGCAGAAGTCAGGATGGCGTATTTGCCGAAAAGGGCGGCATTGAAAATGCCGTACTCCACAGCCAGGGCAAGAATGCGCTTCACGTCGGCAGCCGTCTTTTCATAGAGGCAGGCGGAAAGGTCTTCGTAGAAAAGCTCGTCGGCACACACGTAATAGCCTTCGTCGGCATAAATGCAGGAGAGGGCGCCCAGCAGAATGGCAAAGGAGCCGTCACCCTCACGTTTCATGATGCGGCGCACCAGACGGTCGTGCATGAAGTCTGTGTTCAAGGGGAAATAGTCAAGTCCCCGTTTTTTGATTCTGGACATGGTTTGATGATTAGGGGTTAGTGATTAGGGGGAGAGAGCGGCTTGTATCATTCTATATCACCTGCTTCGCATAGGCGTTTCCGCTTGCGGAGCACGCTTTCGCGCACTACCTTCAAAGCATTCAGAATAAGATACATACGAAGAGTACAGTCCGAAATTTCAGTGATGACCGGATAACGGAGGGGATTGCTTGCAGGAAGTGAGCGACGGTAGCGGGCGTTGCTCATCGCCCTACGGCATTCCTTGCAATAATTGTCGGGGGCAAGCGTACGCTTGTCTACATAAAAAGAATCAACGGGCAGTTCTCTGTGGCAACATCCACAGAAACGAACATTTTTTTCAATAATCTGTTCCATAACCATTTTTTGTTAAGAATTAGTACAATAATATTTTTTTCGGCACGCCCCTGCCAAAGATGCTTGTAGGGGCTGTTTGCTGGAAGTATATATCCAGCGTATTCTATCTATACATCCAGCGCGTTGCATCTATACTTCCAACGCACCTCATCTATACATCCGGCAAGGCAGATGCCCATTTTTTCAAATTCGTAAGTATTTTTGCTAAATTCGGATGCTTCCGGATAAAAGACCAGATGTGTATTTTCCATAAATCCCTCCCTTTTATTTGCATTTATAAAACATGATATGTATTTTTGTCCCAACAAAGATAATACTGTTTTCATTTATAAAACAAACAAATCGGGAATTAAATTCTTAAATAAGACGTAAGACAGTATAAATGAGGAGATAATAGTTTCTGAATAATTTACACGTAAAAACTGAAGAATATGGCGAATGACAAAGACCCGGTATTTTGTGCGGCAGACATCATAAAACGTGCCAAACTGGCGAAAGAATTCAAGACAGACAGCGAACTTGCCGCCTTTCTGGGTATATCACGCTCCACACTGAGCAACTGGAACGCCCGCAACAGCATCGACTTCCCCCTGCTGCTGGGCAGCCTGGACGACGTGGACTACAACTGGCTGCTGACGGGAAAGGGCTCGCCTGCACATCATTCAAAATTCTGTGACAATGACTTGGTACAAGGTGAAGTGGAAATACTTCACACACCAAAAACAGCCGACCCTATGGACGACCGTAGCGTGACCCTCTATGACATCTCTGCCGCCGCCAACCTGAAGACACTGCTGGCTGACCGCCCGCAGTACGCCTTGGGGCGGATTGTAATTCCCAATATCCCTGTGTGCGACGGTGCCGTCTACGTCTCGGGCGACTCGATGTATCCCATCCTCAAGTCCGGCGACATCGTAGGCTTTAAGTCCATCCGCGACTTCACCGACGTCATCTACGGTGAAATGTATCTCGTCTCCTTCGAACGGGGCGGCGACGAATACCTGGCAGTGAAATACGTCAACCACTCGGAACGGCCGGACTGCATCCGTCTGGTGAGCTACAACAACCACCACGACCCCATGGACCTGCCGCTGGCGGCAGTCAATGCAATGGCCATCGTGAAGTTCTCGATAAGGAAGAATATGATGATGTAGAGGGCGGCATTATCACCGGAAATTTCGTAAGAAAGCTCCTGGCAAGGATTGTTTAATAAGTAAACAGAGAAATTATACAAAAAAAGCTTGTAATTTATTCTTTTATCTTATTTTTGCGATGCCATAGGCATAATAATAAGTATCCGGAAAAAAACATGCTTATTCCATCCAATAGAACAAAGAGGGAGTGCATTCTTTCAAGGTTATGTTTTCTAGTGCTTTCAGTATGGGTGTCCCTACCTTCCGCAGCACAGAACAATCCCTACAAGATAGACGATGCACTCTACCCCATCTACCAGCGGGCTTCCAAGCAGGCACGCCAGCAGGAGGGGCTGCTGGTGGCCGACACTTTGTATCAACAGGCTCTGAAGCTCGGTGACAAAAAAGCACAATGCCTGGCATACATCATCCCCCTGCAGTTCTATATATCCCAAAAAGATGATAGCAAAATAGAAAAGGCATCCACTGACCTGAAAGAGATTTCACGTGCCAATAACTATCTGCAATATTATTATCACGCTTGGAGCAGCGAAATCATCTACTTCCTGAACCAACAACGCTCATTGCTCGCCTTGCAGAAAGCGGAAAAAATGAAAAAGCAAGCTTTTGCCGACAGATACCCTTACGGTATCTTCAGCTGTATCCGAACCATGGGCCATATCTACAAATCACGCGGAAACTTCGACCTCTCCGCCCAATACTATCAGGAAGCCTTG
This sequence comes from Bacteroides sp. AR29, assembly GCF_900217715.1. Taxonomy (NCBI): domain Bacteria; kingdom Pseudomonadati; phylum Bacteroidota; class Bacteroidia; order Bacteroidales; family Bacteroidaceae; genus Bacteroides; species Bacteroides sp. AR29. Next base: position 22,157 of record NZ_OBMS01000003.1, read on the forward strand.
GACTATATGCTGAAGAATATGCCCGACCAGGATCCCAGCCAACTATACTCAAGCCTTGCCGAATATTACCGTAACACCCAAAAAGATTACGCCACCGCACTGGACTATTGCGAAAAAGCCTTGAAGAGCGCCAAAACAGAACGGAACATAGCCCAAGCCATGATAGAGAAATGCCTGATACTATTCCGGCAGGGGCGTATAGATGAATTCAACGACTGCTATAAAGAAGCCGTACAAATGGCAGACCGTTGCAAGCTCTCTGCCAACGTTTCCCTACTGATAGCCCACATCAGCAAGAACATACTGGACAAACAGTATGAGCAGGCCCATGCCCACGCTGACCAATTGTCCGAGAAAGGCTTGCAACAACATGCTTACATTTACGAATACGCCAAAGACTATCCCAATGCCATCAAATATCTGAAAAAATACCACCAGCAGTTGGATTCGACGAACAATCTCCTGCAACTGTCGGACATCGCCGAACTGAACACCCAAATAGGCGCCGAACGTCTGAAAATGGAAAACATACAGGCCACCTCGCGCTACCGCATCACTCTTTTCAGCATTGTCACCGGCTTTTTGCTGTTATCCCTGCTTTTCCTGATGCTCTACCTCCACCGCAAACGTAAAGTCAACCTCGAACTATGCCACAAGAACGAGGAACTTTCCGAAGCACGCGACCAAGCCGAAGCAGCCAACAAGGCAAAGAGCATCTTCCTGCAGAACATGAGTCACGAAATACGGACACCGCTCAACTCTATCGTGGGCTTCTCACAACTCATCACTTCCCCCGACGCGAACCTTTCCCAAGAGGAAAGGCAGGATTTCTGCCATCTCATACAGCACAATTCCGACCTCCTCCTTACACTGGTGGGGGACATCCTCAGCGCAGCCGAGTTGGAAAGCAACAGATACACCATGAAGATAGCGCCGCACAGTTGCAACAAGCTCTGCCGGGAAGCCATAACCACCGTTGAACACCGCAAGCCCGAAGGCGTGAAGCTCTACTACACCTCCGAAGTGGACGACTGCTACGAACTGAGCACCGACGGGCAACGTGTGTGCCAGATACTCATCAACTTCCTTACCAATGCAGAGAAACACACCACACAAGGCGAAATCCGCCTGCACTGCTCCCTCACAGAGCATCCCGGATACGTCACCTTCTCCGTCACCGATACCGGTACCGGCATTCCCCCGGAATACTCGGAAACCATCTTCGAACGCTTTGAAAAGGCCGACAACTTCGGGCAAGGCACCGGCCTGGGACTCAATATCTGTCGCCTCATCGCCGAACGGCTGAAAGGGAAAGTGCTGCTGGACAAGGAGTACAAGGAGGGGGCAAGGTTCGTGTTTATCCTGCCGATGAAAAAATCCATTTGAAGAGCAAGACCAAAACAACAAAGGCTGCCTCTTCTGCATCCTCCGAAACACCGGTATCTGCAGAAGGGCAGCCTTCTATATAAATAGCCGTAAAGCTATGCTGATTATAAACCGAATGCGGCTTTCACCTTGTCCACATAGTCCAACTTCTCCCAGGTGAAGAGTTCCACTTCAATGTCCTTGTTGCCTTCGTAGCGGCTCTTGAAGTGCTTGACGATGGTCTGCGGCTCGCGGCCCATGTGTCCGTAGGCGGCAGTCTCCTGATAGATGGGGTTGCGCAGTTTCAGGCGGTCTTCTATCGCCTTGGGGCGGAGGTCGAACAGCTCGTCAATTTTACGGGCAATCTCACCGTCGCTCATATTGACGTGGCTGCGGCCATAAGTATCTACGAAGATATTAATGGGGCGTGCCACACCGATAGCGTAACTTACCTGTACCAGCATTTCGTCGGCAACGCCGGCAGCCACCAGATTCTTGGCAATGTGGCGGGCTGCATAAGCTGCGCTGCGGTCTACCTTAGAGGGGTCCTTTCCGGAGAAAGCGCCGCCGCCATGGGCACCCTTGCCGCCGTAGGTATCTACGATAATCTTGCGTCCCGTCAGCCCGGTGTCACCGTGAGGACCACCGATTACGAACTTGCCCGTGGGGTTGACGTGGTATGTGATATGGTCGTTGAACAGTGCCAGCACCTTTTCATGATGGATGGAAGCAATGACACGCGGCATCAGAATCTCGATTACATCCCGGCGGATTTGGGCGAGCATTTCCTCGTCGGCCTTCAGCTGGGCGGCATCACTGTCGTCGGCAGGCTGGACGAAGTCGTCGTGCTGGGTGGAGACTACGATGGTGTCGATGCGTACGGGTGTGCCGTTGTCATCATATTCGATGGTCACCTGGCTCTTGGCGTCGGGACGGAGGTAGGTCATCACCTTGCCCTCGCGACGGACATCTGCCAGCACTTGCAGGATGCGGTGTGCAAGGTCCAGTGAAAGCGGCATGTAATTCTCCGTTTCGTTGGTGGCGTAACCGAACATCATTCCCTGGTCTCCGGCACCTTGTTCCATGGGGTCCTGTCGCTCCACGCCGCGGTTGATGTCGGGGCTCTGCTCGTGGATGGCGCTCAGCACGCCGCACGAATTGCTCTCGAACATATACTCGCCTTTGGTATAGCCGATTTTCTTGATTACTTCGCGTGCGATGAGAGGCATGTCAACGTACGCTTTGGTTTTCACTTCTCCAGCCAGCACTACCTGACCGGTAGTAACCAGAGTTTCGCAAGCTACTTTCGAACTGGGGTCGTAGGCCAACAGTTTGTCAAGCACAGCGTCCGATATTTGATCGGCCACTTTGTCGGGGTGTCCTTCAGACACCGATTCGGATGTGAATAAATATCCCATTTCAGTTGAGAATTGATAGTTGATAATTGATAATTCAACGAATGGCGGAAGGAGGTGTGTGGAGTAGATGCATCCGGCACACAAACGTGCCGTCAGAAAAGGATGTGTTTTAGCATTTTTTTCTGTGGTTGCAAGCTACTCAAATCTCTCCACATATCGTTTTTCGGGGGCAAAGATAGTGCAAACCGAACGCAGAACAAAATGAACTTGTTCATTTTTTATGCTGAAGTGCAGCCTATCTTCGCTTTCCGGAGGCAAAGATAAAAAAGAAATCTTGTATCTGCGCTACAGATAGCAGAGATTAACACTGATTTTGCAACAATTCCCCGATTGTCTTTCCCAATACCGGATGCACCACGCCTGAAGCAATCTCCGCCAACGGCTCCATCACGAAACGGCGTTCCTGCATCAGCGGATGAGGAAGTTTCAGTTCGGGAGTATCCAGCAAAACGGGAGTACCGTCATCGGCAAAACAGAGCAACAGGTCGATGTCTATCACACGGTCGCTATACACTGCATTGACAGACTTATGCGTACGCCCCATCTCCCGCTCGATTTCCTGCGTCGTTTGCAACACCTCCAAAGGCGCCAAAGCAGTGTCTACGCAGAGTGCGGCATTCAGAAAAGTATTATCGGAAGAAAAGCCCCACGGAGCAGTAGCATAAAAAGCAGATAGGGAAATCACTTCACCTATCTGCTTTCTTATCTTTTGGACGGCCATGCGGAGGTTCTGCTCCTTATCGCCGAGATTGGTACCAAGACTGAAATAAACAACCATAATTACCGGTCTGTAATCAGCATCGCATCTCCATACGTACCAAAGCGGTACTCTTCCTTCAATGCCACATTGTATGCCTCCATCACCTGCTCGTAACCGCCGAAAGCGGCAACAATCATCAGCAGGGTACTGAGCGGCATGTGGAAGTTGGATATCATGGCATTGGCCACGGTAAAGTCGTACGGCGGGAAGATGAACTTGTTGGTCCAACCCTCGTATTCCTTCAAATGTCCGTCGGTGCTGACGGTGCTCTCGATGGCACGCATCACGGTGGTACCTACGGCACAGACTTGGCGGTTCAGGTCTTTGGCATGGTTCACAATCCGCACGGCTTCCTCGTTCACAATCATCTGCTCGGAGTCTGTCTTGTGCTTGGTGAGGTCTTCCACATCAATGTCGCGGAAGTTACCCAAGCCGGCATGCAGGGTGATGTAGGCAAAGTCAATACCCTTGATTTCCATACGCTTCATCAGCTCGCGGCTGAAGTGCAGGCTGGCGGTAGGCGCTGTAACAGCTCCTTCGTTGCGTGCAAAAATAGACTGGAAACGTTCGGCATCGTCCGGCTCTACGGGACGGTTGATGATGCTGTGGGGCAGCGGCGTTTCGCCCAGCGCATAGAGCGCCTTCTTGAACTCATCGTGCGGACCGTCGTAAAGGAAACGAAGCGTACGCCCACGCGAAGTGGTGTTGTCGATAACCTCAGCCACCATAGAGTCGTCGTCACCGAAGTAGAGCTTATTGCCGATACGTATTTTACGGGCAGGATCCACCAGTACATCCCACAACCGGAGCTCTTCGTTCAACTCACGCAACAAGAACACTTCAATACGCGCACCGGTCTTTTCCTTGTTACCGTACAAGCGGGCAGGGAAAACCTTGGTGTCGTTGAAGATAAACACATCTTTGTCATCAAAATAGTCCAGAACATCCTTGAACATCTTGTGCTCAATCTCACCCGTCTTACGGTGCAACACCAGCAGACGTGACTCGTCTCTGTACTTCGTGGGGTGCAAAGCTATCTTCTCTTCGGGAAGCTTGAATTTGAATTGCGACAGTTTCATAATTAGTTATGAGTTATAAGTTATTTATTATTTATATCAGTCTGTTTTAGTCATAAGAGGGTATGAGTTATCCGGCAGTATGCTACACTTCATAGCAAATAACTCATAACTTATAACTAAATATCTATCTCCTGCGCCTCTATCCACTCTTTAAAATCGAGGGGATTGAGGCAGTCTGCCAGCCGGACGTCGCCTACGCGGGTACGCTCCAGGGCGGTGAGGTGAGCGCCGCTCTGCAGGGCTTCGCCGATGTCACGTGCCAGGGCGCGGATATAGGTTCCTTTGCTGCATACTACGCGTACCTTTATCCACGGTTCGGCAATATCCAGCCCGTCGTCCAGCAGCTCTATCTCGTCGATGACGAGCAACTTGGGTTTCAGCTCTACCTCCTCTCCCTTGCGGGCAAGGTCGTAGGCACGTTTCCCGTTCACCATACATGCCGAGAAGGCGGGAGGCACTTGCTGTATCTCGCCGATGAACTTCTTCAGCGTCTCCTCCACCAGTCCGCGGGTGATGTGCTCCGTGGGATAGGTGGCATCTATCTCATGTTCCAGGTCGTAAGAGGGAGTGGTGGCACCCAACCGGATGGTGGCAACGTACTCCTTCGTGTGATACTGGAATTCCTCAATCCGTTTCGTGGCCTTGCCCGTACAGACTATCATCACCCCCGTAGCAAGCGGGTCGAGGGTACCGGCATGGCCTACTTTCAACTTCTTCTCCTTTATCCGCCGGCAGATGTGGTAACGCGCATGTCCCACAACCTTGAACGATGTCCATCCCAGCGGTTTATTGAAATAGAGGACTTCTCCTTCTTTAAAATTCATTGGCCTCTCCCCTAACCCCTCCCCGGTAGGGAGGGGGATAAAATGGTACAACTTAATATTTTTCTCTTATTGATTTCCGGAGTAATCAGTCTTTCCCCCACACAAGGAGGGGACTTTAGCTTAATATGAGCGTTATGACACCGGCTATCGCGCAATAGATGGCAAAATAAATCAGCTTGCCCTTCTTCACAATATTTATCATCCACTTGCAGGCCAGGCAGCCCGAAACAAAAGCAGCCAGGAAACCTACCACCAGCGAAAGCGCCGGAATATCCCCCGCAACCGCCTCACCTTTCATCATCTTCATCCCATCCAGCAGTGCCTCACCCAAGATGGGAGGCATCACCATCAGGAAAGAGAACTGTGCCAGCTTCGCCTTGTTGTCGCCCAGCAACAGACCGGTTGCAATGGTACTGCCCGAACGGGAAAGCCCCGGAAGCACCGCGCATGCTTGTGCAAGACCGATGATAAAGGCATCCTTCATGCTGATGTTCTCCTTCTGCTTCGGCTTATAATAATAGGAGAAAGACAGCAGCAGAGCTGTCAGCAGCAGGCAGCAGCCCACAACGACCAGTCCCGAACCGAAAATGGCCTCTACTTCGTCCTTGAAAAATACCCCCACAATGCCGATAGGTATCATGGATACCAGTATATTGATGACGTAACGTGTCTCCTCGTTCATCTGCCACTTGAACAGTCCCTTGAAAATCCAGTCAATCTCTTTCCAGAGTATCACCAGCGTACTGAACACCGTAGCCACATGTACCACTATCGTAAAAGCAAGATTCTCCTCTCCCTCAATACCGAACAATGCCGAACCTATGGCGAGGTGTCCGCTACTGCTCACCGGCAGATATTCGGTCAGTCCTTGAATAAGCCCAAGGATAAGCGCTTCAAACCATTCCAATTTGTTTAAGTTTTTAAGTTCTTGAGTTGCCGGAGGGGCTGTCCGGAAGCTCTGTTACTACTTTCTTTCTGATTATTTTTCAGACGCAGATAACGCAGATGACACGGATTTCTAATATTCCAATCTGCGTCATCTGTGTAATCCGCGTCTGAAAGTTTACTCCTCTGCACGACAGCTTTTAGGCTTGCGCAGCACGGCATATATCATGAACACAAACCCCAGCAGGCAAACTACCGGAGCCACCTTGATGCGTCTCACACTAAAAATGTCCGGCTCAAAGGTCGTCGGGGTAGACACGGGGCCGGTCATCAGAAGAAAACCAATGATAACCACCGCCATTCCGATGCCAAGCAGGATAAAATTGGTCTTATCAAAAGCGAATTTCTCTTTACTCATCTATACATTTACTATTTTACTATTTACAATTTACTATTTGGAGGCTGCGATAACAGTACTTTCTCTCTATGCACTTCAAGGCGTTAAATATAATACAGTGTGCTTGCCTTCATCCTCAGATATTTGTTGATGGAAAGCAAAGCGCACAGCCACGTAATAAGTACACCGAACACCAGCACGGCACCCGACACCAGCACCATCACCTCGGGCGTAATCACCTTGACCAACTCCGGTTCGTAGGACACCAGCCAATAGGCGGCTCCCCACAGAATGCTGTCGGCTATGAAAGCGGCCAGCACACCTATCCAGAAATTGCGCCGCAGAAACGGACGACGGATGAATGCCCAGCTTGCTCCCACCAGCTTCATGGTGTGGATAAGGAAACGCTTGGAATATATAGCCAGACGGATGGTGTTGTTTATCAGCGCAAAGGAGATAAACGTCAGTATCACAGCCAGCCCCAGCAGCATCAAGCTGATATTCCTTATATTATCGTTCACGGCATCTATCAAGTCTTTCTGGTAGAGCACTTCCTGGATATTGGTATTCTTTTTAATCAGTTTCTCTATTTTGGCGATGCTGTCCGAATTGGCATAGTCGGAATGCAGCTTGATTTCGATGGAGGCAGTGAAAGGATTGTAGCCGAGGAACTCTTGCGGGTCCGTACCCATCGCCTCAGTCTGCTCGCGGAGTGCCTGCTTCTTGGAAATGTATTCCGTCTGCTTCACAAAAGCCTCCTTGTCCAGCCTCTTCTGAAGCTTCAGGATGTCGCTCTCCTTCATGTCGTCACTGACAAGCACGGAGAAACTGATGTTCTCCTTGACGTACACGGAAAGATTATGAGCCGCGAGCACAAAGAATACAACCAGCCCCAACAGCAGTAACACCAGCGTCGTACTGATGCTGGACGTAATGAACTGCATGTCAAAATAGGATACCGAGTTATTCTTTCCTTTCATTATATCAATTATAAGTTACGAGTTACAAGCTACAAGTTATGTAAATCAGTCGCTATTAATCATTAATCCCTAATCCCTTTTCTCACCCTTTCTTCCTGAACACGTAAATCATGGAACTGCTGCGTTCCTTCTTCACCAACGCGCTGAACCAGGCCAGTGTACCGGTCACCATTCCCCGCAGGAAAGTACACGAGTGCCTCATGTGCTTTTCTGTCAGCATGGAGACGTAGAAGGCATCGAACGGCATGGGATGCCGCTCTGCCATGATGAAACCATGCTTGGAACCGAATTGCTGGATGGTGCCCGGTGTGAAGTGCCACAAATGGCGGGGCACATCGTAGGCAGCCCAGTAAGCCCCGTATTTCTTTGCGTCGAAGGAGGAGCAGTTGGGCACAGCTACAATCAGCACCCCCTTTTCAGTCAGCAGGGAGTGCAGGGTTTCCCACGTTTCGTTGAGGGGTTCCAGATGTTCCATGACATGCCATAGGGTGATGACGTCGAAACTGCCCGGTGCAAAATCTTTCAATGCCGTATGGGGTTTCACATCCAGATTGAAGTGTTCTTTGGCAAAGGCACGCGCCTGCGCACTCTTTTCCACAGCTTCCACCTGCCAGCCGCGACGCTGCATGGCATCGGCAAAGTAACCGGTCCCCGTACCCAAATCCAGCAGGCGGCCCTCCTTGCGGTGTGCTTCACGGAACACAAGGCGTGCCTTGCGTCCCAGCATATAGTTGCGCACCCAATGGTACACGGAGTTCATCGCCCCCTTGCGGGTATCGGTATGTGAAATGTAATCAGGAGTTTCGTAGTAACGACCGATTTCAGCCTCCACGGGAAAGTCTTGTGTGAAAAGGAAACCGCAATCCCGGCAGCGGCACAAGTGGAACATTTCGCCCGAGGCATAATGGTCTACACATGTCAGGGCACGCTCCAAATGCGTTCCACCACATAACGGACAAGCTTTTATAGTGAGTTTATTCATCGAACGTTCTGCCAATAAGGAAGTGCAGCCCGAATGAAACAGACCACACCATACCTAAATTTGGTGCAAAATAACAAATAAAAAGTGATTTATAGGGTTTCCATTAAGGAGATTTAAGAAAACAAACACTTGCTCCGGCCAGCTGGCGGAACGAATGACCAACTGTTCGATATTAAGCGGACAACTGTCCGATAATGAACAGTTTTCGAAAGCATCTATTCATTGATTATCAACAACTTAAATCTTTGGCATGGGAATTGACTATAATTAGGCGAAGGCGTTTGAGAAAAAGATTAGTTGGAATGCAACTTTTTAATCGGGAACAACGTCTAAAAGAAACAGAGTAAGTAACAACAATTAAAAATAAAGATTATGAAAACTACAAATTTATTCAAGGCAGTCGCATTCGTAGCAATGACTATCGTAAGCATTATGAATACAGAAGTGAAAGCTCAGGAAAACAACTTCATCACCAATGAAGAAGTGAAAAACGAATTAGTAGTTGCCAAGACCATCTTTAAGCAAGACGGTGCACAACTTTACCGGCACATCCGTTATGAATACTCTTATGACGACCAGAAACGCCTGACCTGCAAGGAAGCCTCCAAGTGGGACGGTGCAAAAGACAAATGGACACCTTACTTTAAGATGACATACCAATATGGCAATGATGAAATCACCATGTCCTACGCACGTTGGAACGAGTCTCACAAGGCTTATGACAAAGACATGAAGAAAAGTGTGTATGAATTGAACGATGAAAACATGCCGGTAGCTTACAAACTCTACAATCAGGACGCGCCAAAGTCCGAATTGACCCTGGTAAGCTACAACAAGACCGACTACGTAGCGAATATTCTGGCCATGGCAGAATAAAATTTAAAGTTTATAATATGAAAAGCACGAGCCTCACGGCTCGTGCTTTTATTCTATATACCGGTGTCATCATACTGATGTCATCGAGACTTTTCTATCCCGTCAGCCGGCTACCTCTTCTCCTTTCAGCGTAGCCGAACTGGATTCGGTAACCTTCACCATCACAAAATCGCCCACACGGTGCGTGCCACGGTCAAACACCACCACACGGTTTTGTTCCGTACGGCCGAACAACTGGTCACGACTACGTTTGGAAACACCTTCCACCAGCACCTCGTACGTCTTGCCCACGCAACGGGCATTCGCCTCGGCAGAGAGACGGTTTTGCAAGGCGATGATTTCATTCAGACGGCGAATCTTCACCTCCTCGGGCACATCGTCCGGCAGATGCTTGGAAGCATGCGTACCGGGGCGTTCGCTGTACTTGAACATGAAGGCGGAATCGTATCCGCACTCCTCCATCAGCGAGAGGGAAAGCTGGTGGTCCTCCTCCGTCTCACTATGGAAACCGGAGAATATATCCGTAGATAAGCCACAATCGGGGATGATGCGGCGGATGGCTGCCACGCGGTCCATATACCACTCGCGGTCGTACTTGCGGTTCATCAGCTTCAGGATGCGGCTGCTCCCACTCTGTACCGGCAGGTGGATGTGCTTGCATACGTTGGGCATGTCGGCAATGACCTGGAGAGTTTCGTCGCTCATGTCTTTAGGGTGCGAGGTAGTGAAACGGATACGTACGCCCGGCGCTGCCTCTGCCACGGTGCGCAGCAGCATTGGGAAAGTAATCGTCTCTCCGTCCGGCTTCTCGAAGCGGTAGGAATTGACGTTCTGTCCCAGCAGGGTGACTTCCTTATAACCCTTTGCCACAAGGTCGGCCACTTCATTGAGGATGCTTTCCACATCACGGCTGCGCTCGCGGCCACGGGTGTAGGGAACGATGCAGTAGGTACAGAAATTGTTGCACCCGCGCATAATGGACACGAAGCCGGAGATGTGGTTTCCGCAGATGCGCGAGGGAATGACATCCCGATAGGTCTCTGTGGTGGAAAGCTCCACGTTGATGGCTTTCTCACCGGCCTCTACCGAGGCAATCAGTTCGGGCAGAGTAAGGTAGGCATCCGGCCCCACCACCAGGTCCACATGATGGTTGGTGATTAAGTCGTCCTTCACACGCTCTGCCATACAGCCCAGCACACCCACTATCAGGCCGCGTTTCTTCTTCTTGAGCGAGTGGAAGAACTCCAGACGGTTCAGAATCTTCTGCTCCGCATTGTCGCGGATGGAGCAGGTGTTCATAAACACTGCATCGGCTTCCTCCAGGGTGTCGGCCACCGAATATCCCGCCATCTGCATGACGGATGCAATCACTTCACTGTCGGCCACATTCATCTGGCAGCCGTAAGTCTCGATAAACAACTTCTTGTTGTCATCAGCAGTTGCAGATTTAAAGTCTGCTCCCGTTACTTTTTCCATAATCAGTTCGTTTAAAATCAGTTTATATCATAAGTTGGTATCTGTCATTCGGAGCGCAAAGATACTTCTTCCCTCCCAATAAACGGATGAAATGAAAGAAAAATGCCATTACAAGTTGTCAATCTGCGCCTTATCAGCTAATTTATGTTAAGAGAGCAAACATTTTCCGAGTGTTAATTTGGCATAGAGCAAATTAATTCACAAATTTGTGGAATGAAAGAAACATTAGATTTTTTCATAGTTAAGGTTTAGGTTAAAAAAATTAAGGGGAGCTGTGAAGCTGCCCTTTTTTATTACCAATTCCTTGGCTGTAATCAGATTAAATAATTAACTTTGCCCAAAAGCAAAGATAAGAGATAATTGCACTATCTTTGGGTGGAAAATCAAAAAGAATATGGAAGATGTCTTCAAGTTTCTGTTAGTTGCGGCTGTCATAGTAATCGGACTCGTCAAGCAGTTTAAGAAAGAAGCAAATAAAAATGCTGACAAGAGTCCCGACATACCTATGCCCGACGTTGACAACCCACTGCCCGAATACTGGGGCGGAGATACTTACGGAGGCTTTATTCCCGAAGGCCCCAAGCCGGCAGAAAAGCCCAAGCCGGTATCCAAACCGTCTGCCAAATCCAAGCACACTTCCATAAAGGCTTCCCCTCCCTCCCCGGCATCCCGTCCGCAGGAATCCGATGAAGTAACGTCCGAATACGGCATCCACTCGGCAGAAGAAGCGAGGAAAGCCATCATCTGGTCAGAAATACTTCAACGGAAATATTAAAGACAGTCGATAATTGCAGAACCAATTACGAGCCCCTTCAGAATCTTTACACGAAAAAATAACTATTTATATTATGGCACTCAATTACATTTCGGCAGCAGAAGCTGCGAGCCTGATTAAACATGGCTACAACATCGGCTTGAGCGGATTTACTCCCGCAGGAACAGCCAAAGCCGTTACGGCTGAATTAGCAAAAATCGCGGAAGCAGAACATGCAAAAGGAAACCCGTTCCAGATAGGTATCTTCACCGGTGCTTCTACCGGAGACTCTTGCGACGGTGTGCTCTCGCGCGTCAAGGCCATCCGCTACCGCGCGCCCTACACCACCAACTCCGACTTCCGCAAAGCCGTGAACAATGGCGAAATAGCCTACAACGACATCCATCTCTCACAGATGGCGCAGGAAGTACGCTATGGTTTCATGGGAAAAGTAAACGTTGCCATCATCGAGGCATGCGAGGTTACTCCCGACGGTAAAATCTACCTGACGGCAGCCGGCGGTATCGCTCCGACTGTCTGCCGCCTGGCCGACCAGATTATCGTGGAACTGAATGCCGCCCACAGCAAGAACGCCATGGGCCTGCACGACGTCTACGAACCCCTCGACCCTCCTTACCGCCGCGAAATCCCCATCTACAAACCGAGTGACCGTATCGGCCTGCCCTACATCCAGGTAGACCCGAAAAAGATTGTCGGCGTAGTGGAGACCAACTGGCCGGACGAGGCACGTTCGTTTGCCGCCGCCGACCCGCTGACCGACAAAATCGGACAGAACGTGGCCGACTTCCTTGCCGCCGACATGAAACGCGGAATCATTCCGCCTACCTTCCTGCCGCTGCAATCCGGTGTGGGCAACATTGCCAATGCCGTATTGGGTGCTTTGGGACGTGACAAGACCATCCCCGCTTTTGAAATGTACACAGAAGTCATCCAGAACTCTGTTATCGGACTTATCCGCGAAGGCCGCGTGAAATTCGGCAGCGCCTGCTCACTGACCGTAACGAACGACTGTCTGGAAGGTATCTACCAGGATATGGACTTCTTCCGCGACAAACTGGTGCTCCGTCCGTCGGAAATCTCCAACAGCCCGGAAGTGGTGCGCCGGCTCGGTATCATCTCCATCAACACCGCCATCGAAGCCGACATCTACGGCAACGTGAACTCCACGCACATCGGCGGTACGAAGATGATGAACGGTATCGGTGGAAGCGGTGACTTCACCCGCAATGCCTATATCTCCATCTTCACCTGTCCGTCCGTTGCCAAGGAAGGTAAAATCTCGGCTATCGTGCCGATGGTTTCGCACATGGACCACACGGAGCATGACGTCAACATCATCATCACCGAACAAGGTGTGGCCGACCTCCGCGGCAAGAGTCCGAAAGAACGTGCACAAGCCATCATCGAAAACTGTGTTCATCCGGACTACAAGAACATTCTGTGGGATTACCTGAAACTGACTGACGGCAAGTCACAGACTCCCCATGCCCTGCGCGCCGCACTGGCTATGCACGCTGAGCTGGCCAAAAGTGGAGACATGAAGAATGTAGACTGGGCACAGTATAAATAAACTGCTCCCTAAAAAGGCGGAGAAAAACCGCCCGAAAGATATACCGCGTTGCATGTATATTTCCGGTTTGCTGGATCTATATATGCAACGCGTTGCATATATAGATGGAACACGCTGCATCTATAGTTCCAACAACAAGCTATTTCAGTACCTACTACATCCCTGTATCAATTCCTGGCAAAACCTCCTTCTTACCGGTAAACTCACTATCTTTTGCTTCAGTTTCCTTTTCAGTTTCTTCAATCGATCTCTCACCGAGCCAACGCTTATCGTTCGCATTGAGTGAAAAACTGCAATAATTTGTCCAGAGAAATACTTGCCTCCATTTGATCCCTCCTATTCATTGAAAACGGGCTGCCTGGAATCACTTCCCGGACAGCCCTTCCTTCACATTTAAAGTGAAGATGCAGAGAGAGTAGTATGATGACACTCTATTCCTGACCTCCCCCTAACGCCTTGTAGAGGTTAATCAGGCTTTGTATTTCAGAAAATCGGTTTGCCGTCTGTGCCAGTTGAGCGTTGAGCAATGTCTGCCGGGCGGTAAGCACCTCCAGATAGGTGGTGTTGCCATGCTCCATCAGCAGGGAAGTGCTGCGGGCAGCTGTCTGCAAGGAAGCTACCTGCTTGTCCAGCAGTTCGCTTTTGGATAGGCTTGTCTGCCAGGCAGTCAAGGCATCGTTCACCTCGCTGCCTGCATTCAGCAATGTCTGCTGGAAGGCAAGGGAAGCCTCCTCCTGCTGGGCACGGGCTATGCGGTACTGTGCAATGACCTGCCCGCGGGCAAAGAGCGGCTGCGTCAGCGAACCCACTGCCGAAGCCAGGAACTTGCCGGGATTCACAATCATTGAACCGGCGGAATTGGTCCAGCCCGCACTCCCGCCCAGCGTGATGGAGGGATAGAAGGCAGAGCGCGCCGCATTGGTGCCGTAGAACGCCGCTTCCAGTGTCCGCTCAGCCGAGCGGACATCAGGACGGCAGGAAAGCATCTGAACAGGAATCCCTATAGAAAAGCCCACGGGGAACTGCTGCTCTGCCAGCACACCGCGCTCGTAATGACGGGGCGTCTCTGCCAGCAACAGCGCAAGGCTGTTCTCCACCTGGTTTATCTGTTCTTCCAAATCAAGCACGGAAGTCTGCACCTGATAGTACGTGGCCTCCATCTGCGACACGGCGGATTCGTTCGCCATGCCCGCATTCATCAGGGCACGGGTGGAAGCAACGGTTTCCCGCCACGTCTCTTCGGTCTGCCTGGAGATGGCAAGCTGCTGGTCCAGCATCAGCAGGGTATAGTAAGTATTGGCTATCCCGGCAATGAGCTGGGTACGCACGGCCTGGCGATAGTCCTGACTCTGCGCATAGAGCGCCTTCGACTGTTTCTTGGCATTGCGCATGCGGCCGAAAACATCCAGCTCCCAACTGGCAGTAACGGGCAGCGAATAGGTCTGTGTGGCCTTGTGGCTGTCAAAGCTGCTCACCGTGCCCTGCGGCGCAAGGGCAAAGGAGGGCAGGAAGGCAAGCTTTGCGGACAGCAGGGTGGCTTCGGCCTCTTCCACGCGAAGCTGTGCCGACTGGTAGTCGGTATTGTTCTGCAACCCTTGTTCGATGAGTGCCTGCAGATGTGGGTCGGTGAAAAGCTCGTGCCAGTCCATGCCGCCCAGGCCAAGGTCCAGGCTGTCTTCGGGAGCCACCGGAGAACCGTCGGTGCTCTCCGTAAAAGTGGCTATTTCTTCCCCGTAGAGGCCGTCGGGGACCTCGGTAGCGGGTTTGTATTTGGTGTACACGCCGCAACTGCTGAACAGCAAACCGGCGGCGGACAATAGGATGATATGTTTCTTCATTGTTCCAATCTGTTTTTATTTTATTTTCCTCAATCTTTTGCCCGTTCTGCCTCACTCTTCTGCTTTTCAAGCAATACCTGCATATCGGCTTCTTCCTCCATTGGCGGACGAACCTTCTCCTGTAAGTACTCGAAGATGATGTAGAACACCGGAACGACGAAAAGCAGCGCTAGCGTTCCGATGAGCATGCCGCCTACTACGCCCGTACCCAGCGAAGAGTTACCGTTGGCGCCCGCACCACTCGAGAACATCAGCGGAAGCATACCGAATATCATCGTCAGCACCGTCATCAGGATAGGACGCAAACGGACCTGGGCGGCCGAATAAGCTGATTCCACAATGCCCATTCCCTTGCGGCGCCGCTCGATGGCATACTCCGTAATCAGGATGGCCGTCTTGGCGAGCAAGCCAATCAGCATAATCACACCCGTCTGCAAATAGATGTTGTTCTCCAATCCCAGAACCTTGGCAAAGAGGAATGAACCCATCAGCCCGAACGGTACGGAGAAGATGACCGCAAACGGTATCAGGAAACTCTCATAAAGACATGCCAGGATGAGATAGATAAGGAAGATACAGATGGCATAAATAAAGACAGTCTGCGCACCACCAGTATTGGCTTCCTCACGTGCCATACCTCCGTACTCGTAACCGTAGCCCAGCGGCAATGTCTGTTCTGCCACTTCCGCAATCACTTTCTGCACTTCACCGGACGAATATCCTTCCGCCGGATTCACATTAGCGGCGATAGCGCTGTACAGATTGAAACGGTTTGCCGTCTCCGGACCGAGCACCTTGTTCAACGTCACGAACTGGCTGACCGGAGCCATCTCCGTACCGTTGCGCACAAACATATTACCCAGTGCTTGTTCGTCCAGACGATATTCGGGCGATGCCTGCATCATGACGCGGTACACCTTACCAAACTGATTGTAGTTGGAAATATAGGCACCGCCGCAATAGCTGCCCAATGCGTCGAGCACCGCACCCGGCGAGATACCCGCACGCTTGCACTTGGCAGCATCCACATCTACCGATACCTGCGGGAAATTCATGGCATAAGAGGTATACGCCATAGCCACTTCGGGACGCTGGTTCAACGCACCCAGAAACTGTATCACTGCCTCGTAGAACGTAGCCATGTCACCACCCGTTCTGTCCTGTAGGTTCAGCTCCAGGGAGTTACCCATACCATAGCCCGGAATCATACCCGGCTGGAAGCTGAATATCTGTGCCTCCTTCACACCGTAGAACTGTGCATTGAGACGGGCCACCACAGCGTCGGACGTGTGTTCGCTCCCCTTCCGCTCGCCCCAGTCCTTCAGACGGATGATGATGGTACCGTAGGAAGTGCCCTGACCGGACATCAATCCGTATCCTGCCACCTTGGAATAGTGTTCTATCTCGGGAGTGTTTTTCAGGATGTCCTCCAGCTTGTTCATCACCTTCGTAGTTTCTTCCAGCGTGCTTCCCGGTGAGGTGCTGACGTTCACCATGATGACACCCTGGTCCTCCTGCGGCACAAGCCCTGTCTTGGTGGTGCTCATCAAGTAAACCAGCAATACGACGGTAGCCGCCAATGAAGTCCACACCATCCAGCGGCGGTGGATGAAGAACATCACACCTTTCTTATATTTGCCCAGCACGGCGTTGAACGAGGCATTATATGCCGCACGCACCCGTCCGTTGATGCTCTTCGCACTCTTCGTACCGTCCGACGGACGCATCATGATGGCACACAAGGCGGGACAAAGCGTCAATGCCGAAATCATGGAGATGCCCACCGCCGTTGCCATCGTGACACCGAACTGCGTATAGAACACGCCCGAAGTACCGCCCATAAACGTCACGGGGATAAATACCGCCATGAACACGCAGGTACAAGAGATGATGGCCATCGTCACATCGCCCATCGCATCCTTCGTGGCAAGGTAAGGGGACTTGTATCCGGCATCGAACTTGGACTGCACCGCCTCCACCACCACGATGGCATCGTCCACCACCGTACCGATGGCAAGCACCAACGCAAACAGCGTCAGGATATTGAGACTGAACCCCGCAGCCACCAGGCAGGCAAACGTGCCGACCAGCGACACGATAATGGAAATGGAGGGTATAAGCGTACTCTTGAAGTCCTGCAGGAAGAAATACACCACCAGAATTACCAGTATAATGGCAATGACCAGTGTCTCCACCACATTGTGTATGGAAGCGAAGAGGAAGTCGTTGGAACTCATCATCGTCACAAATTCCGTCCCTTCGGGCAGGCTCTTCCTCATCTCGTCTATCTGTGCGGTAATCTGCTTGTTGACGGCGGTTGCGTTGGAGCCTGCCGTCTGGAACATCATGAAAAGTACCGCCGGCTTGCTGTCCATCTCACTGCGGAAACTATAGGTCAGCGTACCCAGCTCCACATCCGCCACGTCCTTCAGACGGAGCACGGAACCGTCACTCTGCGAGCGTACCACCGTGTTCTGGAATTCCTCCACACTCTTCAGACGTCCGCGATACTTCATCGTAAACTGGAACACGTTCTTTGAATTCTCGCCCAGCGAACCGGTAGGCGCTTCGATGTTCTGCTCGCCCAATACGGCGGTCACATCCGAAGGGACCAGTCCATACTGCGCCATCCGTTCCGGTTTCAGCCAGATGCGCATACTGTAGGTATCACCCAGCTCCATTACGTCACCCACACCTTCGATACGTTTGATTTGCGGAATCACGTTGATGTCGAGGTAATTGGCAAGGAACGTCTGGTCGTAGCGCCCGTCGGTGCTCACCAAAGCGCCGATTTGCAGGAAGCTGGTCTGCCGCTTCTGGGTAGTCACACCGATTTTCGTCACTTCGGCGGGCAGCAGTCCCTGCGCCTTGGATACGCGGTTCTGTACGTTCACCGCAGCCATGTCGGGGTCCGTGCCCTGCTTGAAATAGACTTGTATGGTGGCAGAACCGGCATTGGTGGCGGTAGAACTGATGTACATCATGTTCTCCACACCGTTGATGCTCTCCTCCAACGGCATGATGACACTGTTCAGCACGGCTTCGGCATCGGCGCCGGTGTAGTTGGCACTGACATATACCGTAGGAGGCGCAATGTCAGGATATTGTTCCACCGGCAGCGTAAAGAGCGAAATGAGCCCTATCACCAGAATCAGTACGGAGATGGAGATAGCCATCACCGGCCGTTTTATAAATATGTTTCCTTTCATCTTAATGGGTCATTGATAGTTGATAAAATAGCAATCATCATTTCACTTGCGTTCCTTCGCGCAGCAGTCCGGCACCTGTGGAAACAATCTCGTCACCCACTTTCAGTCCGTCCAGCACCACGTATTCGCGTCCGTCATTTATTCCTGCCACGGTAATCAGGGTAGAGACGGCCTTGCCATCCACTACCTTGTATACCAACGTCTTGTCCTGCAACTGTACGGTGGCTTCTTGCGGAATCACAATGCAGTTCTTATACGTGGCAGGCACCACCACCGTGCCCGATGCCCCGCTATGGAGCAGGCGCGATTCGTTGGGGAAGACCACGCGTGCCACTACCGTACCCGTCTGGCGGTCGATGACACCACTGATGGACTCGATGGTACCTTTCTTGTCGTAGACGGAATTGTCGTTCAGACGCAGCTCTGCCGCCGGCATGTTCTTCAGCGCCTCGTCCATGCTGCCGTACTGGCGTGTCAGGGCGAGCAACTGGTTCTCGGTCATGGAAAAGTAAACGTACATGTCGCTGTTGTCACTGACCGTTGTCAGCGGTTGCGGCAAGCTGGGGCTGACCAATGCCCCTGCACGGTAGGGCAATGCCCCCACCACCCCGTCGCTGGGACTCTTCACTTCCGTATAGGAGAGGTTGTTGCGTGCGCTTATCTCCTGGGCCTCGGCCTGCGAGAGTTGTGCCTTGGCGGTAAGGTAGCTGTTTTCGGCAGTCTTCAGGCTGAATTCCGAAACCACTTTCTGCGCATACAATTCCTTGTTGCTGTTATAAGTCAGTTCGGCAGTAGCCAGTGCGGCACGTGCCGCTTCCACATTGGCAACGGCCGTTTTGAGTGCAGCCTTGTAGGGAACCTGGTCGATGATGAAAAGCAGTTGTCCCCGGCGCACCTTCTGCCCCTCGGTCACACAAAGCTTCTCGATGGTGCCCGACACTTGCGGATAAATATCTATGTCCTGCCGTCCGCGTATCGTTGCTGAGTACGAAGTGGAAAGCTCTTTGTCCGTCGCCTCCACTTTCATGGTAGCATAAGAAGGTTTCATTCCGGAAGCATCCGATGCCTGCTTGCAAGATGCCAAACACATTGTACAACCGACAATCCCTATCAGCCGTATCCATTTCCTGTTCAATGTAATCATACTTTTTCTCATTGTCTTTTTGTTAAAACTGGTGGCAAAAGTAGGAGAAAGGAACAACGCCATAATGACCAATTACACTCCAAAGATGTTCCTTTTTCGACATTCATCTTTTTTAAGGATAATGAATTGTCTATAAATGACATATAGAACAAGAAAGCCGCATAATGGAACATCCCATATTTCCCATTATTCACCAACTTTGCAAAACGAAAAAGGAAGAATATGGAGAAAGGGAACATAAAAATCGTAGAAATCGCGGACTTTAAAAACAGCGAACATGTCCTTGACTATGTAGACAATGACTTTGTCATAATCAATAGTCTGGAGGGAAGCCCCTACAATGAAGATACAATAAGATTGGGATGCTTCCTTATCGCTATCTGTCTAGAAGGCTGCATCCAGTTGGACGTCAACTACAAAACCTACCAACTGGAAGCAGGCGACTTACTGCTCGGCCTTCCCAATACCATTATCAGCCACGCGATGGTAAGCCCAAAGCACAAGATAAGGCTTGCCGCATTCTCCACACAGTTCCTACAACGCGTGGTCAAGATGGAGAAGGATACATGGAATACCGTTATGCATATCCACAACAATCCCATAAAGTCTGTCGGGGAGGAAGGGGACAAGGAAATCTTCAAATTCTACCGGGAACTGCTTATGGCAAAGATAAACGACGAGCCTCATCACTATCACAGGGAAGTGATGCAATACTTGTTTTCTGCCATTTTCTGTGAGATGTTGGGACACCTCAACAAAGAAGTGAACCCTTCAGAAATGACAGTCGATACAAAAGAAAGCATCAAACAGTCCGACTATATCCTGCGTAAGTTTATAGAGATGTTGTCCAAAGACAACGGCATACACCGTTCTGTAGGATATTATGCCGATGCACTCTGCTATAGCCCCAAACACTTTTCGAAGGTCATCAAGCAGGCATGCGGACGTACACCGCTGGACTTGATAAACGAGAATGCCATTGAACACATCAAGTACCGGCTGAAGCATTCGGACAAGTCCATCAAGGAGATTGCAGAAGAATTTAATTTCCCCAACCAGTCTTTCTTCGGGAAGTATGTGAAGTCTTATCTGGGTATGTCTCCGGCACGCTACCGCAATACGAAAGAGGAATGATTTCCCCTACTCTTGGGGCTCACTCCGTAAAGGTCTGCATTAGGAAGCTAAACCTTAACTTTACGACGCTAAAGGTCAACTTTACGATGGCTAAACCTCAACGTATCACTTCATCACACACCGCATCCTGGAAAGCGCGTGCTTCCCTGCCCGACAGTGCATTCTGGTTCATGATGGCAAAGGCTATCTCGTGTCCGTTGCGGGCTTTAAGGTAGCCGGCCAGGCAGTTGATGGCGGTAAAGGAACCCGTCTTGGCATGTACATTTCTGTGGGAAAGGGTGCCTTTCTTCATGCGGAACTCCAGTGTACCGTCCACGCCGCCAATGGGCAAAGCCTTATAAAGTTTCTGGAAAACATCCGTACGCGAGTAGGCATATCGCAGGAAAGAAACCAAGAGTTCCGGTGAAATGTAGTTGTAATTGGAAAGACCGCAACCATCTGCCAGATTATACCTATCGGGGTTATATCCCATCTCTTTTATCAGCATGCGGATGGCAGAAAGCCCGTCCTCGGCAGAGACACGCTTCTTTCCGCTGCTCTGCACACCCAACCGGCAGAGCATGGCTTCGGCATTGAGATTATCGCTCTCCTTCATTATCTGTTTCACCACATCCTGCACGGAAGTTTCGTAGGAAGCCATCCGTACGGAGAGGCTGTCTTGCCTGAACTCGCCGAAGAGGTAAGAGACTTCCGCATCTACCGCCGGAATGCACCGGATGCCCCGTGCCTGCAACCGTTCCATAAAGGTATGCATGAAGAAGTCCTGCGAAGAAAATATATTGACCGTACCTGCACGGCGGGCATCGACGTTGCCCGTCACGGTGATGTTGTTCCCGTTCACCAGCCAGTCGCGCGACACACGGAAACGTCCGGCAGAAGGGGTACGGCTTTGGGTCTTGTTCGTCAGTGTATAATAGGAAGAGGCGGGAGTGCATTCAAGGCGTGCGCTGTCGCCCCGTTCGCCGGGTGTGGCGGTAACCTTCACCACTCCTTTATTCAGCATCAGCGGTGAGAGGTAGGGCTGGAAGGAATAGGGAGTATCATCCCACAACCAGCCGCTGCCCCAGTACAAGGAGTCTTTCATGGA
The DNA here is from genome assembly GCF_900217715.1 of Bacteroides sp. AR29. Classification (NCBI taxonomy): domain Bacteria; kingdom Pseudomonadati; phylum Bacteroidota; class Bacteroidia; order Bacteroidales; family Bacteroidaceae; genus Bacteroides; species Bacteroides sp. AR29. The sequence continues at coordinate 43,956 of NZ_OBMS01000003.1, forward strand.
GACATCTCCATACACCTTGCCTTTGATGACAGAGAAGGGGAAACGGGCCACGGTAGCCACCAGGGAATCCAATGCCTCTTCATCAAACTCCGGGTCGTAACCGCCTATCACATATATATCCCCCTGCAAGGTATCGCGCTCAATGGTTCCCTGATACCACACTTCCGTACGGAACGGCTCGTCGGCTTCGGGACGGGAAAGGGCGGTAATGGTGGTCAGCAGCTTCATGGTGGAAGCGGGACGGGAAAGCTTGTCCGCCTGATAGCCGTACAAGGGCTTTCCGGCAGTCAGGTCATAGACCGAAATGGCCACATTAGAGCCTGCGGGAAGTTTGTGTTCTATCAACGCATCAATCCGCGCAGAGAGCGGCTTCACCGGAGTTACCGTCTCTTGGGGCCATAATGGGAGCAGGCAGACGGATAAAATTAACAGCAACAATATCCTTTTCATAAATATATTTATCTTTAAAGGCAAAAGTACGACAATCTTACAAATGAACAACAACGAGGTAGTCTTTTCATAAATTATATCCAGCCATCCATCTTAATATTCCTTTAAAAATACTACTTTTGCATAGATTGCATAGGCAAAATCTCCCAGTTACTATCACTCTAAAATTGATGTACCATGAAACTACAACTTACAATTGCCAGCTTTACAATATGCCTCCTTTTCTCCCCCATGCTTCGGGCACAAGAATCTCCGCGCATTGTCAGTTATGACTTAACCGTACAGATTGATGTACCGAACCGACAAGTCGAAGTTGGCGGTTCGTTTGAAGTCGATTTCCATGACAGTGACTCAATCTCGTTGGTACTATGGCGCCATGCCCGTATCGACACACTACGCCACAGCAGCCGGGAGATAACCTACCGTTTCGATACGCTTGCCCCAGCACCTGCCCAATTCATTCCCGACGGACGGACCTTGACCCTCTACCGGCCGGCAGGAGCCGATGACCGCTGCCGCATAAATACCCGTTACACACTCTACATGCAGGAAGTGCAGGGCCCTGCAAAATCATTCAATGACCATTGGATTGAACTTGGTTACTATACGGGATGGTATCCTGTCTGCAACGGTAACCGGGCAGATTATTCGCACTTACGAATCGGCATCACTGACGGTTATACGGTGAGCGGCTCAGGTATTATTTCCCATACAGAAGAAGGGATATGGGAAATGGAGCAACCTTGGGAGAATTTCGACAATGTTATCCTGGCTTCACCCATGCTGAAAAGCCGCCGCATCAATGATAACGGAACTACCATTGAACTTATCTATACAGACTTCCCGGATGCCGGTGCAGACTCGGCACTTCAATGTTGCCACAATGCCTTGAAATTCTTCCGACGCCTTTATAAAATTGCGGGAGATGAGGATATTTACATGAAATTCCTGCTTTCAGCTTCCGGCACCTCAGGAGGGTACAGCCGTAAAAATTTCATTATGCTCAGTTCCCGAACATTCAATGAATATGTACTCAAGAACACCGCCCACGAAATCGGCCACTTCTGGTGGAACAAGGCTCCGGTGGAATCTTGGCACGACTGGCTGAACGAATCTTTTGCCGAATTCAGTGCTTTGCAATACATACGCCACGCCCGCGGCGAAAAAGCCTATGCCGCTTACATCGACGCCTACCGTAAGGAAACACGCCATATCCGTCCTATCTGGGGTATTGACCGCAACGACCGCGAAGCGCATCTTGCCCTCTATAGGAAAGGGTCAGTACTACTCGCCGACCTGCTTGTCCGGGTGGGTGAAGAACCTTTCTTCAACTTTCTGGCAGGTGTCATCCAAGCCCATATAACAGACACATCGGCTTTCCTGGATTTTGCGGAAAGCCGATTGGGACGTAAAAACCGGGTCTGGATTGAAAAGCGGTTAAAAGAATAAACACCTAATTATTCTTCAACTGTTCCTTTCGCCACCGGCTTCTCAAAATGAGTGCCGCACTTCCTGCATACATACTCCCAATGCTCAGTGCCCGGAGGTGCGGCCGACAATGCCGCAATAACAGCAGCCACCACAGCACGCACCCGATGGCTCTTCTTCAGCACAAACTTAATCTCATCCGAACCGCAATGGGGGCAGTACCTCAACTGTTCCGGAATCATCTGGTTCCGTTCAAGCAGGCGGAGGGCATTGTCATATTCATCTTCATAAACAAATATATCCACTCCCGTGACATCACGGACATATCCGCGCATCACGGAAGACATGTTTTCATTATGCAAAACAGACGCAATGCCCTCATTCTTCAAGGCACCCTGAATGACGTGTGCCTGGAAGGCATCGTCGCAGGTGATTAGCTTTACGGTTTTCATCTTTTATGTTTATATGAAACAATAGTCATGGGTTCTACAATGCCTCCTTGAATATCTCTCCCACCGTGGGGTGCGGAAAGACAATCTTCTTCCATCCATCGGCAGTAAGTTTCAGCTCGATGGCCATGCCTGCCAGCGTGATGATTTCCGAAGCGGGATTACCCAAAACATGTGCCCCCAATACGGTATCGTCGCCACCCAACAGTAACTTGCAGACACCGTTCACACCTTCGTTCTCGGCGACGAAACGACCGCTGTACGCCATCGGCAGCTTCACTGCACGGTAGGCTACGCCTTTCTTCTGAAGGGATTCTTCCGTCTCGCCCACACCGGCTATTTCGGGATTGGTATATACCACGCCGGGGATGGCACGGTAGCTCATGGCATCCTTCTTGCCAATGATGGAATGTATGGCTACTTCCGCCTCGCGGACGGCTGTATGCGCCAGCAAGGAATATCCCGTCAAGTCACCGCAAGCATATACTCCGGGAACGGAGGTCTGCATCTGTCCGTTGACAAAGACATTTCCGCGTTCCGTTCTTTCCAAGCCCAGATTCTCCAATCCGAAGCCTTTCATTACCGGACGGCGCCCGACACTCATCAGAAGCCTTTCGGCAACGACAGAACCGGGACCGTCGGCAGTTTCATAATTCACCTGGATAAGGGAAGAAGCTTCGGCAGCATCCTGTGCAACAGATACCACTTTTGCACTCAGCATGAACTTGATTCCCCGCTTAGCGTACTCTGCACGGAGCATACCCGCCAGCTCTCGGTCCATACCGCCTCCCAGTATCTCGTCCAACATCTCGACGACGGTTACCTGCACTCCCAGGCTGTTGAAGAAAGAAGCGAACTCCATACCGATGACACCGCCGCCGATGATGGCAAGCGAAGCGGGCAGTTCCTTGTTATCCAGTGCATCACGATGAGTCCAATAGGACACTTTGTCTATGCCGGGAATGGCAGGGACAAAGGTTTCGGAACCGGTGCAGAGCAGCAGGTTATCGCATTCGTAGGTTTCTCCGCCGCACTCCACATGATTCTTGTCCGTCACTGTGGCCCCTCCGCTGACAATCGTCACACCATGGGCAGTCAGCTTTCCTTTGATTCCCAATACCAGCTTGCGTACTACCTTCTGCTTGCGGGCAATAATCTTGGGCAAATCAAACGATACTTCGGGCACACTGACCGCATACTTCGAAGCATGGCGGGCTCCGTCATAGGTCTTGGCCGAATACAACAAGGTCTTGGTAGGGATACACCCTTCATTCAGGCACACTCCACCGAGACTCTGCTTCTCAAATAGTACGACACTCAATCCTGCTTTTCCGGCAGCTTCGGCAGCAGTATATCCCGCAGGACCTCCACCGATAATGGCAACTTGGTATTTCATGGAATTAATGGTTAGTGGTTAATGATTAGCGATAATTTGTGCGCAAGTTAATAAAACCCGTATTATCCGGCAAAAAAGAGTACTTCTTTCTTTCGGAGAATACAGCGTAAAGAGGAAATAATTATCTTTGTCGTGCAGCATTTACAAAGAATGCCACGTCCAATGGACATAATCAAATAATAACCAACATGAAAACGACTGACTTATTCCAATCCATCCTTTTGTTCGCTCTTTTCCTTTGCGGCCTGACGGCTTGCAATGATAGCGATGAAATCCGCCTCTCGCCCTTTCAGGAAACTACCGTGAAGGGCGAAGCCTCTACCCTGCAGATAGACCTAACACGCGGCGACTGGCGCATAACCTCCATCACCACCCCATGGGGAGACCTCATGATGGATGGCAACAAGCTCCCACAACTGGAAGGTACGGGAAGCCTGCATTATAAATGGTGGGACTTGGAACGGGACACCGACAGCCATCTCATCCTGCACTTTAAAGACAACTTTGACTTAGGTGAATCCCGTAGCCTCATCATCAACCTTGAGATGAAAACGGGACTCTACAAGGAACAAATCATCATACACCAAGAACCGTGCACTAACTTCTATCAGATAGAGTCCATCGAATACAGCGTGGAAGAAGGTGACGGAGTGAAAGAAGCCGGAACAGGACCTGATAAGAGTACCTATAAAAATGAAAATCTGGGAAACACAACCGACAAGCATGACTACTATCCATTCATCAATAAATGGACAGAATACGCATTCATACCCGATGGGCACTCTGATGAAACCTTCAAAAGCATAGACCCGGAGAAACGTAGCATCTATCTGCCCAACCACATAGAAGACGGAAAAATAATCATGGGACAACAACTGTTATTCTTCATCAACCAAGGCAAGTATTACAAAGAAGACGAACTGAGATATAAACATTTTGAAGTAGACATAGTAGGTATGAAATGGAACATATACACTTCAACCATCTACTACAAACGGCTTCAAGTGACATTCACCGCCACTCTTTCACGTCCCGGTAGCGATACAAAGAAGGTACTCAAGGGTAAATTCATGCAGAGATACCCTTATGACTGCTCGGAAATACATCACGAAGTAAAGGATTCTTTAGAAGATTAGAGTCCGGTGTCTGTCAGACAAGACTCCACCTCCTCCCTGCTCAATGCCGGAGCTTGCCCATCGGCAAGCTTACGGCATACCAGCCGACCGGCCGCCAGCGCTTCCACCTTTGTTGCAAATGGCAGGCGACCGCTCAAAGCAGGTATAAAAGGTTGATATATCAGGGTATCGGCTCCATGCAGCACCACGTAGCCGTAACCGCCTTCCACCTCCATCACCCGGCATTTCAACTCATTGCCACCGCCGGCAGTATGACCCGAACAGCAAGAAAGGCATACCGCCATCACAGCCGGTACACCTATCTTTATCATAATAAACATCAGCTTCATAAGTTCCGTTCAATTATGGGGCGAATCAGACTTCCTCTTCCTCATCGGGTAGAAGTTCGTACACATCATCAAAGTAGCTGGTACCACTTGTTCCCGTCAGCACAAAACCACGTTCGCCGGTAGAGAAACCAACGGCAGCCCTGCGCGAAGAAGCACCGGAAGGATAATTATGTACATCTGTAATGGGGGTAAAGTCGTCATCGGAATCGCCGTACCATAAGTCCTTGTCAGGGTCGTACAGCCAGTAGTCGCTGCTCAAGGAAGTGCTGTTACGTATTCCCGTAGCCACAAATCCCCTTCCACCGATGACGAAGGATACGGCTTCGGACCGTGTGATGGCGTAGTCATCGTCATAGTCATTGTCGGAGTCCGTATCGGCAATGTCACGCAACTGGGTCCAGTTGCTTCCGTCGAACTTCCAGAAATCCACCAGATCGGTACTGTTGTTTCGCCCGCAACAGATGTAGGCCACCTCATCGATGACGAATGCCGTACCGAAGTAGCGCTTCTCGCCTCCATACCCGCTCACCGCTTCCCATTGCGAACCTTCGGCGCCATTGGGGTTGAAACGGTAGAAGTCCATCTTGTAGGCACTCTCGCTGCCGGTAGCGTCGCTGTTGCAGCCCGTACCGACATAGCCATATCCGCCTATACTGAAAGCCAGGGCACCATCGCGTACTCCACCTTTGAAGTCGTCTTTCCGTGTCCAGGTATCCGTGGCAGGGTCATACTCCCAGGTATCTGCTACACAGTAGGACGAGGAGCCGTCCTTTACGGAACCGGTCGTAATGTATCCCTTGCCATTCACGGCAAAGCCCACGGCAGCCTTGCGCCCGGCAACGGGCATGTCGGCACACTGCGTCCAGCTGTTCCGGCTCATGTCATACTCCCAAAGGTCGTTCAGGTAATCCTTGTTCGCTCCGTAGAAGCCGCCACACAAATATCCATAATTGCCGATGGTGAAGCCGGAGGCATAAGCGCGGTACACACCGTTATAGCTGGCTTTCTTCATCCACTGCCCCTGAGTGTATTCATCCTCGTCCGTACAACTGCCGGCAATGCACACGATGGCCAGCAACATTATTCCTACCAATAGTCTGTTCATTGTTTATTGTTTTTTTAATGATTAAGCTTTATACTTCCCACTTTCCAAAACAAGAAGCTGCGGGAGGTCCTTTTTGTCTGTCCGCAAAAGTAAACCACCGCAACCACACCGACAAAAATAACCGACGAACAGTCCGAAATTCCCGTTAAACGCCTTTACCGATAAAAACCGTCCGAACGCCGATTTTTGTAGGAAGATATAAAAGTTTTGCCTTTCCTTTGCCGCCAACTAAAAGAACAGAAATGAAGAAGTCATTGTACAGCTTATTCGCAGTCCTCGCTATCTTCTGCGCCTGCCAGGACGAGAACTCGCAGCTTGGAAAGAGCCTCGTGGAAAGCTCCTTCTATAATGTATACGCAGACACCTGCTCGGTAGACATCAGCACCATCCTGCTAGACTCCATAGAGACCCGGGGCGACAGCATCTGCCAGCTAGGACATTACCGGAGCAGCGCCTGGGGAGAAGTATCCGCCACCTACTATGCCGAATACTCCACGTCCGACTTCACCCCCAACACAGACTATACCTATACCCTCGACTCCCTCGTACTGCGAATGATACCTTCGGGCCATTTCTGGGGAGATACCCTGACGCAACAGCGCATCTCCATCTACCGGCTGAAAAGCCCTATCGTGCTGGACAACGACGAGGACCTTTACAACAGCACCGTACTCCCGACGGAAGATGCCCCACTCTTCAGCTTTACCTTCACCCCCTGCCCGGGGCGGAAGAAGGAAGTAAGCGTCCGCCTGCCCGACTCATGGGGACAACAACTGCTGAATGACCTCGTGGCCCAAGATGACTACTTCGATACCCAAGACAAGTTCAAGAAGAAATTCCCCGGACTGGTCTTTGTTCCCGAAAACGACGGGCAGTGTATCACCGGATTCATGGTGAACGACTCTGCCATGAGCATCAACCTCCACTACCAGGAAGTCTCCAACCAACGTACCGGACAAGTGCTGACTTTCAGCGTAAACACCGACTATGCCTATACCGGTATCCGGCACGACCCCACCGGCACCCACCTTGCTTCCCTGAAAAGCGGAATAGAGAACCTCGTCCACTCCAACGACATGGGTTGCCTGGCCTATATGCAGGGATTGACGGGTTACTACAACCAACTGGAATTCCCCTACCTCAACAGCCTCGGAAGTGCCGGACAGATAGTCTCCATAGAGAGCGCCACACTCTACCTCTATCCTCTGGCCCGGAGCTACAACGAAGTGAGCCAGCTTCCCAATGACATCCGCCTTTATATCACGGACGAGAACAATGTGCTGGAGGACTACGTATACGGCAGTGACGGCGTAACCGTACAGACCGGCGACCTGACCATCGACGAGATGTACGGGAAAGAGACCTACTACTCCTTCGACCTCACCGAATTCATCCGCAACAATTACGGCACTTCGGGCATCAAGCGGCAGAAACTGCTGATGAGTCTGACAGACGAAGAAAGCACCACCACCTTCAACCAGGTCATCTTCACCAACGACCCCGAACAAGAGAGACAATGCAGATTAGACGTAAGATTCAAAATATACAACGAGCAATGAAACGCCATTACCGGATTCCCCTTCTGCTGTGCAGTCTGTGTACGGCAAGCCTCACCGCCGTGGCCCAGAACACCACCAACCTGCCCACCTCCATGTACGGAGTGGGCGAACTGAGTGCCGGTGACGGCGGACGTTATGCCGGCATGGGCAACACGGGCATCGCCCTGAACCGTACCGGATTTCTGAACACGCTGAACCCCGCAGCCATCACCCGCATGGACACCGCCTGCTTCACGTTCGATGTGGGTGTATCTGCCTCATATGCCCGCTACTCCTTTCTGAGCGAACACAGCTCCAACTTCACCGGCAACCCCAACCGCATCAGCATGGGCTTCCGTGTCCTGCCGCGCTGGTATGCCCTTGTAGGTGCAGCACCATACAGCAGTGTGGGCTATGTCATCCAGACCGAAGAAGAGATAAAGGGAATGCCCGGCAACTACACCTACTCGCTCTTTGAGGGTACGGGCGGACTATACCGGTGCTACGTCACCAATGCCTTTGCACTGAGCAGGCAACTGTCGGTCGGCATCAACCTGGGGATGATAGCGGGCACAGTGACGCAAAGCGAAACGCAGGAAAGCGCCGTCGTAAAGTACGAATCTTCTAAACAGGCCTTTTATGCGGACTTCGGCATACATTACGAATGGGGTGCGACCGGACAACGGAAGTGGGCGGCAGGGCTGGTATTTGCTCCCTCCCTTCCCATCAGCCACGACAATACACTGACTTACAGCAACTCATCTACCAGCGAGAACCTCGATAAAGGATACCACAGCCGTACACAATATCTGCCCATGCACCTCGGCACCGGCCTCAGCATAACCACCGAACGCTGGGTGCTGACCGCCGACTACAACTACCTGGACTGGAGCCGCAACTCCTCCTCCTACACTTCCATGAAATACGAGAACCAGCACAAAGTGAACCTGGGAGGCAGCTACATTACCAAGCCACGTCTGGCACGTTCCACCGAGCTGATGGGCGGAATAGGTTTCGGCAACTCCTATATCAACCTGAAAGGCGGGAAGATGCAGTATCTGGAAGCCAGTGTAGGGGCGAGCTTCCCCATCCGGTACTCCTATCTTTCGCTGGGCGCCACCTGGCGGAAACAACTGAACACACGCAGCAATCTGATGCAGGAAAGCCGATTCAGCCTGAATCTGAACTTGACGTTCGGGGAAAGGATTTCGAGAGCAAAACTAAAGTAATACAAGGTTCCGGTTCACCACAGATTACACGGATTTTACACCGAATGATTATCATTTGTTGGATCTATATATGCAACGCGTTGCATATATAGATGCAGCACGCTGGAACTATAGATCCAACAAACAAAGTATATAGTATCTGAAAACAGGGTATTACAACACTGCCAGCCTGGACACATACCCTTTCACCCTTTCGCGGTAAGCATCGCCAATGGGGACATCCTTCTGCTCGATGAGCAATGTGCTGCGCCCGATGGCGCTGATGCAGTCCATGCGGACAATAAAAGAACGGTGTACGCGGATAAATTCATCGGCCGGAAGTTTTTCTTCCATATACTTCATGCTACACAAGCTCAAGATAGGCTTAGGGGAATCTTTACAGAAAATCTTCACATAATCGCCCATACCTTCTATATAGTTTATCCGTTCCAGGTCGAGCCGCATGATGCGGTTGTCACACCGCATGTAAATCACCTTCGGAACCTCTTCCGGACCTTGCCTTTGCTTGGGGGCGGACGTACCTGCATCCTGCAAAGAGAACCAGCGTGCCGCTTTGCTGACAGACTGGAAAAACGTGGAGAAATTGAGCCCGTCCATCAGATAGTCCAACGCATCCAGACGGAAACATTCGGCAGCATAGCGGTCGGTGTCTGTAATGAAAATGACACGAGTGGACGAGGACAAGAGCCTGCAAAAATCCATTCCGTTGATTTCACCTTCTTCCACCGGATAGATGCCGACAAAATAAACTTCCACTTTTGTCTCATAATAATCCTTCAGCGCTTCAAGAGGATTGCCGTACTTTCCGTGCAAAGAGAGAAAAGGAACTTTGCCGATATACTCTTCCAATCTTCCGGCAATCTCCGGGTCCGCATGCAAAATGGCACAATTCAAGTTCATATCCGTTTCTTTTTTACATAATGGACGCTGCCACATCCAAAAAACTGCAAACAGAAGAGCTAAAATTAAGCTTTATTTATGATTCAAAAACAATCTGCCTCTACGGAAAGACTATATTATCAGGAAAATAAAGTGCTTATTATGAACAGTTTCAAAAAATAAACTTATCTTTGCATGTACATCCCCACAAAAAGTAAAGGCTATGAAACAACAGAAACTATTCCACCTCGTATTGTCCGCCATGCTGATTGTCTGCACGACCGGCTGTTATGATAAAGACGAAATTAAAGATGCTGAAAAATATCTGTTCAAAGATATTCAATACTCTTTTGAAGAAGGGGATGGATTCAGTACGTATGATGTAGAGCTCCTGCCCTTCATCATGGAAAACAATTTAAACAATAGTATCACCACCACAAACTCCCCCTTCGAAGACACATGGCAGGAAACCACCTTTCAGAGCAACGACCCCGAAGCATTTGTATGGATGGGGGAAGAAGATGTGTTCGTCAATACCCCTTACATGTTTGGAGATGAACTATTGTTAAGTGGGGCAACCATAAAATATGGCAGCGAAACAACAAAAGCCAAAGGTCCAAACAGCAGTACTTCCACCATCAGCATACAACCTCACTGTCGGCTCATCATAAAAGGAACACTACACTACAGCAAGCTTGTAGCTACCTATACGCTGACATTCGCAGGTGAATATACAAAAACGGAAAAACAGATAAAGGGAAAGTTCATACAAACAACTCCGGAAAGCTACACAGGAGACATTACCATGGAACCGATAACGGCAGATTAAAACGGAATCGCATACGTGGGCACACCCTATTGCTCACCCTCTCCGTTCCTCCAGTAACCGGATAAACTCCTCCTCCTTGACGGGAAGAAGCACTGCACACTTGCCCTCGCCATATTTCACGAGCACATAGCGCATCACCGCAAACCGCCCTACCTGCATGGAAGAAGCACGCTCCACAGAAGTGATGTCTTTCATCAGAATTTCCTTACTCCGGGAGAAACGGCCGAAGGACAGCACCAACTTCCCGTCGGGCGTTACGGTATAGGTGGTATGAATCAGCTTCTCGATAATAACCACCAGCCAAAGCATGAAAATAGCAGCCAGGAACGGAGACTTGTACCAAAGCATATAGACGGCGAGAATACCTATCAGGATGAGAAACAGATACTGCCCCATAGCAATGCGCGCATGAAAGATTCGATTCATTTTATCTGATTTTTGCCGCTAAGGTACGTATTTTTATGATAACAACTTCTTCATTAGTATCTCCATTTTTCGAACTTCCGTCACATTCAGCTTGCGGCAGACCGAAGCACATAACAATTCTACCCGTTCCGGCGAAAAATAAATCAGTTCTGCAATCTCCTTTACAGACTGTCCAAGAGCTACCAGCATACATATCAGTTCTTCATCCTTATCCACCTCCGGAATAGACTGATAAAGTTTCTCTAAAAAAGAAGGATAATGAAAAATAAAGATTTCACGGAATACAGCCTCACGAGTTCCGGACAACAAAGCCTCCGAAGCATTGGGAGAATCTTCCGAAATCATTTCGCGCAAAGCTCTGGCAATCTCCTGCATATTAAAAGGTGTCACTGTTTTCTTTGTTTTCATTGTATCTTATTTCACCATTATACATATTTACAATCGTTTTGATACAAATTTGCAAAATATGCACAACCTAACCATAAGAATACGATATACAATCTGATATACAATTTCATATTATATTTATTATCAAATAATTAACAAGAAACAAAAAAACAAGTCCATTGTTGTAAATTTTAAATTAAGAAATTATATCTTTGCCTTACAAAACAAACAGTCCACAAAATATGAATGCCAAAAAACTTTCATTTTTACTTCTGATTCTCGTAGCTGTAGCCTGCACCAACCGCTCCACCTCTTCGGAACAAAACGAAATGAGGCATTGGAACAATGTCCTTCAACAAATCAATGCCTTACTACTCGAAAACAAAGCGCGACAAACGTTGGATCTTGCCAAACAGACCTTGCCCGAAATCCTGGAATCGGCAGAAAAAAACGGAACTACAGATACCCTGATTTACTATGCCCGCAAGATATTTAATGCCTGCGGGAACAATTACATAAACACCAAACAATACAAAGACGGCATCGACTATATGGACAGCATTGGGAACCATCCCCTCATCCGCGAACATTGCCCGCACGAACTGCTGAGTTTCAAGGCCGGACTGAACCAACTGTATGGCAATAACCCGGAAGCTGTCCGACTGGCAGAAGACTACCTCCAGTTACCGGTCTGTACCAGTGCCAATGACTTTATCCGGCAGGCAGAAATCATAAGCGGTGTCTACATGTACTCCGGAAACAATCTACCCAAAGCTATCCAAATTTTGGAAAAAGCAATAGATGTCTACCGGAAAGGTGGAAACTTCCCGAACATGCTGCGGATAATGTCACGGTTGGGCATCTATTACCACCTCAGTGGCGAATACGAGAAAGCTATAGCCACTAACCAAGAAGCCATAGCCACTTACAACGACAGCATAGCACCTGGAAATGTAGTGATTGCCTACGGAGAACAAGCTAATCTCTACGCCGAACTGGGTATGTACGACCAGGCCCTGGAAATGAACAAAAAAGCCCAATACTACTCCATGCTGAAAGACAGCTTCGGACTGGGAGACTTGTACCGCTACCGTGCCCAGATCTTTCGTAACATGAATCAAAAGGACTCTGTATTCCACTACCTCAGGCTGGGAGAAAAGTTGTCAATGATACAAAACAGCTTTAAGGGCGTATTCGTAAACAAAGTAGAAACGGTAAACAGTTATCTGGACTATCCCGACTCTTTGGAAAAAGCACTGCAACTTGCCCTTAGCATCTGTCCCGATACCGTGCGGATGCCCCAATGGGCCAAATACCAACTCAACCTCCACCTAGGCCGGGCCTTACTGCAAACCGGGAAGGAGCAAAACGGCATACACCTGATAGACCGGGCTGCACAAGACCTCATCAACATGAAGTTCATGGAAGGCCGCGATGCCAACGAGATATTAATGGATTACTATCTGGCCAAAGGCATGAACGACGATTTTGCTCGTTGCTACATCCGTAACCGACAGTTTGCCGATTCTCTGGACAATAACGAAAAGAAACGTGCTGTGGCAGCAGCCAACATCCGGTTTGATACCAACCAAAAAGAGAAAGAAAACAAACTGCTCTCGGCACAAGTGCAATGGCAGCAACAGCAGTTGTTCTACAACATCTGCATCTCCATTACATTACTGTTGCTACTTATCACCACTACAGCCTATTTCATCATCCGAAGGAAGGCCAACCACCAGCTTATAGAAAACAACAAACGGGAAATACAGACCCTCATCGCCCGGCAGCAAGGCCTGAACCGCCGCAACGAACAACTGACGGAAGAAATAGAACGGGCCATGGCTACCAATAACCTCAACTCCATTCGCCAGCTCACCGTGCAAAGCCTGCTCAGCAGGGAAGATGAGAACGCATTCCGCCGGTCGTTTGCCACCATACATCCTTCTTATCTGCCCAAGCTCCGCGAAAGTTACCCTCAACTGACCCGCAATGAAGAATTATTGGCCATGCTCATCTGCATGAACCAAAGTACCGACGAAATAGCCCTTATCATGGGAATCAACCGGAATAGTGTAAACGTAGTCCGTTCGCGCATGCGCAAGAACATGGAATTGCCCAAAGAAAAATCCCTGGATGAAGTATTGAAACAATACCTTACATAACAAATAAAAATAAGCCCGCTTATTTTGCTCTACGTTTGGTTTACACTATCTTTGCAGCGTTTAATACACAAAACCTATGGTAAGAAAGTTCGATTTTCTCGTTATCGGCTCCGGACTTGCCGGTATGAGTTTTGCGCTGAAAGTAGCGCATAAAGGAACAGTAGCCCTCATCTGTAAGGCAGGTTTGGAAGAGGCAAACACTTATTTTGCACAAGGAGGTATCGCCTCTGTCACCAATCTGGCCGTAGACAATTTTGAAAAGCATATCGAAGATACCATGATTGCGGGTGACTGGATAAGCGACCGTGAAGCCGTAGAGAAGGTGGTGCGCAATGCCCCCGAACAAATCAAGGAACTCATCAAATGGGGAGTGAACTTCGACAAAAAGGAGGACGGAGAGTTTGACCTGCACAAAGAAGGCGGCCACTCCGAATTCCGCATCCTCCACCATAAGGACAATACGGGTGCAGAGATACAGACCAGCCTCATTGAAGCTGTGAAGCAACACCCCAACATCACCGTACTGACCGACCATTACGCTGTGGAAATCATTACCCAGCATCACCAGGGAATCATCGTTACCCGCCACACCCCCGGCATCAAGTGCTACGGTGCCTATGTGCTGAACGAAGCGACGGGCGAGGTGGATACCTTCCTTTCCAAAGTCACTATCATGGCAACGGGCGGTTGCGAAGCCGTTTACCGCCATACCACCAACCCGCTGGTGGCCACGGGAGACGGCATTGCCATGGTCTACCGTGCCAAGGGAGCAGTGAAAGACATGGAATTCATCCAATTCCATCCCACAGCCCTTTTCCATCCGGGAGACCGCCCCTCGTTCCTCATCACCGAAGCCATGCGCGGTTATGGCGGCGTGCTGCGTACCAAAGACGGAAAAGAATTCATGCAGAAGTACGACCCGCGACTCTCACTGGCCCCGCGTGACATCGTGGCGCGTGCCATCGACAACGAAATGAAACAGCGCGGTGAGGACCATGTGTATCTGGACGTCACCCACAAAGACCCCGAAGAAACCAAGAAGCACTTCCCTAACATATACAAGAAATGCCTCAGCATCGGTATAGACATTACAAAGGAATACATACCGGTAGCCCCCGCCGCCCATTATCTCTGCGGTGGCATCAAGGTGGATTTGGACGGACAGAGCAGCATCCGCCGCCTGTACGCCATCGGCGAATGTTCGTGCACTGGACTGCATGGCGGCAACCGTCTGGCAAGCAACTCACTGATTGAAGCCGTGGTTTATGCCGACGCGGCAGCCAAACACGCGCTGAGCGTACTGGAACGTTATGACTTCAACGAAGACATTCCCGAATGGAACGACGAAGGTACCATTTCCACCGAAGAACGTGTCCTCATCACACAAAGCATGAAGGAAGTGAACCAGATTATGGAGGCATACGTAGGCATTGTCCGCAGCAATACCCGGTTGACACGTGCCTGGAACCGACTGGACATACTTTACGAGGAGACAGAAGCACTCTTCAAGCGGAGCAAGGCTACCCGAGAGCTGTGCGAACTACGCAACATGATAAACGTAGGATACCTGATAACAAAGCAAGCCATGGAACGCAAGGAAAGCCGCGGACTTCATTACACGATAGACTATCCGCACGCCAAGAAATAAACATAAATCCTCTCCATCATGAGGAAACAATATTTCTCTTTCATTTTTTTGTATATTTTCTCAAGCTGTCTCTACAGTCAGACGATGGACGACAATATCATCATCAACTGCTGTGAAGACAGCTATGTTTTCAAAGAAGGACCAGGAGACAACCCCATCGTACAAAACACCCGAAAGACCGAATATGAAGCCTTGCGGATGGGAGCTACCGTACAACCTCATATGTTCTATGGCGAATTCATCTCCCTGGACGAAGCCAAAGCCAAGGGAGTACTTGCCCCCAAAGCCATCCACCGCCATGCCACACCGGAAAATGTATTCTTCGACGATACCCGCATCTGCTACTTCAACCTCTCCCTAAGCCGGCAGGGGAAAAAGGCGGCCGTACAGTTCAACCGTACCTTCCATGACCTGCGCTACTTTACACACATCTACTTTCCGGAGGAATACTTCATCCGCAAGAAACGTATCACCGTCACCATTCCTGCCGCACTGTCCCGTTTCCGGCTGGTGGAGAAGAACTTCGGTCCCGGCATCCGGTGTGAAAAGAGCGTGAATAAGGAAGGGGATTCCCTTTTTGTCTACACCTTAAAAGGAGTGCCTGCCACCCGAAAGGAAGAAGCTGCTCCCGCAGACAACTGCCTCTATCCCCATCTGCTGGTGACCGGTCCCTTTGCCGATGTACAGGCCATGTACCGCTGGCTGAACGGACTGGCCGAGGTGGACTGCACTCTCCCCCAAGCCGAAATGCTGACGGATGAAATTACTGCCGGATGCACCGATGAACTGGAGAAGATACGCCGCACCTATGCCTACGTACAGCAGAACATACGCTACATCGCCTTTGAAAACGGATTGGCAGGACATCGGCCCGACCGGCCTGCCGAAGTGCTGCGCAAGCGTTACGGCGACTGCAAGGGAATGGCACTCCTGCTGCGCACATTGCTGAAAGCCCAAGGATTCGATGCCCGAATGGCCTATATCGGTACGGACGACATCGCCAGTTCTCCCGACGAAGTGCCGACACTGGCTGCCATCAACCATGCCTTCTGCCTTCTTTTCCATCAAGGGAAAAGATATTGCCTGGATGCCACCTACCGATACCTACCGCCCGAAGACATCCCCCAAGGTATACAAGGCCGAAAAGCACTGGTAGAAAACGGAGACAGCTGCCTGATACTGACTCTTCCCCAGCAGGATGCCTCTACCTCTACGGACAGTCTCAATTATCACTATCGCTTGATGACGGACAGCAATCCCCCTACCCTGAAAGGCACCGCCATCCGCGTAAGTACGGGTGAATACAAGGAATACCTGCTCAGTCTCTACCATGACACCCCCAAGGAGAAGCAGACAGACCTGCTAAACAATCAGATAAACAATACCGCTGCCGTACAATCGGCCGATGGAGAGTACTGCCTCGAAGCAGACCCGCACGAAGATTTCTTCCACCAGCCCATTGACACCACCCGCCGCAAGCAGGATTACCTACTGCCGTGGAGATGCCGTATTATACGCGAGGTAACGATTGATATTCCACAAGGATATGCCGTGTCTTATTTGCCTGCAGACTTTCACATTGAAACGAATCAGGGCATCCTCAGTTGCTCCTACCGCGCTGGAGCAGGATATATCCACTTCCGAAAAGTGATGGAGATACGCAGAAAACGTATTCCACTTGCTCTTATCCCTGCTTGGAATGATGCCCTGCGACAATGGAAAAAAGCCTGCAACGAACAGATAGTAATCCGGCAAAGCACCCTTTAAACAAATAATTGAACATAAAACGCCATCACCATGAAAACAACACGTTCTTTCCTACTGCTGCTGATGTTACTTGCCACTTCGGGACTAAATGCCCAAAAGGAAGAAGACAAATATGCTGCGCTCGTAAGCGAAGTGCGCAATGAAGTATGGTCGCTGAACCTGCCCGACTTTAAAAATATGACTGTACCCGAGAAATACAGAAACGAACCCGCCGTTATCCTTGCCGCACACAGCCGTCTGGAGGTAACCCGGAAAACCAAGTTGGACTGGTGGGGAATGGGATTGACCAAACAACAGATAACCTGCCGCAGCATCTACCGCCAAATGGTATACATCAACAGCCAAAGGGCACTGGAAGAGATGTCACAGTTCAGCTTCCTTTCCCAGGAAAAAGAACGCTACACCCGCAATGAACAACAGCGTATACTGGGTGTGCGCATCATCAAACCGGACGGAACAATTCAGGAAACAGCCCCGCAGGAGTACATGGAAACCGATGAAGGCAGCCACCCACGTAGCCACAACATCCAAGAGAAATGGAACAAGCTGGCCGTACCCGGACTGGAAATCGGAGACATCATCGACTTGTTCTTCGTACGATACACCATACTGAACAACCAGAACCCCGAACCTTTCGGTTTTTACTTTATGGACAGCTATCCTCTGCTTGCCTATTCCGTCCATTGCGAGATAGACCCCAAGCTGAGCACTTTCTACCGTTGCCTGAACGGAGCAAGGGACTTCGACCATAGCACCGATACCGAAGGAAACCATATCCTCGACTTGCATACCGGAGACTCCGGACGTGTCATTCCCGACTTCTGGTACAACAGTGCCCGGCAAACGCCCATGATTCTGATGTACATCTACAACAGCAAGACACCCTATGCCTGGATGCCACCCAGCGCCCGCAAGCCGGGACTATATGCCAACCCCAATCCAAAACTGATGACAGATGACACACGTGCCTCCATGAAGGCTCCCGGCACCAACTGGTCCGGTCTGCGCAGCGGACGGAAAGGCGAAATATCCAAAGCCCTCAAAGCCCGTCAAGCCGAAGGATGGAGCGATAAGAAACTGATGGACTACCTCTACCAATACTGCTATTACCGGTATATGGAAAACGGTGCAGACTATACTCCCGCCAGTTTCATCCTGCTGATGCACGAACTTCTGGAAAAAGCAGGTATTCCCCACCGGACAGGAATCACGACCAAAGATACCCGGGAGCCTCTGGACCAGCTCATCAACTACAGCAATACCACTTGGTTTATCTATCTGGAATCCAACGGAAAATGCTATACTCCACCGGCCTGCTATGCTGTTCCCGGTGAAGTGCCTGCCAGCCTGCAAGGCGAAGAAGCCATACTGGAAGACAACACATGCCTTACCCTTCCCTCCACCACCCCCCAAGACAACCGGGATATGGCTACCATAAACGCTTCTATAAGCGGCACCACTCTCCACATCAGCCGCCGGGAAGAGATGAGCGGTGCACTGAAAGAACACTTCCAACCCTACCTCATTATGGACGAGGACCTTTACAACTCCGTTCGTCGCCAACTGGGTATTACAGCCACCATCTACGACGAAACCAAAGAAAAATTCCATGCCGACCTGCGCGAAAGTTACCGCCGTGAACGGGAGCAGGAGAAAGAGCGTTACCACAATGAAATCATCGGTTATCATGGCTCAGAAGAAGGACTGGAAACACTCCTCGGCTACCAGCTTTTCAGCATCGGAAACCGGGCAGACAGTGCGGCACTTGTCTATCAAGTGGACTATGTACTGGACGGATACGTAAAGAAAGCGGGTACAAACTTTGTTCTCTCCGTAGGTCGGTTGATAGGGTCACAGCCAGAGCTGAAAGGCGAACAACGCCTGCGCAAGGAGGACATTTATTGGGAGATGCCCCGTTGTTACCAATGGGACATCACAGTCAATCTGCCGGAAGGTTATCGAATTTCTCCCGAAGGCCTGGAAAGACTGAACGTAAAAGTAGAAAACGACTGCGGCGCTTTCATTGTCCAAGCCACCACTGAAGACGGAACATTAAGAATAAAAGCCGAAAAACGCATCAACCACAAGACGGAACCGGTAGCCAACTGGGAGAAACTGCTTGAAATAACCGATGCTGCCAACAGTTATGAAGCACTTTCAATAGTGTTCCAAGCAACCATTAATCCCCCTACATCTCCAACAACCGGCTATTAATCCTTCTCTACCCGCTGCAGCATCGCCATACACAGCTTGCTGTCGTACTGTACAGCCACTGCAAAACGACTGCATACTTTTTGCAGCGTCACTGCATACCGGTTTGCAGCAGTACTGCAATTGATTTGCAGCAGCACTGCAACAGTTTTGCAGTCGCACTGCAATTTGTTTGCAGTGACGCTGCAGCAAATGTGCAGCAATTACAAGCTATATGACTGTCACAGCAAACAAAAAGCCCCGCAGAGCTTGCTTTCGCTCTGCGGGACTTTGTTCTCTCTATGAGGAAATTATCATCAATAGTTTGACTTCTTTACTTCGAAATAAGCCTGCGGATGCAAGCAAGCCGGACATACCTGAGGAGCTTCCTTACCGGTGTAGATGAAACCACAGTTGCGGCACTGCCATACCACTTCGCCTTCCTTGGCAAATACGCTGGCAGTCTCTATATTCTGGATAAAAGCGCGATAACGTTCTTCGTGTCCCTTTTCGGCAATGGCGATGTTACGGTACATAAGAGCGATTTCGGGGAAACCTTCTTCGTCTGCAATATCAGCAAACTTAGGATAATCCAATGACCATTCTTCGTGTTCGCCGGCAGCAGCTTCCTGAAGATTTTCCAGGGTAGTGCCGATAACACCTGCAGGATAAGAAGCGGTGATTTCCACCATACCGCCTTCCAGCCACTTGAACATACGTTTAGCGTGTTCCTTTTCCTGGTCAGCCGTTTCTGTGAAAATAGCGGCGATTTGTTCGTAACCTTCTTTCTTGGCTACACTTGCAAAATAAGTGTAACGCATTCTTGCTTGTGATTCACCAGCGAATGAAGTCAGCAGATTCTTCTCAGTCTGAGTTCCTTTAACACTTTTAGCCATAGTCTCTTTTTTTATTAGTTAATATAATTACGTATAAATGTCGTTCGTACTGTTTATAAACAACACAAAATTACGAATTTAATTTGGAATAATCACACCTCTTCCCCATCGGATTTATTTATCGTCTTATAGAAAGAATCTATCTTCACCGATAACCCGAAGAGGCATTTCAGACATAATTAATAGCACATATCTGATAAGGAAAACAAAATACATCACAGTTGTGTTCACTAATATCCATTATTTTATCTACTTTTGCAGGCAATTTGCAATATATACATTACATTCTGTATAAAAAAACGTATAAAAAAGTAGATTATAATGAAAGCGTTCGGATTCAGACCAAAGCTATACACGGCTTTAAAAAATTACTCTAAAGAACTGTTCATGGCAGACCTGATGGCAGGTATCATTGTAGGTATCGTTGCCCTCCCGCTTGCCATTGCATTCGGTATCGCCTCCGGCGTATCACCGGAGAAAGGTATCATTACGGCTATCATAGCCGGTTTCATCATCTCCCTGATGGGTGGGAGCAAGGTACAGATTGGAGGACCGACCGGTGCGTTCATCGTCATTATCTATGGCATCATCCAGCAATACGGTGAATCGGGGCTTATTGTCGCCACACTGATGGCAGGCGTACTGCTTATCCTGCTGGGAGTTTTCAAGCTGGGAGCTGTCATTAAGTTTATCCCCTATCCCATCATCGTAGGTTTTACAAGCGGTATTGCCGTCACCATCTTCACTACGCAGATTGCCGACATTTTCGGGCTGACGTTCGGAGGAGAGAAAGTTCCGGGAGACTTTGTAGGAAAATGGATGATTTATTTCCGACATTTCGATACCGTAAACTGGTGGAACACGATTGTAAGTATTGTCAGCATCTTCATCATTGCCATTACACCGCGGTTCTCGAAGAAGATTCCGGGGTCACTTATTGCCATCATCGTGGTGAC
The DNA here is from genome assembly GCF_900217715.1 of Bacteroides sp. AR29. NCBI lineage: Bacteria > Pseudomonadati > Bacteroidota > Bacteroidia > Bacteroidales > Bacteroidaceae > Bacteroides > Bacteroides sp. AR29. The sequence continues at coordinate 65,156 of NZ_OBMS01000003.1, forward strand.
AGTGGCAGTCTGGCTGATGAAAGTATATGGAGGCATTGATTGTATCGATACCATCGGCGACCGTTTCAGCATCCGTGCCGAACTGCCGGATGCCGTGATGCCTGCCCTGGATTGGGAAGCGATAAAGAACTTGTTCCCCGTAGCCATTACAATCGCTGTACTGGGTGCCATCGAATCTTTGCTGTCTGCCACCGTGGCCGATGGTGTGATAGGCGACAAACACGATTCCAACACGGAACTGATAGCACAAGGTGTTGCCAACATGGCTACCCCGCTGTTTGGCGGTATCCCTGCCACCGGAGCCATCGCGCGTACCATGGCAAACATCAACAACGGAGGAAAAACTCCCGTAGCAGGCATGGTGCATGCAGTGGTATTGCTGCTTATCCTACTGTTCCTCATGCCGCTGGCACAGTATATCCCAATGGCTTGCCTGGCGGGTGTACTGGTCATAGTATCCTATAACATGAGTGGTTGGCGTACGTTCAAGGCATTATTGAAGAATCCTAAATCGGATGTCACGGTACTGCTGATTACTTTCTTCCTGACCGTCATCTTCGACCTGACTATTGCCATTGAAGTAGGTCTGGTGATTGCCTGCGTGCTGTTTATGCGCCGCGTCATGGAGACTACCGAAATATCCGTCATCAAAGATGAAATAGACCCGAATGCAGAATCGGACATTGCAAGCAATGACGAGCACCTGATAATCCCCGAGGATGTGGAAGTATACGAAATAAACGGTCCTTACTTCTTCGGCATCGCCACCAAATTCGAAGAAATCATGGCGCGGCTGGGCGACCGCCCCAAAGTGCGCATCATCCGCATGCGTAAAGTTCCGTTCATCGATTCTACCGGTATCCATAACTTGACAAGCCTTTGTGAGATGTCCCAAAAGGAAAAAATAACCATTGTGCTCTCCGGTGTCAATGAAAAGGTACATAAGGTACTGGAAAAATCGGGCTTCTATGAGCTGTTGGGCGAAGAAAATATCTGTCCGAACATAAATGTGGCACTGGAAAGGGCCAAAATGATTATCCAACACTAATCCCGGCATGGCACGAAAAAAAAAGAAACAATCGCAGGGCGTCTATTATCTTATATTGTTTATATGTGCAGTCTGCCTTGCCTATGAACCCGTTGCAAAGATACTTTCGGATGCCAGGCAAAAGAATTCTACGCCTGCCAAGATAGAACTCACAGCAGGCACACGCCTTGAAATACCAGCAAAGCTGAAGAACGTCTCCGAACAGATTCTCCAGCGGAAAGGCTACACAGTATCCTACAACAAGGATTTAAAGATACCCAACTGGGTAGCCTGGGAACTCACTCCCGAAAAACTGGTGGAGCGTGAAAGCCGTACAGACAAGTTCTTGCCCGACCCCGACCTGCCTGAGCACGAGGCAGTAACCACCGATGATTACAAGGGAGCCGGCATGGACCGCGGACATATGTGTCCCGCCGGTGACAACCGCTGGCACTGGAAAGCCATGCAAGAGAGCTTTTACATGACAAACATTTGCCCGCAGAACCACAATCTGAACCGTGGCGACTGGAAAGAACTGGAAGAGTCATGCCGCCGTTGGGCACAAGAAGAAGGCAAGATATACATTGTATGCGGTCCTATTCTCTATGACCAACGTCACCGCACTATCGGCAAGAAGCACAAGATTACAGTGCCCGAAGCATTCTTCAAGGTCGTTCTGTGTGCAGACAGCAATCCCCCCAAAGCCATCGGCTTCATTTATAAGAATGCATCGGGCAATCATCCGTTGGACAGCTACGTCAATACAGTGGACGAAGTGGAACGAATTACAGGTATAGACTTTTTCCCTACCCTTCCGGATGAAATAGAAGAGAAGGTGGAAGCCGAATATGACTTGAAACTGTGGTAAAGGAGTTATTCCTTTACCCAGGCATCTACAATCTCGGCTACATAAACCCGGTGCAATCCGCCGTGGTCACCGCCATACCAACGTTCGTAGACGGAATGGTCGAGGAAGAGTTCTTCTTTCATATCGGTAATGAAAAGCTTGCGGCACTCCAATCCCAGGCGGTCCTGCTCAAAGAGAATGTTTCCCCGTTCGGTAACAATAGGATTCAGCCCAGTTTCCTTTACCTTATCCACTTCCCTACCCGATTTACTGCCACAAAGATTGTAAATGCTCCGATTTTCCTTTCCTAAAAAAGAAAGGGTGAAATATTCGTTCTCCTCCATAAACTCATACGTATAGCGCTCGGAACGTATAAAGACAAACACCACCGGCTTGTTCCAAAGCCAGCCAATACCTCCCCAACTGGCAGTCATGGTGTTGAAATGTTCTTTACTGCCTGCCGTAACCAGCATCCACTCTTTGCCTATCACTTCGAAGAAGTTCTCACTTAAATCTTTAATTGCTATTGATTTCATAAGTATATTATTAATAAGAAACACTTACCGGTATACCCGTTTCACGTATCCGTTCCGCAATGCGATCCAGTTCCTCATGAGTGGCCTTCTGCAAATCATGGTCGGGCGTTTCGCGGTCGATGGTATAAATCATCACTTGGCGGGGAGCAATCTCCTTGACAGCTTCCAGCCAGGGAAGAACAAATTTATCGGATGTATTATCCATATCTTGTCCTTTATAACTTCCTTTGAGAAACATGGTCTGGATAATGCAGTTCCCTTTGAACGCTTTCATCCCTTCTATAATCTCCCGGATGGAGTAATGTCCGGTAGGACGGTCAAGTACACGGATATACTCTTCATCCACCGTATCCAGTTTAAGGATGTTGTTGTCAATCTTGTTCAAAGCCTCGAATACGGCAGGACGATGAATAAAGGTAGAATTGCTCAGTACGCTCACCTTTGCATTCGGAAAATACTTGTCGCGCAAGGCAAGTGTATCTTCTATGATTTCGGGGAAACGGGGATGTGCCGTCGGTTCTCCATTACCGGCAAAAGTCAGAACATCCGGTGTAGGTCCGTTTTGCTGCATGTCCCGCAGGCGGGCTTCAAGGGCCGAACGGACTTTTTCGCGTGTGGGCAGCGGCTGTTTGGGACGATGGTCGGCATTGAAACCACATTCACAGTAAATGCAGTCGAAAGTGCATACTTTGCCGTCTGCCGGCAATAAATTTATTCCCAAAGATACTCCCAGACGGCGAGAATGAACGGGACCGAATATGGGAGACGGATAAATGACAGTCATACTATTTACGATTTGACGATTTACTATTTACTATTTAATGCTCCGAGTATCTATTAATCTTAGCACTCCAGAGTTCATCCTTGGATTATCATACGGACAAAGATAAAGAAAGAAATAAAAAAGCTATCAATCATTCCTCTAAAACTTGATACGCAGTTGCATCTGCAAGTCCGCTTTCCTATTTCCCGGTATCTCATCATTGCCCGAACCAATCGTCTCCCTATCCTGATAAACCGTCTGTCCGAATTTGGCAAGAAACATGAAGTTCTTACTCAAATCATATCGCAGATGAGCGGAGTAACGGAACCCTTTGCCATAGAAGGAAGGGGTATAGAAAGTATATAACAATCCACGCTCGGAGGCGTAAACACGCGAATCGTAATCGTCCGTATGAAACCAGGTTCCCTGCACGGAAACTGACAGAGGGAAGGGGAAAGTGTACGAGCAAAATTGAGTACACTGATAACCTTGCCGTCTATCAAAGCGATACCCTTCCCCATCCTGCTGACGGAAGTGGTTATAATCTATTGTAGTACGAAAGATATATCTTCCCGGCATATAGGTCAGCCGATAACGGAGTTTATGGTGATAGATAGGTTCGATAACTGCACCGCTTGTACCCGTCACGTCTCTTTCTTTCTGTTTGTACCGATAATTAAAATACATCGAAAGGCTCTTTCGAGGAGTATAAGTAACCTGAAACATGGCATCCACTCCCTTTGAGGGCTTACTTATACGGTATTTCCACCAAGGAAAAGAAAACACATCCAGTGAAGCGAAAAACTTCCAATGGGCGAAAGGTGTGGCCTCTGCTGCCAGATACCATCCGTTCTCATTCTGCGGCATACTGCTTTCGCCAAAGGAACGCCCAAACAAAGTCCAATAATCATATGAATAATACCGGTGAACAAGTAGCAGATGATAATCGGAAGAAAGATTATACTTCAGCCGGTTCAGCAAGGCATAGCCTTTACTGCCGGTTGCCGCTTCCCCCACCCAGACAAAACGGCCCAGACGATACCTATAATCCATGCCCACGTTATAGAAATCACTTCCATGAAGATTGTACTTTGCATACTTGTTCAACCGAGGCTTGTAAGGACGGTCGAAAAAATAGTAAATCCCCGTCACTCCCACCTTCAGAGAGTTCTTTTCATAGGTCATGTTTCCACCTATCACCTGCAAGGCAAAGGCATTCATTTTATCTGCCTCCTTCTGCGTGCGATGCAACCCTGTCTTGTAAATGGAAGTTATCTCGCCATCCTCCACCACACCGTCCATGGAGCGATGCGAATAGAAAGCCGAAATATCCAAGTAAGGCAATACTCCCACCGTTGCCGCCACTCCCCGGAAATAATTGTACTCATCGGTAGAACTATGCTTACGGATGCCTCCGGTACGATATTCTGTTGTAGACATAGAGAATGTTTTTCCTAAACGAAAATCCGTACTAAGTACCAGTCCCTGCCCGAAGCTCAGACGGTAATTGCCCAATGCCAAAGCCTTCAGCCGCCCCAGATTCTTTATCAGAAAATAGAAAGAATAGTAATCATAGCCTTTTCTGTTGTGCAGGGCAAAGAAGGGTTCTCCGGCATCCTTCTCTCCCGTCACGCCTATTTGGAAATAATCTCCATAATGAAAATTATAGCGCAAAGAATGGTAAAGGGAAGGTCCCAGGTAATTCTTCTCATATCCTTTACGGATATAGAACGGTACATCCAAACGTGCCAATGTTTCGTGTTTCCCGTATTTCAGTATAGATTTTAAAGCAGGATACCCCCTACCCGCTTTCACTGCCCGCACACAGACAAAGGGCAGCAGTAGGTCGATGGTACGTTTATCCATCTCCTCCACCAGTTGCAATTCATAAATGGTCTGCATCTGTCCGTGTATATAGACATAAGCCAGAAGATTCTCTATCTGTATATCCGTAAGAAAAGGAAACTGCTCCAATTGCCGTTTAGTGGCGGCATTGAGGTTGACAGGCTCTTGCAGACGTCGGGACAACTCCTCCAATTCATCTTCCCAACCGTATTCTTCCTCATTCCCGATGGAAAGTTGTTCCAAATTTTCTTCCAAAAGAAGTAAAGGCTGTTCTTTCTGAAGGCCGGATATATTTTGAGCTTCAAGCATAGGAGTCATTGACAGCATACTTACAAAAACTCCTATCTTGAGTAATTCCATTAATAGTAGGTCACTTTCATGTTTTGGGAAGCGAAGTTACCTTAAATAAGTTAATTGAGCAAGGAAAAATCAACATGATGCAACAACATTACACAGAATGGTGTACTTTTGCAACATGAACGCAAGGCTTAACATAGTAATACTCATCATGTTTCTTTCTCTCGGAAGCCTGAAATGCTTTGCACAGCAGCAACCACAGTCTGCTGCGCAAAAGAGTGTCTATCTTACTCCCATGTGCGTTTACGAAGGAGATACCATCCCTTATGTCAAGCTCCCCACTGTCTACATCTTCAAGCCGCTTAAATTCAAGAACAAGCGCGACATGAACAAGTACTACAAACTCATTCGTGACGTAAAGAAGGTACTTCCCATCTCCAAGGAGATTAACCGTGCCATCATTGAAACCTACGAATACATGATGACCCTGCCCACCGAGAAAGCCCGCCAGAAACACATGAAAGCAGTAGAGAAAAGCTTGAAGGAGCAATACACTCCCCGCATGAAGAAACTTACCTTTGCCCAAGGCAAACTGTTAATAAAACTGGTAGACCGACAGACCAACTCCACCGGATATGAACTGGTAAAAGCTTTTATGGGCCCTTTCAAAGCCGGTTTCTACCAGACTTTTGCCGCACTCTTCGGCGCCAGTCTAAAGAAGCAATACGACCCTATGGGAGACGATGCATTGACCGAACGGGTGATATTGATGGTAGAAAGCGGACAATTATAAACTGATGTTTATTCCCGCCTTGCGTGCCTGCGAATGTTGAAATTGGCGTTTCACATTATATGTCTTTCCGTCTTTGACGAACTTAGAACCGGTCTGCTTGAACCAGAAGTCCACTTTATTTTCCACACAAATTCTGCGAAGGTCCATCACCCATTCAAAATCACAAGGGCGGGCTTCGTAACCGGATTCTCCCCCTGCAACTATCTGTTCAATCCATTCGCCAACAGCATAAGTACTTAAATCTATCCTTTCCAGCAGCGGTTCACAGATTATTATCTTATGCTTTATAGGAGCCCTCTTATAAATGGGCAAGCGATAATCGGCGCAAGCCTGGTTTTCAACCGTACAGCAGATGGTTACATTATCATATCCGTCTCCCCAATCATCGGGCAGACAGTCAGAAAAACGGTCTATACGCTTGGTAATCATCATAAAATGCAGGTCACTGCGACAACGAATCATCTCCCATGCTTCGGCCCGCCATTTGTCAGCATCTTCCACAAAGAAATCGGAAGTAAAGCAGGTGTAGACAAATGTTCCAGGTGGTATCTTGAATTCTCCGTTACGCTTTTTACGCAAAGGCAGGTCAAAGTTTTTTGTCCGCACCACCACCGAACTGTCCACCTCTCGCCGGGCATCACCACGATAAACATAACAATGCTTACAACCTGCACTCAATTTATGGCAACCATGCCATAAGTTCCACATCATCGACTTCGCAACAATACCGTTCATTCAAACAAAAAACTTATCGTTAACACCATGTTGAAAACTATGTTAGCAACACAAATAATTAGTTATTAAACAATTGATATTAAGCTATATATTCAGTTAATAATAGAATGAACAATTGTTTATTACTACCTATTCGGGTTGTACCTCTCCTGCCATCGGAAGCTCTTTCCAACCTTCACCAAATGCATCATAAGCATCGGTAACCACTACAAAAGCCTTTGGGTCTACTTCCCTTATCTTCTGCTTGATACCTACCACTTCCTTGTAACTCACCACAAGAAACAGCATTTCCTTGTCTACATTGGTATAAAGACCACTACTCTTGATGCAAGTGGCTGTACGGTCCAAATCTTTAAGAATATAGTCGTGCAAAGCGGTAAGGCGCATATCACTGATGACAAACAGTATCTTGTCATTCTTCTCCCCATTTATCACATAGGCCAATACCCTCGAAGTGACAAAAATAGCTATCAGTGAATAGAAAGACAAATGCCACGAAGGTTGTGTAGCATCATCCGGATTTCCGATACCGAAACCGATAACCAATAGGCCGAATCCCACCACAATACCATCTACCAGCAGTATCGCCTTTGAAAAACGTATATGGCAATATTTCTGCAATATCATCGCCACAATATCCGTACCTCCTGTAGTAGCCCGGCTACGCACTACAATACCACAGCCTATACCGATAACCACCGCACCAATCACAGAAGTCAGCATCAAATGGTCGGACATATTCAGACTGCCACCCAGCAACTGTGTAGGGTCCAACTGATGGAGCGCTTCTTCAGAAGGATAGGAGAGGAGAGACAGCACATTCATGGCAAGCGGAGTGAATAGTGCCGCCACGATAGTACGTGCTCCCAATTTTGCTCCCAGTACCAGCACGGAAATGATAAGCAAAGGAATATCAAACATATAACCGAAAGTACCTACCTGAATAGAAGGGAACAGATTATGAAGCACAATACTAGCTCCATACACCCCGCCAGGAACAAGATTATAAGGATTGATAAAGTAAACAAAACCTGCTGCCAGAATAGTACAACCTACAAAAATGCCTATCCATGAAGATATTATCTTTTTCATATCGATATGATTTATATATATTCAGCAAATATACAAAAAATAAGAAAAGACACCAACTGTACAGCAAGTTTTCCACATACAACCGATATGTGTTGAATACATGGTTAACAAAAAGGATAAAGTAGGAGATAAAGCATTAATTTACAATGAATAAAGTGGTTGATTTTTATAATCAACCACTGTTCATAAAATCTCTCATCATACCTATATAGAACTAGTTTATTGGATCTATAGATGCAACACGCTGGATCTATAGATGCACCGTGTTCGATCTATAGCTCCAACAAACCCGATATATTGACAGCTTATTAACAGCCCTGTTATTATCTCAGTTTCTTGAATAAATCCCAAATAACAATACCCGCCGTAACCGATACATTCAACGAATGCTTTGTGCCGTATTGAGGAATTTCAATGCAACCGTGCGAATGGTCAATCACTTCTTGTTGAACACCCTTCACTTCATTTCCCATTACCACAGCATACTTTTTAGTCTTGTCCAGCACCAGTTCGTCCAGCATCACACTACCTTCTGCCTGCTCTACAGAATAAACGATGTATCCCTCGGATTTTAGGTTATCAACAGCTTCAACAGAGTTATCAACATATTTCCAATCTACGGTAAATTCCGCTCCCAAAGCTGTTTTGTGCATCTCCGGATGGGGTGGGATAGCTGTAATGCCACAAAGATAAATGCATTCGATGCGGAAAGCATCCGAAGTACGGAAAACGGAACCTATATTATGGAGACTGCGGATATTATCCAATACCACTACCAAAGGCAGTTTTTCGGCTTCCTTAAATTCCTCTACACTAATACGATTCAGTTCAGTTATCTTCAGTTTACGCATGACAATATACTTTTAAATCTCCCTGCAAAGATACTTTTTTCCGTTTATATCCCGGTTAATAACCGTTGAAAAGGTGTCAATACAATAGGGAAACAATTTTAAAAATAATCCTTGCATTATTCAAAGGTCTGCATATTACAGCAGTGAAACGAACAAACCAAAAAAGTTAAGGAGAATTTTCCAGGCTTCATTCAACATATTTTTCAGCCTGGTTTCATCGGTTTATAACTCTAAAGTTATTAACTTTGCATATTATTAACAACATGTTAATGCTGTTTAGCAGAAGTCTTATTATCAACGGATAAACTTAAAAACCCCGGTTTATAAGCATAAGAGTAAAATTCAGCTTGATACTAATAACTTCATAGGCAAGAAAAATCGTATTTATTTGTCCACACTGTTAACAGCCTATCATTACTATCAAAGGATTTTTAAAGAAGAAAGAGAAATTAAAAAATATAATTATGGATAATCTTATAGAAGCTATCAAGCAGCTGAAGAAGGAGAAGAACGCAATCATTCTGGGGCACTACTACCAGAAAGGTGAAATACAAGATATAGCCGATTACGTGGGCGACAGTCTGGCTTTGGCGCAATGGGCGGCCCGAACGGAGGTGGACATCATCGTGATGTGCGGTGTGCACTTCATGGGAGAAACGGCGAAGGTGCTTTGTCCCGACAAGAAGGTACTGGTGCCTGATATGGCGGCAGGCTGTTCGTTGGCAGACAGTTGTCCGGCAGACAAATTCAGTCAGTTTGTCAAAGAGCATCCCGGATATACGGTGATATCCTATGTGAACACAACGGCTGCCGTAAAGGCGGTGACCGATGTGGTGGTAACTTCTACCAATGCAAAGCAGATTGTGGAAAGCTTCCCCAAAGATGAGAAAATAATCTTTGGCCCGGACCGGAACTTGGGTAATTATATCAACTCCATTACCGGAAGAAATATGTTATTATGGGATGGCGCATGCCATGTACACGAGGAATTCTCGGTTGAAAAGATTGTTGAAATAAAACGGCAGCATCCCGATGCGGTGGTACTGGCACATCCCGAATGCAAGAGTACAGTCTTGAAACTGGCTGATGTGGTAGGCTCTACGGCAGCTTTGCTGAAGTACGCAGTGGCACATCCCGAAAAGAGCTACATTGTAGCTACCGAAAGCGGTATCCTGCACGAGATGCAGAAACAATGCCCGCAGACAACATTTATTCCGGCTCCTCCCAACGACAGCACTTGTGCCTGCAATGAATGCAGTTACATGCGGCTGAATACACTGGAAAAGCTTTATGATTGTTTGAAAAACGAATCACCGGAAATAAAGGTGGATGCTGAGATTGCAGAAAAAGCAGTGAAACCGATTAAGAGGATGTTGGAAATATCGGCTCAACTGGGGTTATAATGTGCTGATATGCCAATGTGCCAATGACCTTTCGGCGTGACAGCGCAGCCAATTAGCACATTGGCACATTAGCATATCAGCACATTAAAAACATTATCTCATTAAGAACTTACACAACTTGTTAGTGGCCAATGCCCGGTGACTGATTTTATTCTTCAGTTCATTCCCCATTTCTGCAAAAGTCTGCGTATATCCTTCGGGAATGAATATGGGATCGTAACCGAAGCCTGAAGCGCCTTTTCTGTTTTTCGTGATTTCTCCTTTCACGATGCCTTCAAACAGATGTTCCTTTCCGTCGATGATAAGTACAAATACGGTACGGAATTGCGCTTTCCGGTTCTCGATGCCCTCCATATCTTTCAGCAACTTCTTCATGTTTGCTTCCGAATTGTGTGCATCGCCGGCATAACGGGCGGAATATACACCCGGTGCCCCACCAAGGGCCTCCACTTCCAAACCGGTATCATCGGCAAAACAGTCCAGATGATAGTTATCGAAGATATATCTTGCTTTCAGCAAAGCATTTCCTTCAAGTGTGTCTGCAGTTTCCGGAATGTCAGTATCGCATTTGATATCCTTCATGCTGAGAAGTTCGACCTTCTCTCCCAAAATGGCAGTCACTTCTTCCAGTTTGTGTGAATTGTTGGTGGCAAATACAAATTTCTTTCTCATATTATGTTCTCCTTATACTTGTGGCTTATACAAGTCCCTATTTCACTTTCAACCGGTCGAAACCTTCTCCGTATACACCGATGACGGAACTTTGGGAAATGAAAGCGTTCGGGTCTATATCTTTCACCATCCGGAATATTTCTACCGATTGGCGTTTGTAGGCAAGGACGACCAGTACCTTCACGTTGTGTTTACTGTACCAGCCGATACCGTCGAGTACCGTTACACCGCGATGGGTTTCTTTGGTGATGCGGTCGGCAATCTTTTCATATTCTTTGGAGAAAATAAAGAATTGAACGGATTGCCGGGCACTGTTGACTATGTAATCCAGTACAAATCCGATGACAAACAAAGTTACAAAACCGAATATCACGCGTCGCCAGTCATGGAATACCACATAGCAGGAACTGATGATAATGAAGTCGCAAGCCATAATCATGCGTCCCAGCGTGACATCCTTGTATTTATGGATGATGGCTGCAATGATGTCCGTACCTCCCGTGCTGCCGTTGCAGTTGAACACGATACCCAGTCCGGCACCGCACATTGCCGCACCTATCAGGCAAGCCATGAAGTCTTGTCCTTCGCCCAGCAGTTGGGGAGGGACGCCGTCCGAACCGTTCACCAGCAACTGAAAAAACCATAAGAAGAAAGTGAGTCCGAAGATGGCAAACGTAGTCTTGATACTGAACTTCGGTCCGAGTATCTTGATGGCAAAAGTCATCAGTACGGCATTGATGATGAAGTATGACCACTGGATGGGAAATCCGGTGGCATAATAGATGATGGCACCGATACCGGTAGTACCTCCGGTCGTAATCTGATAGGGAATGAGGAATGCCGCCCATCCCAGTGCATAGCTGATGAGTCCCAGAGTGATGAAGATATAATCCTTCAGCTCTCTCGTCACTTCCGCTTTGGTTGGTTTTGTAATTTGCATATCTGTTATTTGACAACGATGTTCACAATCTTCTTCGGCACTACGATTACTTTGACGATGGACTTGCCTTCCATCCATTTTTCAGAACGTTCGTCGGCCAATACAGCAGTCTGGATGGCATCCGATGCCGCATCTGCCGGGAACTCCATGTTGAACCGTGCTTTTCCGTTGAAGGAAACGGTGTAGTTGACCGTATTTTCCACCAAGTATTCTTCGTTGCATACCGGCCACTTGGCATCGCATACGGAGCCTGCATTGCCCAGTGTCTCCCACAACTCTTCGCATACATGCGGAGCAAAGGGAGCCAGAACGATGATAAACTGGTTCAGGATTTCCTTCTTGCTGCACTTCATTCCGAACAACTCGTTTACACAAATCATAAAGGCACTGATACTTGTGTTGTAAGAGAATTGCTCGATGTCTCCTGTCACTTTCTTAATCAGTTTATGGAGGGATTTCAGTTCTTCCTTGGTGGCAGGTTCATCCGTTACCAGATAATTGTCGTTGCGGTCGTAGAACAGTGACCAGAACTTCTTGATGAAGCGGTGCACACCGTCTATTCCGTTTGTATCCCACGGCTTTGATTGTTCTACCGGGCCGAGGAACATTTCGTACATGCGGAGAGTGTCGGCACCGTATTTGTCGACAATCATGTCGGGATTGACCACGTTGAACATGGATTTGCTCATCTTCTCTACAGCCCATCCGCAGATGTACTTGCCGTCTTCGTTATGTACAAACTGAGCATCTTGGTATTCTGGTCTCCAATTTTTGAAGGATTTTTCGTCTAAAATATCATTTGATACAATATTAACATCAACGTGAATTTCATTACAATTAAGATTAATACCTTGATAAATTAGCCAATTCTGTTCATATTTGATATTATTTTTATCAAATATTTCTTTTAATTCATAAGGTGGTATTCCTTCATTTGATAACATTCTATCTACAATATCTTTTGATATGAAGATATTAGTTGCTATAGGTTCTTTTATAGTCTTATTCCAAGGAGAAAAACGATAGACGAAGTTGCTCCGTCCTTGAATCATACCTTGGTTCACCAGCTTTTGGAACGGTTCTTCGGCTACGGAAATGCCGAGGTCGTACAGGAACTTATTCCAGAAACGGGAGTATATCAAGTGACCGGTGGCATGTTCGGTACCGCCTACGTAAAGGTCTACATTGTGCCAGTATTCATCTACTTTCTTATCTACAAGTGCCTGGTTGTTGTGCGGGTCCATGTAGCGCAGATAATAGGCGCTTGAACCGGCAAATCCGGGCATCGTGTTGAGTTCCAACGGGAAGACGGTGATGTTGTCTATCTTTTCGTTTTCCACAACACATTTGTTCACAGTATCCCAAGCCCATTTTGTGGCATGTCCCAATGGAGGTTCACCGGTTTCGGTAGGCAGGAATTTGGCTACTTCGGGCAGTTCTAAGGGTAGGGCGCTCTCGTCAATCATGTAAGGCATGTTGTCCTTGTAGTAAACCGGGAACGGCTCGCCCCAATAGCGCTGGCGTGAGAAGATGGCATCGCGCAGACGGAAGTTCACCTTTACACGTCCCAAGTTATGCTCTTTCACATATTTCTTGGTAGCGGCAATCGCTTCCTTGATGGTCAGCCCGTTCAGTGAGAGGTCGCAATAGGGAGTAACGCCTTCGCGTGGAGAGTTGCATACAATGCCTTCCTTGGCATCGAAGCTCTCTTCGCTTACATCGCAGCCTTCTACCAACGGACGGATTTCGAGACCGAAGTGCTTGGCAAAAGCATAGTCACGGCTGTCGTGCGCAGGCACAGCCATGATGGCACCCGTACCGTATCCGGCAAGTACATAGTCGCTTATCCAGATGGGAACTGCCTCACCGGTAAAGGGATTGATGGCATAGCTTCCGGAGAATACACCGGTAACGCTACGGTCGGCAATACGTTCGCGTTCAGTACGTTTCTTGGTGCGTTCCAGATAAGCGTTTACTTCATCTTTCTGTGTGTCGGTGGTAAGTTGCTGTACCAGTTCGCTTTCGGGAGCCAATACCATGAAGGTGACGCCGAACATGGTATCTGCACGGGTGGTGAAGATAGTGAATTCCAAATCGCTGTCTTTTACCTTGAATTCTATTTCAGCGCCTTCGCTGCGTCCTATCCAGTTCTTTTGGGTTTCTTTCAGGGATTCGGTCCAGTCGATGGTATCGAGTCCGTCCAGCAAGCGTTGTGCATAGGCAGATACACGGAGACACCATTGACGCATCTTCTTTTGAATGACGGGGAAGCCGCCTCGTTCGCTTACGCCGTCCACCACTTCATCGTTGGCAAGTACGGTTCCCAGCTGAGGGCACCAGTTTACCATCGTCTCGCCCAGATAGGCTATACGGTAGTTCATCAGGATTTCCTGTTGTTCCTTTTCGCTCTTGGCATTCCACTCTGCGGCGGTGAAACTCAGTTCTTCGCTGCAAGCCACGTTTATTCCTTCGGTACCGGTTTGGCTGAATGCTTCAATCAGTTCCTGGATGGGACGTGCCTGCTTTTCATCGTTGCAGTAGTAGCTGTTGAACATCTTTTGGAATGCCCATTGGGTCCAATGGTAATATTCCGGTTCGCAGGTACGGATTTCGCGGTTCCAGTCGAAAGAGAAACCTATCTTATCCAACTGTTCACGGTATCGGTTGATATTGTTGACGGTCGTAATTGCAGGGTGCTGTCCCGTTTGTATGGCATATTGTTCTGCTGGAAGTCCGTAAGCGTCATATCCCATGGGATTCAGTACATTGAAACCTTGCAGTCGTTTGTAGCGGGCGTAAATATCCGAAGCAATATATCCCAGCGGATGACCTACATGCAATCCCGCACCGGAGGGGTAGGGGAACATGTTCAGTACATAGAATTTTTTCTTCGTTTCGTCTTCCGTCACTTGGTAGGTTTTGTTTTCCACCCACCTTTTCTGCCATTTCTTTTCAATTTCCCTGAAATTGTATTCCATAGTGGTACTTATTAATATTTTGTTGAAAACATTGTTTATTCAATGGTTAAAACCGGTTAGTATTCGGTTAATATCGGTGCAAAGTTACGGGTTTATTTTCAGATTTGTAGCGAAGTAACATAAAAAACAATGGCAAAGACTTGATAATTCACTTTTTATTACTTACATTTGTGATGTGCTTTTAAAACTAATTTTTTGTTTGTAATACAAATAATAGCTAAATTAATTCAATAGGATATTTACTAAAAGATTTTTAGGATATAGCGAAGGATGAAGTCTGGGAAGATTTCATCCTTTGTGTTTTTTGTCTGTGTATTCGGCAGATTGTTGTTTATTATTCTGCCGATAAATGAGAGTTCGTTCAATAGGCTTCTAATAAGGGGTTTAAAGATTTACTAAAACTCGAAGGAAGATTTACTAAATCTTTCCTCCCGTTTTAGTAAATCTTCCTTCGAGTTTTAGTAAATCCTCCCTGAACATTATTTATGGTTGGTTTCATTGTATTGAAAAAAGAAAGTACGTATATTTGTGCGACTTGTCGGAAGTGTATGAACGCAATGAAAAATTATACTTATCATCTTGTTGCCGTCCTTACGGTAGGTATTTGGGGGCTGACCTTTATTTCAACGAAAGTATTGATTGGGCACGGTCTTTCTCCGCAGGAAATATTCTTGCTTCGTTTCCTGATAGCTTATATGGGCATTTGGCTTATTTCTCCCCGAAAACTGTTTGCCGACAATTGGAAAGATGAATTTTGGATGTTTTTAGGAGGCATGACAGGCGGTTCATTCTACTTTTTTACAGAAAATACAGCTTTGGAGATTACATTGGCGACGAATGTGTCGTTTATTGTCTGTACGGCTCCGTTACTCACCACCATTCTTTCTTTGTGGGTTTATAAAAAGGAAAAGGCTACCCGTGGATTGATGGCTGGTTCTTTGCTGGCATTGGTTGGTGTGGCATTGGTGGTTTACAACGGTAGCTTTGTATTGAAAATTTCTCCTTTAGGTGATTTCCTTACTTTGCTTGCTGCTTTTTCCTGGGCATTCTATAGCTTGATAATGAGAAAAATGTCCAATTGTTATGGTATAACTTTCATTACCCGTAAGATATTTTTTTATGGAGTATTGACTATTCTTCCTGCATTTCTGATTCATCCCTGGAATTTCGACATTGCCCGTCTTCTCGAGCCGGCTATTCTGTTCAATTTACTTTTCCTGGGTGTATTGGCTTCCTTGATTTGCTTTGTAGTCTGGAATGTAATATTGAAACAATTAGGAACAATAAGAGCTTCCAACTATATTTATCTGAATCCTCTCTTCACGCTGATAGGTTCTGCTTTTCTGTTGGGAGAACGGCTGACGATGGTTGCTCTGATGGGGGCGGTGCTGATATTGGGGGGAGTTTATTGGGCGGGAAAAAGGTGATGAATAGAATAGTCCTTTGAAATTCTTGTAAATCGCAGATTTTTTATAAATGGCAATTGAACATTAGTGTCCCATTAAAATTGGGACGTTATTAAAAATCAAATAAACTTGGTCCATTTGGTCCAAATCGTTCTTTGTCATTTTGCAATTTAGTTTTGTCAAAGAGGTCTCGAAGAGGCGTTTTATCTGTCAACTAGATGCTCAATATTTGAAGAATTTCGTACGTGCTCCTATCCAGTTGCATGTCGTGTTGAACAATTGCGACCAGGCAGTAGGTGCATATAGCAGCGTAGATTTGTATCCGAACGGCATTCTCGGTAGTACCTCAAAACTTTTTGATTTTGAGGTGCTGCTTCAGCCATTTGAAAAACAGTTCCACTTGTCATCGTTTTTTGTAAAGTTCAGCAACTTGAAGGGCAGAAATGTGTGTTGCATTCGTTAAAAAAACAAACTCACGTTTTTGTTCTTCATCCCAATATCTAACCAAGCGAAGAGGTTCGGGATAGTATTGTTTGGGATAAAAGCCCGTCAATCCAATAGTCATATCTGAAAATACGTTTTTAGGTAACCTGTGCTTCCACTTGATAGGCATGTATTGAAGATTTTTCTTGGCTCTGACAACGAAGTAAGCACCTATCTGATGAATCCGATACAACATCTTGAAGTTGTTGTAAGCACGGTCAAAGATATAATAGGAGCCAGATTCATAGGGAATTTCATTCATCGCCTTTGAATCATGCACGGAAGCTTCGATAATGTGAAAGGATGCAGGTATCTGCGTTTCCACATCATATAATGTATGCACTTTGATACCACCCTTCTTCTTACGGAATTTAGCCCACCAGAATACGGAGAGGCATAAATCAATGGTTGTTGAATCAAAGGCGTAAA
Source organism: Bacteroides sp. AR29 (assembly GCF_900217715.1). Lineage (NCBI taxonomy): Bacteria > Pseudomonadati > Bacteroidota > Bacteroidia > Bacteroidales > Bacteroidaceae > Bacteroides > Bacteroides sp. AR29. The sequence goes on from NZ_OBMS01000003.1 coordinate 82,253, forward strand.
CGTTTCCACCGAGTTTGAAGATGTCGGTAACACGCTTTTGTCTTGCTTCGTTTACCAAGTAGTAAGCATACGCCTCAAAGATGTGATAGTCCCTGTCCCCGTTGGCTCTAGCCAAGGATGATCTTGAAACATTTCTGCCCATCCCCAGATGATAACATTTAGAATGATGAGCATCAAGAGCGACAATCAAATCTCTCAGACTCTCACGATTCGAGAGTTGGCCAAACATCAAAGATAGCAACTGGTTCCAGCAAGTGAAATGCTTTGAGAACTTCGCCGGAAGGAAGACCCCAACAATAGTTAAGAAGTATCTCTTAAGTTGACTTTAAAAGATTGTTTTGAGATTTTATACTATGAAAAGTTGTATATATATAAAAAATGAGAACAGTAGAAATAGAGTATCTATTTTCTGCTGTTCTCATTAGAGTAATAAGCTATTTAGTAAGTTTTGTAATTTATCCTTTTCTTATTTTTATCCACCTTTTATCCTTTTCTGTTCTATAAATTAAGAACAAAAGAGGGGATAAATAAGGAGGAAAAGAAGTTCTACCCAAAAAGTAGTCCGTTCTTATTTCATAATGTGGTTTATTAATTCTTCCGATGAAAGAGGTGTGATACCAAAAATATAGCTTTGACCAGACTGAAATGGTTCAGTCAGTTCAAAGTTCTCATAAGCGATACCACCAGGTATCGGAGATTTACTTGCCCAATAAGTATAACGACCATTCACAACTCCTTCTAACTCATTACTTGGATTGGAACAATACCAATATTGCGTTGCTTTTTTACCAGTATATTTCCAATGTGTATGTGTATCTTCAGCATATACAGCTTTTGTAGGGTCTTTCTCATCAGGTGACGCTATAAACCATACACCTCCATTTTTATCTTTTATCATTTCTGCCACTGGAGTATGGTTATGTTCTGTGAAATTAGAATCTTTATAGCTCGGCCATAATTGGCCGGCTTCTTTCGTTTTACCATCTGCGAGATGTAATGTCCTAAGTCTTGCTTTGTTTCCCATAGTAGCTGTGAGTATAAAACGATTTAGCTCATCTGACTCTTCCGTGGTATACGTAGTTAATTCAAACTCATAAGGCTTTCCTTCTGTGAATTTAGTCCGGACATAGATATCCGCACCATTATCAAAAGTTTCACAAAAGAAATACACAGTAAGTGTTTCAACTCCATTTTCCTTTGCTATTACTCCGTGAGCTGGATAATATTGATTTGGGAATGAGGGAGCTTCAGGAGTATTCCCACTCCAAAAACGTTTTCCACGAACATTATCAAGTTGACTCCATTCCAATTCTGAGAGCCCCCTATTATTTTTTGCTTTATCAATTGGTTCAAAAGCAATGAAATTGGTAACAACAAATTCATCATGTTCTAAATAAGGTGTATAGATACGAATTAGCCCACGTGGACCTCCTAATGGAGCAATTCCTATTCGGATACCATTTGCAAATCCCCAAATGGGTTGTGCTTTTGTATTTTGAGCAGGTTGTAACCATATTCCATTTTTTTCCGGAGTTGCTAAAGTTTCCGGAGCTATTTGTAGGTTAGTCTGTCCATAAAGGTAGTGTATTCTGCATGCAAAGAATAAAAGTGTAAATAGAATCTTGGTTTTCATGATTTTAAAAGTTTAAAATTAATTTTTATGTGTCGTTTATGGTAGTTCATATCGTTTTTAGCATGATTTGGTACTGCAAATATAAAAATGTTATAACGAATTAGCAAGATAATTTGCAGATTTAATTTTTATGTTTATATTTGCATCGTGAGAATACGATAAGTGCTACTGATTCAAGAGGTAACCTAAAAGTATAATACTATTATATAGCAAAAACGTTACACAAATATATGTCGTCACTAAAAAAAATATCGCTGAAGGATATTGCTGAAGCTGCAGGCGTTTCAACAGCATTGGTTTCGTTCGTTTTGAATGGGAAAAAGAAAGAGTATCGCGTGGGAGAAGAAACTGCCCAACGCATATTGAAAATTGCCAATGAAATGAACTACCAGCCTAATCTTGCGGCCAAAAGTCTTCGTAGTGGCAAAACAAAAACAATAGGATTAGTGGTTTCTGATATTTCCAACCCATTTTTTTCTCAATTAGCGCGTGTATTGGAAGATGAGGCAACCAAACGGGGATATACCGTACTTTTTGGAAGTTCAGATGAGGATAAGGATAAGATGACCCGTGTTGTTAGTAACCTTATTAATAAAGGGGTAGATGGACTCATCATTGTTCCTTGTGACAATTCTGAGAAATCCATCGCTTCACTTGTGAACAATAATATCCCTATTGTTTTGTTCGACCGCTATTTTCCGGAAATCAATGTCAGCTATGTGGCGTTGAATAACTTCAATGCTTCCTATATATCAACCAAACATCTTTTGAATGCAGGCTATAACGCTCCTTGTATGGTGGCTTATGATGTCAACCTTATCCATATGAAAGAGCGTATCCGTGGTTATAAAAAGGCTATGGATGAAGCCGGTAAGAGAAACTTGGCTAACGTGGTCTTTTTGAGGCAGGATGCTCCCAGAAAGTCCGCAGACCGTTTGTTGCCTAAAATGATTGATGGCGGTGTAGACGCTTTTCTTTTTGCCACCAACATGATTTCATTGGCTTGTTTATATACAATAAAGGACATGGGAGAGGGAATTATTGGTAAAATAGGTTTAGTGGGTTTTGACGGTAATCCGGTATTTGACTTTTTTGATGCCCCTATATCCTATATTCAGCAGCCTATAGATGTTTTAGTACAGAAAGCACTTGAAATACTGATAGATATCATTATTAACGGTAATACAGTGCAGTCTGTGCTTGCCGAGGGAGAATTTATTGAAATGGCTCCTTAGGAGAGCTGTTTTTTTTACATGATAGCTTAATCGATTTAGTTAATTTTTATATTAATCTCAATAAAATCAGTTGAACCATGAGAAATTCAAGATTAATCGGTGGAAAGCCGAAAATTGGTATCAGACCTATTATTGACGGTCGTCGTGGAGGTATCCGTGAGTCATTGGAGGATATGACTATGGCCATGGCCCATAAAGTGGCCGAGCTTTATTCTTCTGTCTTACGTCATAGTGACGGCACTTCCGTAGAGTGCGTCATTGCAGATACAACTATTGGTGGAGTGGCTGAAGCTGCCATGGCGGCTGAAAAATTCCGTAATAGTGGAGTCGGTGTTGTACTTTCTGTAACTCCTTGCTGGTGTTATGGATTCGAAACTATTGATATGGACGGAGAAATGCCAAAAGCCATCTGGGGCTTTAATGGTACAGAACGTCCGGGTGCGGTTTACCTGGCTTCAGCATTGGCAAGCCATACACAGAAGGGATTGCCTACTTTTGGCATTTACGGACGTGATGTACAGGAGGTGACCAATATGGAGATACCGGAAGATGTACAGGAAAAATTGTTGCGTTTTGCCCGTGCAGGTATAGCTGTGGCTACAATGAAGGGGAAATCCTATCTTTCAATCGGCAGTGTATCCATGGGCATTGCAGGCTCTATTCCCAATCCTGATTTCTTCCAAGAGTATTTGGGCATGCGTAATGAGTATGTGGATGCCAGTGAGATAGAACGTCGTGTCCAGTTGGGCATTTATGACCATGAAGAGTTCGCACGTGCCATGGCATGGACAGAAAAGTATTGCAAGAGTAATGAAGGGACAGACTTTAATCCGGAACATCTGGTATATTCCCGTGAAGAGAAAGATGCCCGTTGGGAATACGTGGTAAAAATGACTCTTATTTTCCGTGATATGATGATTGGCAATCCCAAATTGGCTGAAATGGGGTTCAAGGAAGAGTCAATGGGACACAATGCGATTGCTGCGGGTTTCCAGGGACAGCGCCAGTGGACGGATTATAAGCCTGACGGTGATTTTTCAGAAGCTATACTGAATACTTCTTTCGATTGGAACGGTATCCGTGAAGCATTTACTTTCGCTACGGAAAATGATACGTTGAATTGTACTTCAATGCTCTTCAATCATCTATTGACCAATACTGCACAGATATTTGCGGATGTGCGTACTTATTGGAGTCCGAATGCCATAGAACGGGTAACGGGTAAGAAATTGGAAGGTAAGGCGGCAAACGGTTTCATTCACCTGATCAACTCCGGCTCTTGTACGCTTGATGGAACAGGCTGTCAGACACGTGACAATAAACCGGTAATGAAGCCTTTCTGGGAAATTACGGAAGAGGAAGTAGAAGCTTGTCTTTCTGTAACCAAGTGGCATCCGGCCAGTCGCGAATATATGCGTGGCGGTGGTTATTCTTCCCAGTTCCTGACTCGTGGTGAAATGCCGGTAACAATGTGCCGTTTGAATCTCGTAAAAGGTCAAGGTCCGGTATTGCAGATTGCCGAAGGCTGGACAGTAAATTTGGATAAGGATGTTTTCAAGGCTATCAATGAACGTACTGACCGTACATGGCCTTCCACTTTCTTCGCTCCACGTCTGACAGGTAAGGGGTATTTCCGTGATGTATATACTGTTATGAATAACTGGGGGGCTAATCATGGCGCTATCAGTTATGGTCATATCGGTGCTGACTTGATTACTCTGGCTTCCATGCTTCGTATCCCGGTATGCATGCACAATGTTTCTGAGGAAAATATTTTCCGTCCCAGTGCATGGACCGCTTTTGGCGAGGATATGGAAGGCAGTGACTATAGAGCTTGCAAGAATTATGGACCTCTCTATAAATAAAGGAAACAGGCGTTATGTTGAAATCAACCAAACTGAAAAACACTCTGCTGGTAGGTGCAACTGCAATACTTGTATCATGCGGCGGACAAAAAGAAATCAAGATGGGAAGTTATGCTTATGATGCCCAGTTCTTAAAGGACCACGGCATTGAATATACTGAATTGGTATCTGCTGATGGGAATTCTAAAGTGATGGTTATTCCTGCATGGCAAGGCCGTGTAATGACTACTTCTGCTTCCGGCGATGAAGGTGATAGTTACGGCTGGATTAATTATCGTTTCATAAATGAAGGCAAAGTCAGTTCTCAATTTAATCCGGTAGGAGGTGAGGAACGCTTCTGGCTTGGTCCGGAAGGTGGTCCGTTCTCACTTTATTTTAAGGAAGGACAAGAGCAGGTTTATGATAATTGGATAGTTCCTCCGGTACTTGATACTGAAGCTTTTGACATAAAGTCGCAAGACAACAGTAGTATCCGTTTTGTGAAAGATACTCGTTTGACAAATGCTTCCGGTACTACTTTTGATATGAATATTGACCGTACTGTATCGTTGATGGATGCTGGTGAAGTGGCTGCCGATTTTAATATCCAGCTTACAAATGATATGAAAATTGTAGCTTACAAGAGTGAGAATAAGATTACCAATACAGGTGACAAGGCATGGACAAAAGAGGGTGGTCTTGTATCTGTGTGGATGCTCGGCTGTTTTAATCCTACACCGACCACTACTGTATTCATTCCTTATAAGCAAGATGCGGAAGGAACAATTGTGAATGATGAATATTTCGGTAAGATACCGGCGGATAGGCTGATAAAGGAAAATGGTATTATCTATTTCAAGATTGACGGGCTCTATCGTTCCAAGCTGGGATTGCCGGCTTCACGGGCAACGGATATTTGCGGAAGTTATGATTCATCGAAAGGCGTACTCACAATCCTGTGGTGTAGTCTTCCCGAAACTCCTTCAGTCTACGTAAATGGCCAATGGGGACCTCAGGAAGATCCGTTTGCTGGCGATGTAATCAACTCTTATAATGACGGTCCGGTAGAAGACGGTTCTATAATGGGACCTTTCTATGAAATTGAAACGTCTTCTCCTGGTGCGGAGCTGGCTCCCGGTGCCTCATTGGTCCATACGCAAAAGGTGATTCATATACAAGGTAAGGATGAACAATTGGTTCCTATCGTGCAAGATTTATTTGGAGCAGATTTGAATGTAATAAAAACAAAGTTTCAATAGGGTAACTATATAATGGAGAATTCGTATGGAATCAAATAAAATAATACCGAAAGGAATCCTCTTCCCATTCATTCTGCTCACTACTCTTTTCTTTGCCTGGGCTGTGCCGAATAATCTGACAGATACTATGCTTGCAGCTTTCAAGCGCATCATGAGTATGAGTGATTCAAAAACAGCTTGGATACAGGTAGTGTGCTATTTGTTGGGATATGGATGTTGTGCTGTTCCCGGTGCCTTGTTTATCAAGAAATACACTTATAAATCAGGCGTGATGCTGGGGCTTGGTCTATATGCATTTGGGGCTTTACTGTTCTATCCTGCCATGCTTAGCTCGGGAGTGAATGTTGACTTCAGCTTCTTTATGTATCTGCTGGCAATCTTTGTTCTCTTTGCCGGACTTTCAGTTCTGGAGACGTCTACTAATTCTTATGTATTGGCAATCGGTCCTGAAAGTACCGCGACACGCCGTTTGAATCTGTCTCAGGCCTTCAATCCGTTCGGAGCGATTACGGGAGTGGTGATCAGTCAGATTTTCATCCTCTCACAACTGAATGGAATGACAGCGACAGAGCGTGCCCAACTTCCGGCTGAGGAGCTGGCCGCCATCCAGGGGCAGGAATTGAATGCTGTTACTACTGCTTATGTGGTACTTGGTCTGGTGATGTTGGTGCTCTTACTTGCTATTCGGCTTACCAAAATGCCTAATCTTAGTGAAAAAGGTGAAAAAATAGAGTTTGGTGCCACTCTTCGTCGTCTTATAAAGAATAAGAATTATGTATGGGGTGTAATAGCACAATTTTTCAATATTGGTGCACAGATAGCCGTATGGTCATTCGTGATCCGTTATGCTATGGTACAGCTGAATTTTGACGGTGTATTGGCTTCTTTAGGAGATTCTGCTTCTGCAGATGCTGTTGTAAATGCATTACGGGGAGTGGAACCGGTAGCTGCCGCATTCTATAATTGTTGTGAATGGCTTGGATTGGATGACTTGCTGCCGCGTACGGCAGAACAGGCTGCGGCCACTTACTATATCATGTCGCTCATTCTCTTTGTGACCATGAGGTTTGTATGCACTGCAATGATGAAGTACGTGAAAGCTTATAAACTCTTGATAGGACTTGCGCTTCTTGCTGTAATGTGTTGTTTGGGTGCCATGTTCGGTAAGGGCAGTTTCGGCGTCTATTGCCTGATGGGTATTTCCGGATGTATGTCATTGATGTTCCCGACCATTTATGGTTTTGGTCTTACAGGTTTGGGGGATGATACTAAAATCGGCGGTTCATTCATGGTAATGGCTATTGCCGGTGCTGCCGTTCTGACCCAAATTCAGGGTATTGTCTCCGACCAGACAGGTAGTATTATGGCTGCATATGCTGTACCGGCCGTTGCTTTTGCAGTGATTGCCTATTATGGGTTTTTCATTGCAAGAAAACAAGAGTTAACAACCAAATAATGCTTTAGACTATGGAATCAAACAAGAAATACGTTATTGGTCTTGATTTTGGTACGGATTCTTGTCGTGCACTGGTAGTGGATACATATACTGGCCGTGAAATGGCTACGGGGGTAAGTTTTTACCCCCGTTGGAAAGCGGGGCTTTACTGCGATGCACACAACAATCGCTATCGCCAACATCCATTGGATTATATTGAATCCATGACAGAGGCTGTACATATAGCCTTATCTGATTTGAAGGAAGAAGAGATTGCTTCTATTTGTGGATTATGTTTTGACACAACTGGTAGTACTCCTGCTTTAACTGATAGGGCAGGAATGCCATTAGCTTTATGTCCCGAGTTTGCAGAAGAACCGGATGCTATGTTTATTCTTTGGAAAGATCATACAGCTGTTCGAGAAGCTGAGCAAATCAACGCACTGATTAATAAACGTAACCTTGATTATTTACTTTATGAAGGTGGTACTTATTCATCAGAATGGGTATGGTCAAAGGTTTTACATATTATCAACACAAACGTCGCTATAAAGGATGCTGCTTATGCTTGGGTAGAACACTGTGATTGGATGACTGGATTAGTAACTGGTAACACTATTCCGGAACAGATTTTTCGTAGCCGTTGTGCTGCTGGACATAAAGCAATGTGGCATGCCAGTTGGGGTCTTCCTTCCGGCGAAGTTCTCGAAGAACTTAATCCGGCCTTGAAGGAAATGCTCCCCCATCTGTTCACAGAAACCCACACCAGCGACACCAAGGCAGGGGAACTGACACCCGAGTGGGCAGACAGGCTTGGACTTCCCCGAGGAATCGCCGTGGCCGTGGGGGCGCTGGACGCCCATATGGGAGCCGTAGGCGCATCCGTCGCCCCGGGGATACTGACACGTATCATGGGAACATCCACCTGCGACATCATGGTTGCCGGCAAAGACGAGGTAGGCGGACGCTGTATCAAGGGAATCTGCGGCCAGGTGGACGGTTCGGTGCTTCCGGGATTCGTCGGTTTCGAAGCCGGACAGTCGGCTTTCGGAGACATCTACGCCTGGTTCAGGAAGATGCTGGCATGGACACTGAAAGATATCCCCGGAGGGGAGGCCAGGCAGAAAGTTCTGGACGGCATGCTGGTGGAACTCACCCGTGAGGCCCAGGACATGGAACCCTCCGAGGACGGTGTTGTCGCCCTGGACTGGATGAACGGCCGCCGTACCCCCGATGCGGACCAGAACGTGAAGGGTGCCGTTGCGGGACTCACGCTGGGTACCAGCGCCCCGGAAATATTCCGTGCGCTGGTGGAAGCCACCGCCTTCGGTTCCCGCCGTATTGTGGAGCATATGAAGGGCCAGGGGCTGCGCATTGATTCGGTCAATGCCATCGGGGGTATCAGCAAGAAGGCGCCCTTCGTGATGCAGACGCTGGCGGACGTGCTGGACATGCCCATCCGTGTGGTACGCTCGGAACAGACCTGTGCCTTGGGAGCGGCAATGTTCGCGGCAGTTGCCGCAGGGGTGTACAAGGATATCAATGAGGCGACAAGGCACATGGGGTCGGACATCGAGGCTGAATACCGGCCGGATGAGAAAAGAGCCCTCATCTACGAAAAACTATACAAGAAATATCTTGAACTGGCAAAACTTGCTGAAACCATTAACTAAGTATACAAACCATTAATCTATTTAAAACATGAGAATCAAATCATTAATTTTGGCGGCCTTATGCATGGTCACCGTGGGTGTTTACGCCCAAAGCAACTACCCGTTCAACGGTCTGGACATGAACATGGGTAACCTGTCAAGACTGTCCGATGCCAAGACACGTTCCATCAGCCCTGAGAACTTTACAGGCGAGAAGGGCAAGGGCGGCATGGCCGATCCGGTCAGGGACAAGGATCAGCGCAATGTGGCCAACGCCCACCATGCGGCCAAGGACCTGGGCAAGGGTTGGAAGGTAAACCCCTTCATCATCGTGAAACCGGGAGAGACAATCACGATTGCGGAGATCGAGGGTCCGGGAGCCATCCAGCAGATCTGGATGACACCGACCGGGAACTGGCGCTTCTCCATCCTGAGAATGTACTGGGACGACGAGAAGGAGCCTTCCGTCGAATGTCCGGTGGGTGACTTCTTCTGCAGCGCATACAATGAATATGCACAGCTCTCCTCACTGGCCGTCTGCGTGAATCCGGGCAGCGCCTTCAACTGCTACTGGAAGATGCCTTTCCGCAAGAAAGCCCGTATCACGCTGGAGAACATCAACACCGCCGAGGAGATGCGCCTGTACTACCAAATCAACTACACCCTGACAGAAGTTCCTGAGGACGAGGCCTACTTCCACGCGCAGTTCCGCCGCTCCAATCCGACCCAGGGGTCGCTGCACACGCTGATTGACGGTGTGAAGGGCAAGGGACAGTACGTGGGTACCTACCTGGCATGGCGTGTAAACGACAACTGCTGGTGGGGTGAGGGGGAAATCAAGTTCTACATGGACGGTGACAGGGAATATCCGACTATCTGCGGGACCGGGATTGAGGACTACTTCTGCGGCTCGTACAATTTCGAGAACCAGAAGACGCGCCAGTACCAGGAGTTCACCACCCCCTATGCCGGCATGCACCAGGTAATCCGTCCCGACGGGCTGTACCGTGCGGTGACCGCTTTCGGGCTGTACCGCTGGCATATCCTTGACCCGGTACGCTTCGACAAGGACCTGAAGGTCACGATACAGGACCTGGGATGGCGCCATGACGGACGCTACAACAACCAGAAGTCGGATATCTCGTCGACCACTTTCTGGTACCAGGCTGAGCCGCATGCCAAATTCCCGGCCTTGCCGAGCAAGGACGGTTTGGAAATTCCAAGATGGTAAAATAAAAGTTTGAGTATAGAGGCTGTGCAGTACAATTTTAGGAAAAACGTATTGTATAGTAAATAATATTATATTATTAACCTTTTTTATTTATATTATGAAATATTTCAAAAGAAATGGTTTCGTGGCATTGGTATCAATGTTGTCATTGACAGCTTATGCAGGGGATAGTTTACCTCTTTCTGTGGCTGTATCGGAGACAAAAGAGTTTATTCAAGTATCTGGACATGGTATAGATACTTCTAACGTGATTCAACAAGAGAGGATAATACAAGGAACGGTTTTGGAAGAAGGAACGAATGAACCTCTTGTTGGAGTGAATGTTGTTGTTAAAGGAACTACTATCGGTACCACGACTGATATTGATGGAAAATACTCTATAAAAATACCTTCTGATAAGGCAATATTAGTCTTTTCTTATATTGGTCAAAAAACGGAAGAATATTCGGTTAAAGGCTTAAACTTTTTGAATGTTATCATGAAGAGTGATGCTACAATGTTGTCAGAAGTTGTGGTATACACTGGTTATATGACACAGAAGAAAGCGGATTTGACAGGTTCTGTTGCAATGGCAAATGCGAGTGATTTAAAGAAAAATGCTTCTGCCAATGCCATGAAGTCATTACAAGGAAAGATGGCTGGTGTGCATATCACTACAAATGGTGGTAATCCTGCTGAAGGAACTACGGTGCAGATTCGTGGATTGTCTTCTCTTTCGGGAGGAGTTAAGCCTTTAATTGTTTTGGATGGTATGCCTACTGAAAATTTGAATCTTCGTGATATAAATTCTGGTGATATTGAATCTATTCAAGTTTTGAAAGATGCAGCATCTGCCTCTATTTATGGTGCAAGAGCTTCCGGTGGTGTTATTTTGATTCAGACAAAAAAGGGTCAAGCAGGTAAGACAAACATTGAGTATAATGGTAGTGTTTCTATCAATACTGTATTGAACAAACCTACTTTGATGAATGCTGAACAATATGGTAGAGCGGCATTCCAAGCTCAAGCTTATGATGAAAGAGTATATGGTACTTCTATTTCTTTGCCTTCAGCGTATAATTATACATGGCATAGAGGTGATAATGGAATAGCTGTTTTGGACGAGGTTAAAGTTGCTGAATACCTTAATGCAGACCAAACTGTAAGAGGAAGTGATACAGATTGGATGGGAGAAATTTTTCAGACTGCTATTTCTCATAATCATCAGTTGACCATTTCTAATGGTTCTGAGAAATCCAAAAGCTTGTTCTCGTTGGGTTATTTCAATAATGAAGGTACACAGATACATACATTCTTCAGACAATATTCGATACGTGCTAATACTGAATATAGTTTGATAAAAAATCATTTGAAAGTTGGTGAAAATCTTGCAGTATCTTATTTGCAGTATAGAGACCAAAGTGAAACATGGTGGGCGATGATTAATCCTCCTGCCTCTCCTGTATATGATGAAAATGGTGGATGGGCTGGTGCTCCGGGTTTTGATGATTTTACCAACCCTGTTCGATTATTGACAATGAATAAGGATAATATCAATAATTATGTGAAGATTATTGGTAATATTTTCCTCGATTTGAATATTTGGAAAGGCATTTCGGCAAGAACCCAGTTCGGTCTTGATTATGGCAATGCTTATAATCGTGCTGTTGATGGTGTTTGGTCGGAAACTGGAGGAAGAAATAGCGATGGAGAAAACTATGTAGGCAGTTATCAATCACATCCGTTGAGTTATGTATGGACTAACACTTTGTCATATACATTGAGTACTGGTAAACACAATTTGGATGTTGTGTTGGGTACTGAGGCAACCAGATTCGTTCAAGAAGGATTTTCTGCAAGAAGAGAAGGTATTTATTTGGAAGATAGAGATTTTGCACATATTGGTGTAACTACCGGAGAGAAATATAACTTAGGTAGTTCTGCAGATGAATATACCTATTTCTCTTTGTTTGGTAAGGCCAACTATGTTTATAACGGAAAGTACTTGCTGTCTGCTACCGTTCGCCGTGACGGTTCTTCTTTATTCGGTGAGAATAACCGTTATGCTACTTTCCCTGCTTTCTCCGTTGGTTGGAGAATCAAGGATGAAGCTTTTATGGAAGATTTTGACTTTCTGTCCGATCTTAAATTACGTGCTAGCTGGGGAGCAAACGGAAGTGTGCAAGGTCTTCCGAGAGGATATACTACCACTCCGTTTACAACAGATTATTTTGGAACATCTTATCCTATTCAGGGTAATGAGAGCGGTCCCTTGTATTCCGGTTATAAGAGAACTTGGCTTGGTAATCCTGACTTGAAGTGGGAAACTACTACGCAGACGGATTTGGCTGTCGACTTCGGATTTTTCAACCAACGTCTTACAGGTTCTTTAGGATACTATTTCAAGAAGACAAAGGATATTCTTGTACAGACTCCTTATATTGCTGTGATGGGAGAAGGTGGAGAACCTTGGATTAATGGTGCAAATATGAATAATCAAGGTCTTGAATTTGAAGTTAGTTTTAGGAATGACCCAAGTGCCGAATTCCAGTATACTATTTCAGCAAATATAGGTACTTATAAGACGAAATTGACAGAGCTTCCTGAAAACGTAATTAATAAATATCCGGGAGATGGTGTCCGTGACTTCGTTATTGGTAGGTCTCCCAATGTATTTTATGGTCTTGTAGCTGATGGAATTTTCAAGACACAAGAGGAAGTGGATAACCATGCTGAACAACCAGGAAAAGCTATTGGTCGAATTCGTTATAAAGATTTGGATGGTGATGGTCGTGTAGATGAATTGACTGACAGAACGTATATCGGAACAGCCGATCCAGATTTCTTTGGAGGAATCACTTTCGATTTCAAATATCGTAATTTTGATTTGAATATGTTTTTCCAAGGTGTGTTTGGTAATCAGGTAAGTAATGATTGGAAGCGTCAGAGTGATTTTTGGCATATATCAGGTTCCGTTCCTGTCGGAAAAAATCATCCGACTAGATTATTGGATGCTTGGTCGTTTGACAATCCTGATTCAGATATTCCGGCGATGACAAATGTTATGACCAATAATGAACAGAGAATGTCTACTTATTATATAGAAGATGGTTCTTACTTGAAGTTGAGAAATATAGAATTGGGTTATACTTTTCCTGCTAAAATCACCAACAAGATGATGATGAAAAATTTGAGAGTATATGCTTCTGCAAGAAACGTATTTACTTTGAAGAAATTCTGGGGAGATGACCAATTTACAAGTTTTGACCCGGAAATGTCTGGTTATGGATATTTGACTCCATTCACAATGACTTTCGGACTTAATGTTACATTTTAATTAAAAAAACACAATGAAAAAGTTTATATCATCATTATTGATTTTAACCGCTACATTCGGCTTGACCGGATGTGAGGATTTCCTACAAGTAAATCCCAAACAAGTTTTGGATGAGAACTTGCTTGTTAAACCAAGTGATATGGAAGGCTTTGTAACAGCTGCTTATGCAAGAATGACAGATATTCCGTCTTGGGATTCACCATTCTCACCTTGGTGGTCTGGTTCTCTTCGTTCTGATGACTCTTATAAAGGAGGAGGAGGCGTCTGGGACGGCGGCGATGGATGGGGATATATGGAAACCTTTGTGAATTTGACTCCTAATGGCTGGCCTATTGATTACCCTTGGTATGTTTCTTATCAAGTTATCCAAAGATGTAATACTGCAATCCAGAAAATGCAGCCGATTTCTGAAGAAGATTTTCCAGTAAAGAACAGTCGAATGGGTGAGATGCTGTTTCTTCGCGGATTTACTCATTTCAGACTGAAAGAGTTCTTCAAATATATACCTTACATGGATGAAACTATAACAGGTACTTCTGCAGATTTTGAGGCTGTACCGAATAGGGACAAGAACTATCCGAATGATCAGTATCTGTGGGAGAGAATTCTTAAGGATTTCAAGGATGCAGAGTCATATCTTCCAGAAGTACAGATAGATAAAGGAAGAGTCAATAAGAATGCGGCAACGGCAATGGTTGCAAGAACATTGATGTTTATGGCTTATGAGCAAGATGAGAGACATCAGGTGATTAATGTAAACAAAGAACGGCTGAATGAAGCTTTGATTTATCTGAACAAGTTGACGGAACAAGAAGGTAAAGCTTTGGACTTATGTAGCAATTTTGGTGAGAATTTCATGATTGAGTCTGATAACAATACGAAAGAATCCATTTGGGAGATTCAGTATTCTATCAATGATAATAGTTCTACTGGGGGTAAAATCAATAGAAGTGAAGGACTGAATCATCCGTGGAATTGGGGAGGTTTTCAGTGTTGTGGTTTCCATCATGCAAGCTATACAATGGGTAATGCTTTCAAGACTGGTGAAAATGGATTACCGTTGTTTGATACCTATAATGATGATTGCTATGGTGATTACATAAAGAAAGCCGATGGTTCGGATGATATTACACTTGTAGATGCCGGTAATAAGGCTTTCTTCGACCGCTACACTTTCGACCCTCGTTTCAGTCATACGATATGTGCACCCGGACAGCCTTGGAAGTATGACCCTTATTTGATTTTTGAGGCCCGTGGTATTCGTAATGGTGTTGAGTATGGTTATTTGAAATCTGTGAAGGAATTACCGCATCCTAATTGTGACTGTTTGCTGTACGATGGTTGGCAGTTTAACTCTATGAACAAGAGATTAATCAGATATGATGAAGTGATACTATGGAAAGCAGAAGTCCTAATTCAATTGGACAGACAAGATGAAGCTTTGCCTTTGATTAATAAAATTCGTCAGCGTGCCGCCAATAGTCTTGAGAATCTGAAAACTGCGGATGGAAGCTATATTCTGAACTACAAATGTGAGTTGTATAAACCTGGTGTGAATTGTACATGGACCAAAGAATTTGCATGGAAGGCCATGGAATGGGAAAACCGTCTTGAACTAGCTTGTGAAGGACGCCGTTTCTTCGACTTGCAGCGTTGGGGAACTCTGGAGAAAACGATGAATGCTTATTTTGCAGTGGAAAGAAATAGATTTGACTGGATGAATATAGCACGCTTTACTGCTGGTAGAGATGAATTCTTCCCCATATCACAGGCTCAGATGAAGTGGGCAAAAGGTAATTATACACAAAATCCGGGATATTAATATTAAACTTTTAGAATTATGATTATGAAAAATATAGTAAGAATATGCATGGTAATATTTACTTGTTTATTGTTTACTGGTTGTTACGACAGAGATGTTGTAGGCAGTAAAGGAACACATTATATTTTGCCTAAAGTGGAAAACCTTGATTATTCAGTACAAGGGAATACAGTGAAGTTGACATGGCAAATTCCAGATAATATACCTGATGAGTTTTTGAGGCCTCTTGAAGTAAGTATTCAGAAAGTGGAGAATGACATCTATAGAGATGTGATAACCATTGGTAATGAAGGGACATTTGCCGAAGGCATTGCAATCGATGCGAATAAAAGGTACAGATTCGTTGTAAAATTGGTAGGAAACTTGACAGACGAAGTTGTAGAAACCGGAATATCCAGCAGAATATACTCCGAAGGTCAGGTAATTGACATTCAATAATTAAAGTTTGCTGTATCATAGATGCAGTCCGGTATTTCTATGCTTCCCGTGTACTGCATCTATAGATACAGTAAACTGACTTAAAACAGACGCTATGAAAAATATTCTATTTATGGTTCTTTCTTTCTCTATATTCTTGTTGTTTTCTTGTTCGGATAAAGAGGAAAATGAGCCTTTTATACCAGTTGATGAGATTATCTCTGCGAAAACTTTTCTGATTCCAAATAAAGACACGAAGGTTGTTTCAACGATTCTGAATTTTAAGAATATAGATGCCATAGATTATCTGATGGTTCGAAAAAGTGGAGGAAATAGTTATTCAGTCAAAATAGATAGAAATGAGTTAACTGCAGATTATGTATTTAATTATGTGGTTCAGAAGACGGATCCCCAGAATTTTAGATTGATATTGGTAGCAGTTTATAAAGATGGAAACAAATCGAATGACCTTTCTTTGAATGTGGATAACCGTTGGGGATTCTTTATCCGAAGCGTCAGTCGTACTGCTCGTGTAACTGGTAGTTCTATGGACGGAGAAAACTTCCCAAACCCTAATAATACTGCGACAAAATGGAATGTAGGAGGAACAGATCTTGGCATTATTTGGGAGATGCAGCCCGGAAAATATGGAATTTTCTTTGGTGATACTTTTGGGTATGACTTTAAGCCTAATCTGGCTAATCCTGGACCTAACGGAGGGAGTTGGCGTAGTAATGTGCTGGCTTTCTCGGAGGATAATGATTTAGAAGATGGATTGTCATTCAGCAATATGGCTACTGATGATAAAGGGTATGCCCGCGAGATAGTATATGGGGGAAAAGATTCGTCAGGTAATGGTGATTGGACTTCTATCCCAACAGCTGCTATTCGTGCTAATGGAATAGATTATGTGCATTATTTTAATATGAGAAATTGGACGGGATGGATTACAAATTATTCGGGAATATATAAGTCGGTTGATAATGGTTTGACATGGGCTAAATGTAAAGATATAACCTTCTCATCTTATAGTTTTTTTGGCCAGGTAGGGTACTTTAAGAAAGATGGATATGTTTATATGATAGGTACTCAAACGGGGAGGGATAGCAATGCTAAATTAGCACGATTTCATGAAACAGATATTGAGAATAAGACAGCTTATGAATATTGGAATGCTTTTACTAATCAATGGATAAAAGGCAATGAAAATGAGGCAACAGTATTAATAGAAGATAAGGTTGGTGAACTTTCTTTTATATATAACGAGACACATAAGAAATGGATAATTGCTTATTTCAATGCAGATAGATATAATATAACTATGCGTACGGCAGAAGACATAACTGGCCCATGGAGTGAACCCTATGAGCTTGCTAATGGTAGAGAGTATGCCCAATTGTATGGTTCTTACATTCATCCGTTGTCGGTAACTGGTGATAATTTATATTTTACGATGTCAATGTGGATGCCTTATAATGTTTTTTTAATGAAGGCTGAATTGGCTGATATGGGAGAGTTTTAATTATATTGATAAATATAATATCATGAACACACGCACATTAATTATAACTTTTGTTTGGATGATAATGTCCAACATAGGCATCTGTGCTCAAGAGCATTGGGATGCACAAGAGAGAATTGAGTTGAATAAGGGTGTTTTTCCGAAAAATTTTAGTAAAGCTATTGATGCTATACAGTATGATTTATTAGGAATTGAGAGAGGAAAAAGCCATGTGAAAGTGATAGATAACAACACTTTGTACATAAACCTTTCTTTTTCGCTTAAAAACTCTGTTCAACAAGGTGATTGGCGTATAGCCGTAAAGCCGGATTTTTTACCTTCGTTCCATTGGGCGCCACATCTTACTCCTACTGATAGAAATGTCATCGATCAACATGTATTCCGTTCTCCTGCCCTTATTGTAGCAGACGATCATCAAACTCTTATTCTTATTCCCGATTTGGATATTATGCAGAAGGGGACTCCTGTACGATGGTATATGGATATGGACGCATCCTCTAATACACTTATTCTCGGAATGTGTAATAACCATGTATTCGAACACGTTCTGTTTGAGCGTGATCAAGAAACTACTTACCCAAAAGGAGATATTGAAATAGGCTTTTATTTGATGTATTCTGATAGCAAGGAAGTATTGCGGAATCCTTTTAAGAAGCCGTTAGAATTTATGTGGAGTCGATGGGGGCATGCTGCATATGAGAAAGGTAATCCGGTGAAGGAAAACCTAGAAACGTATGTGAAACATACTTATAATTGGGCTTTTAATTCATGGTCAGAAAATGTGTGGCAGCAATTTGAGTTAGATGGGAAAAAAGTGGGTGCTCCCGTATTCATTGTGAATGTTACTCAAAGTCCTAATTATCCGGGAGAGATTAATGAACGTGAATTTCGTTCTATCTGGAATCAGGCATGGTTCAGTTCATTGCGTTCTGCAAGTGGATTATATCGATATGCAAGAAGAACCGGTAATAGGGAGCTTCTTGCAAAAGCAAATTTGACAAAAGAACTGGCTCTGTCATTTCCGCAGAGGAATGGTTTTTTCTATGGACTTATCGGTACGGAAATGCATGAAGTAGAGATTGATGGTAAAAAGTATAATCGGAGCAAGGGGTGGAATACCTATTATTGGGGAAATTCCAACAGAAATCCTTATACCTGGAATCCGAAAGAATCTCCGTATCATATTCTTGATATGAGTTGGACAGCATTGTTGATGCTTCGGTGGTATGATGAATTAGAAAAAGATGCCCGTCTTTTGGCTTATGCAGAAGATTATGCGATGGCTTTACTTGGAATACAGTATGAAAATGGTTTTTTCCCTGGCTGGCTTGACTTAAAGACAATGCAGCCGATGAACCATTTGAATGCTTCTCCTGAAACATCTTTATCAGTTACTTTTTTACTTAAACTGTATGAGCTTACACATAAGGAAGAGTATAAACGGGCAGCATTTAAAGCCATGAATGCAGTTATCCATGAAATTATCCCGGTTGGGAAGTGGGAAGACTTTGAAACCTATTGGTCTTGTTCTCGTTACGGTTCGGATAACTTGGTAGGTAAAAAAGTTTTGCGGAACAATATGCATAAACAGAATAATTTTTCAATGTTCTGGACAGCTGAAGCCTTACTGGAGTGCTATCGTCTTACCTCAAATAAAGAATATCTTGATTATGGACAGCGTACACTTGATGAATTGCTGATGACCCAAGCATCGTGGCAGCCGCCATACATGTATGTAAATGTATTGGGTGGTTTTGGTGTGTTGAATGCCGATGGTGAATGGAATGATTCACGCGAAAGTCTTTTTTCCGAACTCATCATTCAATATGGAAAACTTCTTGATAAGCCAGAGTATATAGAACGGGGATATGCTGCACTTAAGGCATCTTTTGTAATGATGTATTGTACTGAAAATCCTCAAACCAAACAGCAATGGGAAAAAGTTCATCCGTTCTTTGCTTCAGAGGATTATGGATTCATAATGGAAAATTACGGGCATGGCGGCCGTACAAATCCGGCAGGTGAAGGTATGGGTGAGTTTACAATCTATGATTGGGGAAATGGAGCAGCGGCTGAAGCGTACAACCGCCTCCTTGATAAATTTGGAAAAATAGAATAATGATTCGTTAACATTAATAATTCAGCTATGGTAAGATCAACTTTAACTTTATTGGCCCTATTTAATGTGGCTATACTGTTTCCGGGTAAAGCAATGTCCCAGAACAGTGAAGGGCGGGAGTTTAACGGTAAGTATCAAAAGGAATATCTGGATAAGATTGCATTTCCTATAGGGGGAATCGGCGCCGGAATGTTCTGTTTGGAGGGAACCGGTGCCATTTCGCATGTGTCTCTCAGGCACCATCCTGATGTGATGAATGAGCCGTATACCTTTGCTGCGATTTATGTAAAGGGGGTTGAGAACGGAGCAAAGGTATTGGAAGGGCAGGTTCCGACTTGGAAGTTATTTGGTCCTGCACAGAGTGGTTTAGGTAGGGGAGACAAGACATATGGCCTTCCCCGCTTTGAGGAGGCGGTTTTCCAGACACGTTTTCCTTTTGCGACTATTGATTTAAGAGACAAGGATATGCCTTTGGTGGCAAAGATTACGGGTTGGAGTCCTTTTATTCCGACGGATGCGGACAATTCCAGCTTACCGGTTGGAGTACTGGAATATCAGTTTACAAACACTTCCGATAAGGCTATCGAAACCGTGTTTTCTTATAATACCAAAAATTTCATTGATGGTCAGGGTACTATCCGAGGAGTAAAGAACGGGTTTGTTTTAGAATCCGATCAGAACAACAGTGGGCTAGCTATTTATGTGGACAATGCTGCTGCTGTTGTAGACCATTGTTGGTTCCGTGGTGCCTGGTTCGATCCGCAGACTGTGGTTTGGGATAATATTCGCTATGGGCGGATCGCTGATAAGCAGCCGGTTAAGGGTGTTGCTCCGGGAGCGTCTGTTTATGTTCCGCTGACGTTGCAGCCGGGAGAGACAAAAACAGTCAAGGTAAACTTCTGCTGGTATCTGCCCGATTCAAACCTTTCTATCGGTGGTGCCAGAAAGGTAGGACAGGCATTTACGGGGATGCCCTGCAAGGGAACGGCTTCCGGTCAGCAACCTGTGAGCGGCTTTGTCGGCAAGCAGTTGCTGAACTCGTTCGATAAGGGTGGAGATGGACTGACGGGTATTATTCAGTCTCCTGAGTTCAATATTGGGAAAAGATATCTGAAGTTTCTGGTAGGTGGAGGCAGTCAGGCTGACCGTACTTCTGTAAATCTTGTAGTAGACGGAAAGATTGTAGAGACGGCGGTCGGAAATCAGACGGAGACTCTGAGTGAAACCGTATGGGATTTGAAACCTTATCAAGGAAAGAAGGCTTTTGTGAAAGTCATTGATTTGGATGTTTACCCGTGGGGACATATTCTGGCCGACCAGTTTGTGTTGACAGACAATAGGAATGAAGATATTTACAACTTGTCTTCTACATCCACCTTACTTGCCGATTTTGAAAGCAACAGTTGGGGAGACTGGCAGGTTGTGGATTCTTCTGAAGAAGAAAAACAATTCCTGGCAGATGAAGGAGATGTCGAAGCTACCTACAGACCTTGGTACTCGGAGCGTTTCAAGAGTTTGAATGAGGTTATCGGCTATTGGGATGCAAATCAGGCGATGCTGGAAAAGAACAGCCGGCTGTTCAGTGATGCATTCTATAGTTCCTCTTTGCCGGCAGAAGTACTGGAGGCTGTTGCTACTAATTTAACTATATTGAAATCTCCTACGGTATTACGTCAATGGGATGGAAGATTTTGGGCTTGGGAAGGATGTCAGGATTCTTTTGGCTCTTGTCACGGAAGTTGTACGCATGTGTGGAACTATGCACAGGCTTTGCCCCATTTGTTCCCGTCTTTGGAAAGAACCTTGCGTGAAACGGAATTCAGGGTAAGCCAGAATACGGAAGGACACCAGAATTTTAGAGTAAACTTGCCTATTTCGGCACCACCTCACAACTTCCATGCTGCTGCCGACGGACAGTTGGGCGGGATTATGAAAGTTTACCGTGAATGGCGTATCAGCGGGGATACACAGTGGATGAAAGACCTTTTCCCGGCAGTGAAAAAGAGTCTTGACTATTGCATCCGTACATGGGACCCCTTGCATAAGGGCTATCTTGAAGAGCCGCACCACAATACTTATGACATCGAGTTCTGGGGACCGGACGGCATGTGTACAAGTTTCTATTTGGGAGCTTTGACTGCGTTTATAGAGATGGGCAAGGAGCTGAAGCAACCCGTTAAGGAATATACGGCCCTGCTGTCAAAGGGCAAGAAATATATGGAAACTGCACTCTTCGATGGAGAATATTTCATACAGAAGATTCAGTGGGAAGGGCTTCAGGCTCCCAATCCGGTTGATGTAATGTCTTTCGGGGGAAGTTATTCCGATGAGGCCCTGAAATTGCTGAAGGAAGAAGGGCCAAAATACCAATACGGTACCGGTTGTCTGTCCGATGGAATTTTAGGGATGTGGATGGCTTCCGTATGCGGACTGGATGAAGTGCTGGACAATGAAAAGGTCAGGAGCCATCTGGTGGCCGTACACAAATACAATCTGAAACATGACTTGGTAGACCATTTCAATCCTCAAAGACCGGTGTATGCTTGTGGTAAGGATGGCGGATTATTGCTTTGCACATGGCCGAAGGGTGGTATGCTGTCACTGCCTTTTGTATACAGCAATGAAGTCTGGACCGGTATCGAATATCAGGTTGCCAGTCATTTGATGATGAAAGGTGAGGTGGAAAAGGGCTTGGATATTGTCCGTGAATGCCGTGAGAGATATGATGGAAGAGTAAGAAACCCATTCAATGAGATAGAGTGCGGGCATTGGTATGCACGTGCCATGGCAAGCTATGGAATGTTGCAGGGGCTTACAGGAGTGCGGTATGATGCTGTTGACAAAACCATGTACATCAATTCTAAGATTGGTGATTTCAAAAGTTTCATCAGTACTGATACCGGTTTCGGAACTATTGAATGGAAAGCAGGAAAGCCTGTGTTGAACGTGGTTTATGGCAACATTGATGTGAAACGCTATAATGTTTCAGGCAAGATTGTGGATTGAGGTCAATTAGGATAGGGATGTACAATCAAAGACAGATTAAGATGACAGAGAAGAAGAAACTTCTTGTTTTGTGTGTTGCACTATTTTGTTTTATAGCTGTTTCTGCACAGCAGAGAATGTCTGTATCGTCTCCTGACGGAAAACTTAGATTTTCTCTGAAAGTAACGCCGGAGAGTGTTTCATATGACATCGACTATAGGAAGCAGTCTCTTATAGCAAATTCTTTGCTTGGTTTCAGCTTTGATAGCGGAGAGTTCGGAAGGAATCTTAAAGCAGGAAAGGTGCAGCGTAAAAAGATTGATGAGACATACAAGCTCATTGTCGGCAAGACAAGTAGTGTACGTAGCCGTTGCAATGAAATGACCGTTCCCATGCAGGAACGGTCAGATTCCGGCCGTCTGATAAACCTGGTTGTAAGGGCATTCGATGACGGGATAGCATTCAGATATGAATTTCCGGAACAGAAAGCATGGGATTCATACGTGATGTATGATGAAAGGACACAGTTCAACTTGCAAGGAAACCCGATGGCGTTGCTCATGTACCTGCCCGGGTATGTGAATACACACGAAGGGGTATACAGTCATGTAAGATATGACAAGGTGGCAAGGAAAAGGCTGATAGAGATGCCGGCGACATTCGAGTTCGACAACGGGGTGGCAGTGGTTATAACTGAAGCGGCCATAAGGGACTATGCGGGAATGTACCTGGTGAAGGAGAAGGGTGGACTGGTGGGAAAGCTCTCGCCAAAACTGGGGCAGGAGAAGATAAAGGTCGAGACAGACAGTTTCCCGCACCGTACCCCGTGGCGCGTAATCTCCGTTGCAGACCGGGTGGGAGGATTGCTGGAGACGAATATACTAACAAGCCTGAACGAGCCCTGCAGGATTGAAGACACTTCATGGATTAAGCCTTGCAGGACCACGTTCACATGGTGGAACGGGAATGTCGTGCCGGACAGCACGTTCTCTCCGGGAAACAACTTCGATACAAACAAGTACTACATTGATTTTGCAGCACGCAATGGCTTGGATGCACATGGAATCTACGGATATGCGGAGACTCCTTGGTACTATGATGACAACTTCAATTTCGGATGGGCGGGACCCAATGCGGACGTTACAAAACCGATACCGTGCCTGAACATGCCGAGAATTGTGGAATATGCAAGGAGCAAGGGGGTTGGCATACATCTGTGGGTACACTGGAGACCGTTGTACGACAAACTCGAAGAAGCCTTTGCGCTCTATGAGGGATGGGGAGTAAAAGGACTCATGGTGGACTTCATGGACCGTAATGACCAAGAGATGATACGCATCCAAGAAGAGATACTGGAATGTGCGGCAAGACACAGGCTCTTCATACAGTTCCATGGGTCGAGCAAGCCTTCCGGACTGGTAAGGACGTATCCGAATGAATTCACACGGGAGGGGACACTCAACTATGAAGTATGCAAATGGGACACGCTGGTGAATGCGGACCATGACATTGCGATACCCTTCACCAGGATGCTGGCGGGAGCGACGGACTATCACCTGGGAGGGTTCAGGGCACTGCCGCGCTCGGAGTTCAAGATACAGTATGTAAATCCTCATGTAATGAGCACACGCTGCCATATGTTGGCCATGTATGTGGTTTTGGAAAACCATCTCACCTCTTTGTGCGATACGCCAAAGGCTTATGAAGGTCAACCGGGGTTCGAGGTGCTCCGTACCGTGCCGGGAACGTGGGATGAGATAAGAGTTCCGCTGGCAAAGATGAATGAGCATGTCACGGTGGCCCGCAGGAGCGGTTCGGACTGGTGGGTAGGCTCGCTAAACAACGGTGCGGAAAGGAATCTGAAATTGGAATTGGACTTCCTTAGTGAGGGAGACTACCAAGCAACGATCTATACCGATGCAGAGGATGTAGACCGGAATCCAAACCATCTGGACAGACAGGTACGGAAAGTTACAAGGAAGGATATCATTGAACTGAATCTGGCAAAGGATGGAGGAGCGCTATTACATATCAGAAGGTTATAAGGGTGATGTTTATCAGTTGAAATTGTATTTCAATCAGTTGTTAGTTTGTTAGGATAAGAAGATTGTTCCAGGATAATATTTTTAGTCAATGGATTTATAACATGAACAGAAGAAATTTTATAAAGAGAGTGGGCCTTTTGGGGGCAGGATATGCGCTGAATAAAAACTTGATGTTTGCGAATTCAGGCGTAGCTTCGACAGCTGCCTCTTTTTCGTCGTTTCCAACAGTAAGGAAGCCTATATCGGAAAGGAACTTCAAAAGTCCTGCCATTGAAAAGGCCATTGCTACTTTTAAACAGAAGGTCAAGAATGAAGAACTGGGCTGGCTGTTTGGGAATTGTTTTCCGAATACGTTGGACACAACCGTTTTTTATTCAGAAAAGGATGGCCGACCGGATACATATGTGATTACCGGTGATATTGATGCCATGTGGTTAAGGGATAGTTCTGCCCAAGTATATCCGTATTTGGATTTCATGTCTGAAGATAAGAACCTGCAAAGACTGATAATTGGCGTTATCAATAAGCAGACCTCCTTTATATTGAAGGATCCGTATGCCAATGCCTTTTATGATGATGATACGAAGTATACAAGATGGAACAGCGACCATACGGAGATGAAACCGGGTATTCATGAGCGTAAATACGAGTTGGATTCGCTTTGCTATCCCATTCGCCTGGCATATGGATACTGGAAAAAGACAAATGATGCTTCTCCTTTCGATGCGCAATGGAAGAAGGCGATAGAAACCGTTTTAAGGGTCTGCAAGGAACAGCAGAGAAAAGATGGTAACGGGCCTTATAGCTTTCGCAGAACTTCGGAATGGGCTATAGATGCTGTTCCTATGGGTGGAGTGGGCTATAAAGTAAATCCGGTCGGATTGATTTGCTCTACTTTCAGGCCTAGTGATGATGCCACTATCTTTCCTTTTCTCGTCCCGTCCAATTTCTTTGCGGTGGCCAGTTTGAGGCAGGCTTCCGAAATGGTTCAAAAGATAACCAAAGACAATGTACTGGCTGATGAACTGTTGGCGTTGAGTAAAGAAGTTTATAATGCTTTGCAGACTTATGCCGTGGTGAATCATCCGAAGTTCGGTAAAATCTATGCTTTTGAAATAGATGGCTTTGGATCGGCTTATCTTAGTGATGATGCCAACGTCCCTAATCTGCTGGCGTTACCCTATCTGGGTGGTGTTGATAGTGATGATGCAATTTATGCCAATACCAGAAGATTCGTGTGGTCGGAATACAATCCTTATTTCTTTAAAGGTTCTTATTTTGAAGGGATAGGAGGACATCATATTGGTACGGACATGATATGGCCGATGAGCCTGATAATGAAAGCCCTGACTGCTCAAGACGATAAAGAGTTACAGCAATGTATCCAGATGCTCCAGAAAACGCATGCCGGTACCGGGTTCATGCACGAGTCATTCCACAAGGATGACCCCAAGAAATTCACAAGGAGCTGGTTTGCATGGGCCAATACATTGTTTGGAGAATTGCTGTGGAAAACATTCAATGAGAAACCATATTTATTGGAATATTAATCATCTAATTAATCAATGTAAACAAAAATTTATGAGAAGAATTACAAAATTCAGTTTGTTACTCTCCCTTGTTCTGGGATTGTACTTTCCTACTGTTTTTGCACAGTCGAACATGACGAACGAAATGTTTGACTTGGCAAAGTTGAAGTCGGGTGTAAAAAACAAAAGAATCTCCAGTACAGATCCTACCGGAGGTAACAGAGATCACTTGGAGCCCTTCAAACCAGGTGAGAAACGCATCATTGCAGACATCAAGGGAACGGGAGTCATCAACCACATTTGGGTGACGATTGCGCCTCCACCTCCCACTTTGAGCAGAAACGACATTATCATTCGCATGTATTGGGACGGCAACGATTATCCTTCGGTAGAGTCTCCCATCGGCCCTTTCTTCGGACAAGGCTGGGATGAGAGATACAACTACGCATCCTTGCCTCTTTCGGCCGGTCCTGAAAACGGTACCGGTCTGTCGTGCTATTTCGCTATGCCTTTCGAGAAGGGCGCACGCATTGAAATTGAGAACCAGAGCGACCGCAACATAGATGCTTTCTACTTCTACGTGGATTATCTGGAGATGGCGAAGCTTCCCAAGGACATGGGCCGCTTTCATGCCTGGTATAACCACAACCTGACTGAAGCACTTCCCGAAGGCGAGACGGAGTGGGGAGTTACCGGTGCCCAGAAGCCGAACACCACCGGCGAACGCAACTATGTGTTCATGGAAACCCAAGGCAAGGGACACTTTGTAGGTATCAATTACTATGTGCATTGTCCCACTCCCATGTGGTATGGCGAAGGTGACGACATGTGGTTCATTGATGGAGAAAAGGTTCCCTCGCTGATAGGTACAGGTACGGAAGACTTCTTCAATACGGCCTGGTGTCCTAAAGAAGCCTTCTCGCATCCTTACTTCGGTTATCCCCGTGTGAACAATGATATAGGCTGGCTGGGTCGTACCCACGTTTACCGATTCTTCATTGAAGATCCCATTTTCTTTGAAAAGAGCCTGAAGGGAACCATCGAACATGGCTCCAACAACAACTTGACGTTGGATTTGTCTACCGTGGCTTATTGGTACCAAGATTCGGCTGTGGCTCTTCCCGAAGCTCCTACAAAGGCACAGCGTGCTCCGAAACCTTTCATCAACCATGTTGATATACATCGTTGGCGGGATGCCTGGCGTAAGTCCAAGGGTAACAAAGCCACTCTGTGGGGCAACGAGTAAACTTTTGTAACGCTCTTTTTTTATACGTTCATAGGCTGATATTTATATCCGGGGTTTTGCCATTATATTGGCAAAACTGTGTCTCTATATTGGCAAAACTGTGCCACTATATTGGCACGACTATGGAAAAATAGTTCTACGGAGCAGCAAATTCAATAAATCATTAATAAAGGTACGAAATGAAGAATATTCCCAAAAAGCAATTTGCGGGCTGGATGCTGATGCTACTGTTGTGCATCAGTATCTCGGCATTTGCCCAGTCGCCTAAGAAGGTGACCGGACGTGTGATGGATGCACAAGGTGAGTTACTCATCGGTGTGAATGTGACGGAGGCGGCAGACCCTTCTAATGGTGTGGTGACGGACATCAACGGTACGTATACGATTACGTTGAAAGGTAATAAGCCGTCATTAAAATTCTCTTATATTGGCTTTAAGGATAAAGTGGTAGCGGTAGGCTCCAAAGGAGTGCTTGATGTAGCTTTGGAAGAAGATGTGGCAGCCCTTGACGAAGTGGTGGTAGTGGGCTTCGGAACGCAGAAGAAAGCTTCTGTGGTCGGCTCCATTACCAATATAGAGCCGGCCAAACTTGCCGCGGCTCCCAGCCGTTCGCTTAGTAACAACTTGGCGGGTATGGTTCCCGGTGTGATTGCGGTTCAGCGTAGCGGTGACCCTTGGTTCAATAACTCCGACTTCTGGATTCGTGGTATCAGTAGCTTTACTGGCAATACCAATCCGCTGGTATTGGTGGACGGCGTCGAGCGTTCGCTCCACGACATCGACCCTGAAGAAATCGCCTCCTTTTCCGTGTTGAAGGATGCTGCCGCCAGTGCCGTCTATGGTGTGCGCGGTGCCAATGGTGTAGTGATGATTGAGACCAAGCGCGGCAAGATTGGAAAGCCGCAGGTGAACGTCCGCTTCGAACACTCCTTTACGCAACCCATCAAGATACCCGACTACATCGGCAGTGTGAAGTATCTGGAACTGATTAACGAAATGTATGCCGAGCAGGGTAGAAACCCGTTTGTAAGCGAAGCCACCCTGCTGAACTACAAGAACCAGACCGACCCGGAACTCTATCCCGATGTGAATTGGTGGGATGTTATCTCCAAAGACCATGCAGACAACACAAAGGCGAACGTTAGTGTCAACGGTGGTACGGACATTCTTCGTTATGCGTTGGTGGCAGGATATTACAATGAGAACGGTATCATTGAACGCGACAAAAACCAGGAGTGGGACTCTTCCCTGAAGGTGAGCCGATATACGGTGCGTTCCAATGTAGATGTGAATGTGACTCCCACCACTTTGTTCCGCGCCAATGTGGGCGTATTCCTGCAAACTCGTAACGCTCCTCCGGGAGACACGGAAACCAACCAGGGCATTTTCTATCAAGCCATGCGTGTACCTCCCTACGTGCATCCGGCTATCTATGCCGATGGGCGCATTCCACGTGTGATGTACAAGGAGAACCCTTGGGCGTGGGCCACGCAGCGTGGATACGAAAAACTAAATCATAATAAGATTGAATCCTTAGTATCGTTGGAACAAGATTTGAAGTTCGTTACACCGGGATTGAAGTTCAAAGGAACCTTCTCTTTCGACAAGTTCTCGGCAACTTCCGTAACACGTTCCAAGAACCCCTATTACTACAATCCCGCCACCGCACGCGATGCAGAGGGCAACATCATCACTGATGTGCAGACCACCGGACAAGAGTTCCTGGGCTATGCAAAAGGAGCTGAATGGGGCGACCAGTCCATCTATCTGGAAGGAATGCTTTCGTACAATCATGTTTTCGGTGACGTACATGATGTGGGGGGGATGTTTTTGTACAATCAAAAGGACTACAACAACGGAGAAGCGCTTCCTTATCGTACACAAGGTATAGCTGGAAGACTCTCGTACACTTATGACAGCCGTTATATCGCCGAGCTGAATTTCGGTTATAACGGTTCCGAGAACTTTGCCAAGGGCAAACGCTTCGGCTTTTTCCCGGCAGCGGCGATAGGATGGATTGTGTCTCAGGAAAAGTTTATGGAGCCGCTTTCAGGTATCATCTCCAATTTAAAGTTGAGGGCTACTTGGGGTAAGGCAGGAAACAGTGAGTTGGGAATCAGGGGACGCGCAGATTACAGACGTTTTGCATATATTTCCACTATCGTTGATACGGGTTCTTATCGCTGGGGTACGGATGCAGAGATATATCGCTTGGGACGTTCGGAAGGTGAGATTGGTGTATCTGACCTGACCTGGGAGACTGTGACTAAGATGAATGCTGGACTAGATTTGGGGTTATGGAACAATAGCGTGAATATTGTTGTGGATGTGTTTAAGGAGAAGCGTGAAGATATCTTTATGAAGCGTACCAATGTACCTGGTTCTACCGGATTCAACCGCCCCGTTTGGGCCAATTATGGCAAGGTCGAGAATCAGGGATTTGATGTGTCTTTGAATGTCAACCATAAGTTCAATAGCGATTGGGCCATTTCCGCTATGGCAAACTATACCTACGCACACAATAAGGTTGTGGAAATAGACGAACCTGCCGCCATCTTGGGTACATACCGTTCGCAAACCGGTAAGCCTATAGGGCAATTGTTTGGCTTGATAGCCGAAAGGCTCTTTACGGAAGATGATTTCGATGAAAACGGTATGCTTAAGGAAGGAATTCCGGCACAGAAGTTCAGTGATATGAGTAACCTACGTCCCGGTGACATTAAATACAAAGATTTGAACGGGGATGGTGAAGTGACCGCAGTAGATAAAACAGCCATTGGTGGTACACGTATTCCCGAGATTGTCTATGGTTTTGGAGCTACAGTAAGCTATAAGTCGTTCGATTTGGGAGTATTCTTCCAAGGAACAGGTAAAACCTACCAGCTCTTGGGCGGAGAGACCTGGTTGCCGGGTTCTTCCTTAGGTGCTGGTAACATCTATTCGAACATTGACGACCGTTGGACACCCGAAAATCCGAGGCAAGATGTATTCTGGCCCCGTATGGGAGACAAGGCTGTGGCAAACAATGAACAAGCTTCCACATGGTGGTTGCGTGACATGAGTTTCCTGCGCTTGAAGAATCTGGAACTTGGATATACCCTTCCGCAACGTTGGACTACCAAAATTGGCATCCGCGGCTGCCGTTTGTTTGCAAGAGGAACCAATCTGCTGACGTTCTCCAACTTCAAGCTTTGGGACCCCGAACTGGAAACTACCGATGGATTGAGATACCCACAGATGAAATCTGTATCAGTGGGTTTTAGCATCAATTTCAACAATTAATTAAGATACGAAGAAAATGAAAAAATATAAATCTATAGCAAAAGCTGTCTTATTGTCGTGCACCCTGGCATTGACAACGAGTTGCAACGATTTCTTGGACAAGGCTCCCGACGACCAGCTTACCATGGAGATGATTTTCACGGACAAGATAAGGACTGAGGACTGGTTGGCAGGTGTTTATTCATCCATTCCCAGCCCCATGTGGGGGTATTTCAAGGCACAAGGTTATAACATTATGGGCGATGATATCACTATTCCCCAAGATTGGTCGCCGTATGGATGGAGCAATGTGTATGCCTACACCACCGGAAACTGGAGTCCTATCTCAACATGGGACCCCTATTATTGGGTAGAATTACACAAGCGCATACGTTCCGGCCTTATCTTCTTGCAAGAGGCAAAAGTACTTCCGGAAAAAGACCTGAAGGAATCTTATGTCAACCAGATGAAGTACGAAGTCCGTTTCCTGATAGCCTACTATTACTCTTTGATGATTGAGTTGTATGGTGCCATACCGTTTACTCCCGGTGTGCTTGTTTCCGTCGATGCGCCCGAATCGGAGATGATGACTCCCCAAAGACCCTATGCCGAAGTGGTAGATTGGATTGACAAAGAGCTGCTGGAAGTGTCAGAGCATTTGCCCGCTGTCTATCCCAATAATACCGATTGGGGCAGGGCTACCTCTATCATGGCTTTGGCAATACGTGCCAAAACACTGTTATTTGCCGCAAGTCCATTGTTCAACGGCAATCCGGATCTCAAGGACTGGAAGAATTCGGAAGGAGAATTCCTCTTTGATGCCGAAGCCAAGCCGGAAAGATGGGAAAAGGCTGCCAAAGCTCATCTCGACTTGATAAAGGCAGCCGAAGCGGCCGGACATAAGCTGTACTATGAGTATAATGTGGATGGAAGTATCGACCCCTTCATGTCTTACTACAACATGTCGTTGAAACGCTTCTCAGAAGGCAACAAGGAGATTCTTTTCGGACGCCCCGAAAATGTGGACCTGAACTACTGGCAGGCTCATCATCTGCCGAAAGGTATCGGTGGAAATGCCGCTATGGGTGTTACTCAGGAACTGGTGGACGCTTTTTATATGAAGAACGGTGAAATGCCTATATTGGGATATAACGAGGATGGTTCGCCCATTATCAACCCGGAATCGGGGTATGTGGAAAACGGATTCTCTACCAATACAGAGTATAGAACCACGAAGTGGCCGGGCGGTGGACCTTCGAACCTTGCCAATAAAGAAACCGGTGTAAGCCCGGTAACAGAAGAAGGTACCTACAACATGTATTGCAACCGGGAGCCTCGCTTCTATGTTTCCGTCATCTATAATGGCGCATGGCTGGGAGTTGATAACCGTCGTGTGGACTTCCTTCAAGGAGGCCGTGATACGGATATGACTTTCGACTCTCCGCAGAACGGTTATAATGTCCGTAAGCGAATCTCTTTGGATGTACTTCCCAGAGATGGAAAGTATGTATATCAGCCGGGTATCTTATACAGAATGGCTGAAGCGTATTTGGGCTATGCGGAAGCATTGAACGAGTCTTCGCCAGCTCCCACTCCCGATGTATATAAGTATGTGAACTTGATTCGTGAACGTGCCGGAATTCCCGCTTTGAAGGAAGGGCTGAGTAAGGAAGAAATGCGTGCCGCCATTCAGCAAGAACGTCGGGTAGAGTTCAATTGTGAAGGTATCCGTTTCCATGACCTCCGTCGTTGGAAGATTGCCGACAAATACCTGGGCGGCAAGCTTTATGGTATGAATCATGACGGTTCTGAGAAGAGCGATGATGTGAACAATCCGAAGGCTTTTTATAAGAGAACTTACTACAAGAGCCGTACCTTCAACAAAAGAATGTATTTATGGCCCGTTCCGCAGGCTCAGATGGACATCAACCCCAATTTGAGACAAGCTCCCGGATATTAATAAATAATTAGAGAACAAGTATGAAATCAATAAAATTCATTTTTAGTGCGATGACATTGGCATTTGCTGCATTGACATCCTGTTCGGATGATAACAGTGTGGACTTGTCCAATCGTAAGTTTGTACGTATTGACCAATCATCGGTTTATTTGGAGATTGACGAAACTGCCACAGTTACCGCTTCTGTTGATGACCTGGCAGGCGATTCCTATCAGTTGAAGTGGAGTGTCCTCAACTCCGATGTGGCTACCATTGAAGGTGTGGAAAATAATGCAGCTGTAATTACACCTGTTGCTGTTGGAAAAACGGTCATCAAGGTAGAAACGGCTGATGGCAAGTTGTGCTACTTTAGCGACTTGACTGTTACCAAGACTCCTAAGACGTGTTACATTGACTTTGGTGTCATTGATTCTCCGGCTCCGTTTAACAACTATAGGAATCCCAGAGACCCCGGATTGGTAAATATGCTCGACCATAGAGGTCGTCCTACTACTTTCGGCATCGAGGTGGACAAACCGTTTTCCGGAGAATTGGCTCGCGGTTTGAATAATAATTTGGGTCTTCCAAAAACAGCTTCTGAGGATATGTTTTTCAGCGACGGTATTGCTATTCCGCTCAGTGGATTTAAGGTGACAGGTCTCTCTCAAGGAACAAAATATACGTTCAGTTTCTATGGTCACATCAATGACCGTGGAACTGAAACCGAGTTCCATGTAATCGGAAAGAACGATGGCGTTGCTTATTTGGTTAATGACGATAATTTCGATAGAACGGTAGAGATTAAGGGTATTGAGCCTAATGACGAAGGTGTTGTTTATATCGAAATGAAACCGGGCCCGAACAATGTACAATGGGCCAAATTCTTTGGCGTAAATACCATGGTACTTTCAGAAGAGTAGAATTGATGTGGTTTTATAGACCATAATCTTTTCTATTGAAATAATACTGTCAGTGAGGAGAGATACCGTTTAAACAGGCATTCTCTCCTTGCCTTTTTAAAAAACATATAGTAAAATAGTTTATGAAAATTAATTTGAAAGAAGTTTCTGTTTTCTTGTCTGCCATTCTATTGGCAGGCTCGTATGCCGTGGCTCAGAATCCATACAGATGGACGGATGAGCTGGAGTTATTGAAAAGAGTGGATAAATTGCCGGAGTATCGCACTGGCTCTTATGTGGAGCAGTTCTCGAGTTACGACCGTACCGGAGGCAATGATGATGGTTTTGCGGGTACTTATTCTTTCCTTCGTAAGGAAGGTGATAAGTTGGTGATTGCTGAGATGGAAGGCCCCGGAGTCATCAACCGAATCTGGACTCCTACACCGACGGACAATATGCTCTATTTCTATTTTGATGGACAGAAAGAGCCCGGTCTGAAAATAAAGTTCTCGGATTTGTTTTCCGGTAAGGTTTATCCGTTTACAAAGCCCGTTTGTGGTAATGAAATTGGTGGTTTTTATTGTTATCTGCCCATTACGTACAAAAAGTCCTGCAAAATTGTTTTCGATGGACCTAAATTGGAATTCATTCAGATACAATACCGTAACTTGCCGGAAAAGAAGGTGGAAACCTATACCGGTGAATTCTCACAGCAGGATAAGGATTTGTTGGCTGAGGTGAATAGAATATGGGCTGACTTGTCTCCTGCTGTAACGAATTATACCTTTGGAAAATCAGCTGGTGTACAGACGGAAGAAAAGGTATTTACACTGAGTCCGGGAGAAGAAGTTTCTTTCTTTGAGATGGCAGAACCGGGACGTATTGTAGGTATGTCGATTGATGGCGGAACATCTTTCGAAGGTTTATACAAAGATGTGATTCTTTCAGCTAAATGGGATAATGAGAAGGTGGAGGCTATTTATGCCCCCGTTGCTGATTTTTTTGGATATGCCTATGGAAAAGGAGCAATGCGGAGTATCTTAATGGGTAAGCAAGGTACTTCCAACTACTGCTATCTGCCAATGCCTTTTGACAAGTCAGCTTCTATGAAGATGATTTATAAAAAGAGAGAAGGTATTCAGCAATCTCCTATTTCTGTAAACGTTAAAGTGTACTATAACAGTAATAAGCGTAATGTGAAGGAAGAGGGTAAGTTCTATTCTGTATGGCGTAGAGAGAAAACTCCTCTCGGCATTTTCCATAAGTTTGCTGCACAAAAAGGAAAAGGACATTATGTAGGAACCATCCATCAGGCACAAGGCCTGCGTCCGGGAATGACCTTGTTCTTCGAAGGGGATGACAGCACTTACGTAGATAATAAAATGCGTCTGCACGGCACTGGCTCCGAAGACTATTACAACGGTGGCTGGTATGCTTTATTGGATCGTTGGGACAGAGGAAACAGCCTCCCCCTCCATGGTTGCCTGGATTATTCGCTTCCGATGGCCAGAACCGGTGGATACCGTTTCTTCTTGGCCGACAAAATGTCCTATGAGAAGGAAATCTATCATGGAATGGAACATGGTGAAGTAAAAAATAATTTTCCGGTAGATTATACATCTGTTGGATTCTTCTATGCAGCCCAGCCATTGCAAGGCAGAGAAGAGCCTACTGCTGAATTACGCACTGTATATCAGCCGACAGAACATATCTATTTCCCTCAACTGATGCAGCTGAGTCTTGGTGGAGGTGTCCAGGTAACAAATGAGCGTGGAATCCGTATGACCACCCAGCATGGAGGAGTAGTGCGCATCATGCTGAACGATGTGCCCGAAGGAAAATATAAAGTGCTGATAAACTATTTTGAGAAACCGAATGGTGCCGACTTCCAGGTTTGGCAACGCCAGAAGCAACTGTCCGGATGGATCTCTACTAAGAAGGACAAAGAAGTGTCTAAAGACAGAGTACATGTAGGAGACATCAATTTGACGGAACAAACCAATTCAGTCACTTTCCATGTGAGAAATAATAACGGTGGGGACCAGTTTGAACTGGGACTGATTATCCTGGAAAGAATAAAGGAATAGATGTGGGAATGTGTACTTGTATATGGAATTGATAAGAATGAGAACTAAACAAATTTTACTGTTCGGGCTTGTTACCTGTAGTTTGACGGGCAATATGGCTTGTAAGGATGCTGATAGTGAAAAAACGCTGTGTATTGATAATGTACGTATGATATCCCGTGTCACGGGTGATCCTTTGCCGGGAGATACATTGCTGAATCCCAATAATACCGGACCTGACTTTGATGTATATGGAACGGATTTGGGGTTAATGTGGCATATGGATGGAAACCGTGTGGGCATGTTTTTCGGAGATACCAGTGGAGAAGGTTTTGTCGTGAATAAAAATGGTGGCAATGGTTCCAACTGGCGTTCCAACGTACTGGCTTTTTCATCGGATACAGAGCTTACAGACGGTCTTAAAATAGATTCAATGCTGCTTGATGCCGATGGTAAGGCGCTTGAGGTATGTGCGGGCGGTAAGACGAATCCGGAGGTATACCAGACTTCCATCCCTACGAGTGCTATTCGGGCCGGTAAAACGGATTGTGTCCATATTATGAACATCTATGATTGGGGAGCGCCTCATGGACGCTGGCTTACCAATTTTTCTTCTGTCTATACTTCCAATGATGACGGTCGGACATGGGAGCGGCGTGAAGAGGTGACTTTTTCTCCCGACAGTCATTTTTCGCAAGTGGCTTATGCCAAATGTGACGGATGGATTTATATGCTCGGCACACAGGCCGGACGTGGTGATGCTGCGTATCTGGCGCGTTTCCTTGAGAAAGATCTTCTGGATATGAAGGCCTATGAATACTGGAACGGTGAAAGTAAAGAGTGGATACGTGGAAATGAGGCTGCCGCTACTCCGGTATTGAGAGGTCCCGTAGGAGAAGCGTCGCTGATATGGCACAAGAAGTTTGAGCGTTGGATTCTGACTTATAATTATGATCCGAATCATGACGAGACTCCTTTGACCAAAAGGCATGCCATTCTTTATTGTACATCGAAGGATCTCGTCCAGTGGAGCGAGCCGAAAGTATTGGCGGAAGCGGA
The DNA here is from genome assembly GCF_900217715.1 of Bacteroides sp. AR29. Lineage (NCBI taxonomy): Bacteria > Pseudomonadati > Bacteroidota > Bacteroidia > Bacteroidales > Bacteroidaceae > Bacteroides > Bacteroides sp. AR29. Next base: position 118,766 of record NZ_OBMS01000003.1, read on the forward strand.
CAGATATCCAGCTTTGTATTGCGCTTACATACATCCGTTGAAAGACAATGATGACCAGCTTTGGTTCATCATGTCCATGTGGGGGCCATACAATGCTTTCCTGATGTGTGCCGATATGAAGCTGGAATAATAATCACTTGACTTGAATTGGATATGAAGCTTAGGAATTTATTTTTATTAATAGCTCTCTCGTTACCGGTTTGCTTGTCTGCACAGACAAGCAAACAAATCTATCTGCAACGAGCCGATTCTTTGCTTCAGCAGATACTTACTCTCTATAAAGTGGAGAAGTATGGCCTGCTGACGGAAACTTATCCAAGAAACCCGGAGCAGAGAATTACATATACGGCCAATACCGGCGCTGTTGTTAACCAGCAGGAGGTCTCTTTCTTGTGGCCTTATTCAGCCTTGGTATCCGGTTGTGTTTCTTTGTATAAGGTTTCCGGGCAAAAGAAGTACAGAAAACTGATGGACCGGCAGATAAAGCCGGGACTGGACCTTTATTGGGACTCTACCCGGATTCCCCATTGTTACCAGTCGTATCCGGCTTTTGCAGGTCATAATGATCGTTATTACGATGACAATGACTGGGTGGCCATTGATTTCTGTGATTACTATGAACGGACTGGTGACAAGGAGTATCTGGAAAAAGCCATCCAGCTGCATGACTATATTTATTCCGGATGGTCCGAAGAGTTGGGGGGAGGAATCTATTGGTGCGAACAGAAGAAAGAATCAAAAAACACTTGTTCGAATGCTCCGGCTACTGTTCTTTGTATGAAGCTGTTTAAGTTGACTAAGGATGCAAAATACCTTGAGCAAGCTAAGAAGACCTATCAATGGACCCGTGACAATTTTTGTGACCCTTCTGACTTTGTATATTGGGACAACAAGAATTTGCAGGGAAAAGTGGATCCGGCCAAATATACTTATAACAGCGGGCAGATGATTCAGGCCGGTGTACTTCTCTATCAGGTAACTGGAGAGAAGCATTACTTGAAGGAAGCGCAGCAGACAGCCGAGGGTGCCTGCCGTTTCTTTCTGAAGGTACAGCCTATCGCAACAGGAGAGATGAAATTCTTCCCGGGAACTCCTTGGTTTAATGTAATCTTGTTCAGAGGTTTGAAGGCGCTATATCTGGTGGATAGGAATGAGGCGTACATAAAGACCATGATTGAGAATGCGGATTATGCCTGGAACTATACGCGTGATGAGAATGGCTTGTTTAGTAATGATTGGTCGGGAAACAGAAAAGAGCAGTTCAAGAGTCTACTGGAGAATGCCTGTATGATTGAGCTTTTCGCCGAGATCAGCGAATTGCAATGAATAAAACCTTTAAACACAATAAACAATAAATAAACAGAAAATGAAAAGACAGATTGCAGTATTGGTATCCGCCTTGCTAATGGGTGGCGGTACCTATGCTCAGAATGGTGCTCAGGCGCAAAGACCGAAAGCCTACATGGTGTCTGATGCACATTTGGACACACAGTGGAACTGGGATATCTAGACCACAATAAAGGATTATGTATGGAACACGATCAGTCAGAATTTGTTTCTGCTGAAGCAGTATCCGGAATACATCTTTAATTTTGAAGGTGCGGTCAAGTATGCCTGGATGAAGGAATATTATCCGGCGCAATACGAAGAGATGAAGAAATTCATAGAGAGCGGTCGTTGGCATATCAGTGGAGCCAGCTGGGATGCCACTGATACGCTGGTTCCTTCCATAGAGTCTGCGATTCGTAACATCATGCTCGGCCAGGATTATTACCGGAAGGAATTCGGTGTGGAGAGCACGGACATTTTCTTGCCAGACTGTTTCGGTTTTGGCTGGACACTTCCTGCCATTGCGTCCCATTGCGGACTGATCGGCTTCTCCTCCCAGAAGTTGCAGTGGCGCAACAAACCGTTCTACGGTAACGACAAATATCCTTTCACTGTCGGCTTATGGCAAGGTATAGACGGCTCTACCATCATGATGACCCATGGATATGATTATAACCAACGTTTTGAGGACGGGGACCTGTCGGAAAACAAGGACTTGTTGGAATTGACCGGCCACTCTCCGCTTCACATGGTCTACCGCTATTACGGTACGGGAGACATAGGCGGTTCACCTACATTGGAGTCTGTACGTGCCGTAGAGAAAGGCTTGCAAGGCAATGGTCCGTTGCAGATTGTCAGTGCCACGAGTGACCGGATATATAAAGACTTCCAGCCTTACGCAAGCCATCCGGAACTGCCCAAGTTCAACGGTGAACTGTTGATGGATGTTCACGGTACCGGATGTTATACTTCCCAGGCTGCCATGAAGCTGTACAACCGTCAGAATGAGCTTTTGGGGGATGCAGCGGAACGCTCTTCCGTTGTAGCCGAATGGCTGAACCAGGCTTCCTATCCCGGAGCTGCATTGACTGAGAACTGGCAGCGTTTCATTTTCCATCAGTTCCATGATGACCTTACGGGAACAAGTATACCGCGGGCTTATGAATTCTCATGGAATGACGAGTTGATTTCCCTCAAGCAGTTCTCCGGTATTCTTACTTCCTCCATTGACGCTGTGGCAAGAAAGATGGATACCAGGGTGAAAGGGATACCGGTGGTGCTTTACAATGCGCTTGGATTCCAGGTTTCCGATGTGGCAGAGGTAGAACTTGCCTTGCCAAAGAAACCGAAAGGGATTACCGTATATGATATGAATGGCCGGAAAGTGGCCGCCCAATTGCTGTCCTATGCTGACGGTAAAGCCAGACTCTTGATAGAGGCTATTGTGCCCGCTACCGGTTATGCGGTATATGATGTCCGTACTTCTGGTCCGTCGGCTGACACCCGGGTATCTGTGGATTCCAATGCATTGGAGAATTCCATTTATAAGATAACGCTGGATACAAAGGGTGATATCGTTTCGTTGTTTGACAAGAAGAACGGCAAGGAGCTGGTGAAACCCGGTAAATCCATTCGTCTGGCACTCTTCACGCAGAACAAGTCCTACATGTGGCCTGCTTGGGAGATCTTGAAGGAGACTATAGACCGGGAACCGGTTTCCATCACAGAGGATGTGAAGATGACACTGGTGGAGGATGGTGAGCTGCGCAAGTCACTCTGCATCGAGAAACGTTATGGAGAGTCACTCTTCAAGCAGTACATCCGTTTGTATGAGGGTAGCCGTGCCGACCGCATAGACTTTTACAATGAGGTGGACTGGCAGTTGTCCAATGCTTTATTGAAGGCCGAATTTCCTTTGAACATGGCAAATACGGAAGCCACCTACGATTTGGGACTTGGAAGTGTGAGGCGGGGCAACAATACGGAGACTGCCTACGAAGTCTATGCACAGTATTGGGCCGATTTGACTGACCGTAGTGGAAACTATGGCGTATCTGTCTTGAATGACAGCAAATACGGCTGGGACAAGCCGGACGACAACACCCTCCGCCTGACCCTGCTGCATACCCCCGAAACAGACAAGGATTATGCTTACCAGAACCGCCAGGACTTCGGGCATCATTGCTTTACATACAGTCTGGTGGGTCATGCCGGTGGACTTGACAAGGCTGTCACCATAGAGAAGGCGGAGATATTGAACCAGAAGCTGAAAGCTTTCCGTACCGATAAACATAGGGGTACATTGGGTAAGGAGTTCTCTTTCGTCTCTTCCAATAACCGCAATGTCATTATCAAGGCATTGAAGAAAGCCGAGAACTCGGATGAGTATGTAGTGCGTGTCTATGAGATAGGCGGTGAGAAGGTGCAGGATGCGGTACTTTCTTTTGCAGGCGAGATTGCCAGTGCCTGCGAAGCGGATGGCACTGAAAAGAGTATCGGTTCGGCCGAATTCAGTGGAAACGGGCTGTCTGTAAGTATAAAGCCTTATTCTATAAAGACATTCAAGGTACGTTTGAAGTCATCGGGCGAGGACGCTTATCAATTGCAATATGCCTCTTTACCGTTGTCCTATAACTGTAAATGTTCCTCATTCAACGAGTTCCGCGGTGAAGCTGATTTTGAGTCGGGTTATTCGTTTGCGGCAGAACTGTTGCCCGAATCCCTGACTGTAAACGGGATTCCTTTCCAGCTAGGCGAGAAAGATGCCGCCAACGGAATGACGTGCAATGGTGATACTATTGTTCTACCGGAAGGTAAAAAGTATAATAAACTGTATTTTCTGGCTGCCGCTACGGACGGGGACTATGCCGCCACTTTCCGGTGCGGAGGGAACAAGAGTGAGGTCATTGTACCTTCCTATACCGGATTTGTCGGACAGTGGGGACATTCGGGACATACCAAAGGTTATCTGAAGGATGCCGAAGTGGCTTATGTGGGAACTCACCGCCACTCTCCTACAGCCGATGAGGCCTATGAGTTTACCTATATGTTCAAGTTCGGTGTTGATATTCCGACAGGTGCTGCCAGCCTTATACTTCCGAAGAATGAAAAGGTTGTTCTTTTTGCTGCCACATTGGTGGAGGAAACTCTGAAACCCGTCCAGGTTGCCACTAGCTTGTTCCATACAGCCATCCGTGACAATGAGATGGAGTTGAACAGTGTGGAGGTGGAAAAAGAAAATCTGTTGAAGGGCGCGAAGATTATCGCCTATTCCGGCTATTTTAATGATAATGAGAAGCCCGAACGCATCGTTGACGGGGATGTCGATACCAAATGGTGTGAAGTGGGAAGTGCGTTGAACTATGTGGATTTTGATTTGGGTGAGGCGAAAACTGTGAGCGGTTGGAAACTGGTGAATGCAGGCCGTGAGGACAAAGGGTACATTACTTCCGCTTGCTTCCTGCAAGGCAGAAACAGCCAGACTGAAGAATGGAAGACACTTGACAATATAGATGGAAACCGGCAGAATGTCGTATCACGTATGATTGACACTCCGGCGCAGGTACGCTATGTACGCTTGATGATAACCCGTCCTATGCAGCATGCAGGAGGAAAGGTGTTACGCATCAATGAGATGGAGATTTACTAAAATAATCGGTTATGATGAAAAAACTAGTTTTTGTAATTCAGTTGATATTTCTCTATAGCGGTTTGGCTATGGCCGACCCGGTTATCTCTCTTAAGACATTGTTGCATGAGATGACAGACCGTTCCGTGCTGGCGCGTTGGCCCGAAAATGCCTATACGTGTAAGCAGTTCAGCAGCTACGACCGTAGTTCGCATAACATGACGGATAAGCGTGCCTGGTTTGGTAATTTCGACCAAGGACAGTTTATCCGCCAGGAAGAGAACGGAGGGAGGACGGAATATGTGATGATGGATGCCGAAGGCCCCGGTGCCATAGTTCGTTTCTGGATGACTTTCTCCGGCATAAATCGGGGACAAGGGACTCTGCGTATCTACATAGACAATGAGGAAAAACCGGTAATTGAAGGCAATGTACGTGATATATTGAGCGGACAAGTCCTTTGTGGAGAACCTCTTTCAACTTCAGTACCCGATGGGGCTCCGATGGAAGAAAGAGGGCATAATTTATATTTGCCCATACCTTATGCCAAGCGGTGCAAGGTGACTATCGAATCGCCGGACTTGAAGATTACTCCGGAGGGGAAAATTGAGAGTAAGACCATTGTATACTATGCTATCAATTACCGCACTTATACTTCTCCGGTCAAGGTGATTTCTTTCTCGGCCAAAGAGTTGAAGAAGAATGCCCGGCTGATAGCTGCTGTCAATAAGAAGCTGTCGGAAGGAACACCTGGTATTGATACTCCGCTTGCGGGAAGAGAAAGTACGCTCAATCTGGCGGCTTCTCTGGCTCCGGGTGAAAGCCGTAGTTTTACGATTGACGGCTCTCGTGCCATTCGTCGTCTTTCGATGCGGATTGATGCCGATGACCGTCGCCAAGCACTTCGCTCTACGGTCTTGTCCATTGCCTTTGATGGGGAACTAACTGTCTGGGCTCCGGTCGGTGAGTTTTTTGGGGTAGGCTATTATCCCGTTGCAACTGGTACGTGGTATACGCGGGCCGTGCAGGATGATGTGATGAGTGCATGGTGGGTGATGCCTTTCGAGCGGAACTGTACGATTACCTTGACCAATTATGGGGAACAGCCGGTGGAGATATCCAAGGCTGCTGCAGTTAGTGGAAAGTGGCAGTGGGATGAGCGCTCCATGCACTTTGGTACCACATGGCAGCAGTTTACGCATATCCATGCCCGGGGCGATGAGTTTGCCCAGGACCTTACGTTTGCCGATCTTAAAGGTAGGGGCGTGTATGTGGGAGATGCGGTTACTGTCTATAACCCCAACTTGGGTTGGTGGGGAGAAGGAGATGAAAAGGTGTATGTGGACGGTGAAACCTTTCCGTCACACTTTGGAACGGGTACAGAAGATTATTATGGCTATGCCTGGGGGCGCTATGAACCGTGGATAAACCATCCTTTTGTTGCCCAACCCATAGGAGATGGTTGTTATGCTCACATAGGTTTGGCGCAGAATACCCGTGTTCGTAGTTTGGATGCGATTCCGTTTACCCGGAGCCTGCGCTTTGACATGGAGTTATTCGATTGGTCGAATATACACCTTAATTATGCTCCGATAACCTTCTGGTATATGCTTCCCGGAGGCGAAATACAGCCAAAACCCTTTGTGAGCGATGTACGCGAACGGGTTGCCAACCAACCGTCAGATATTTTCGGTTCAGGGATGAGTCTGGTTGTGGAGGGCGAAGTCATGCAGCCTCGTCCGGGGCATATGGGTTCCGTTGAATTGCAGACCAACTTCCACCCCTTGTGGAGTGAGGGTATGCAGCTCTACTGGAAAGAGTTTAAACCGGGAGATAAGCTGTCATTAGTTTTTGACAGTGAAGTGGAAGGAACTTATTATGCGAAAATACAGTTCACTGTGGCGCCTGATTATGGTACATTTGCCCTTCGTGTAAATGATAAGGTGATTACTCCGGAAGTCAGTCTGACCAATGGAGAAGTGTCTCTGCTTTTGGTGAATCTTGGGCGGGTCAATTTGAAAAAAGGAAAGAATGAGTTGCAGATTGAGTCGATTGCACTGGCTCCGGGACATGATACCGGTTTCTTTGGGATTGATAAGTTGACTCTTCGCAAATAATTCTGTAGACGTCTCTATCGCAGGGATTGTACTTGTATGGATAGCTTTGGATAAATAAAAGTCCAAGGCTATCTTTTTTGTATCAGTTCTTTTTCTATGATAAAATGCTATCTTTGTCCTCAAAATAATAGGTAAGATGAAACTTCGTTCACTCTATATCCTTTCTATTGTAGGGCTGCTACTGGTAATTGTGGTGCAGATTGGTGGTATGATGTATGCTTACGACAATACCAAGAAAGAGGCGGAACGCGCACTGAACGAATGTTTTCGTCTGGCTTTTATCGAAACGGTGGACAACGAGATTAATAATTTACCGTTTCCTGACATGACTATCCCTTTTTACTCGTATCTATCCAAAGACAGTATCAGGTCTTTCGAAGATGAGATGTTTTTAAACTATCAGCAGGCAGCTTCCTTTCTCGAAGATGTATATCATGTCGCCATTCCATTAGATGTGATGGCGAGGTTGGTAGAGAAGAAACTGAAATGGAAAAATATAGACCGGACTGTAAATATCCGTCCTGCGACGGACAGAAGCAAGCGTTCGGTATATGTACGGTTCAAGTCTGTTCTTTCGGAAAAAGCCTGGTTGAATGAGAAGAAAGGAGAGGCCATTGAAGCTGTCATGTTTTCTCCTTTTATACCGCTTGTCAAGGATATAGTCTTTTTGTTCCTTCCTACGCTTCTCTTGGTTGTTTTTCTGGTGTACAGTTGGGCCAGGCAAATGGATTCCATACTTAAACAAGGTAATGATATTGAGAAGCAGCGGTCTGCTTTTTATGTGCTGGCAGAGAAGATGAGGTTGCCGATAGGTGAGGTACGTAGTCAGATATCGGAGAGCCGGTGGGCAGATATAGAAGCCTCGGGGCAACATTTGCTGGACATGACAGAACATACGCTTACGGGAGCTAAGCAAAGCGAACGGCAGCGGCAGGTGCGCAAGCAATATTCTTTTAAAGTCTTTTCGATTGTCGGGTTGATTGCCGGCTGTCTGCTGATGGTAGTCTGGTTTGTCTATCTGTACCGTGCTTCTTTCAAAGAAACTGCCTATCAGGTAAATGATTGTTTTGAAGCAGCTTTTTATGACGAGGTCTTGAAACGCCGCCTTTCTTTGCTCTACGAACAGACTGATAGGGATGGAAAGGATGAATGGGAAGAGAGTGTTGAATCGCCTTTTGCAAAGGAGCAAAGGGAATTTCTGGAGAAAGAGCAGTCGAAGTATAAGGTGAACCGCTTTGGAGTGGTACATATGTACAATCCGGTCGATTTGAATTATCGACTACGCTCTGCTTTGATTATGCAGCGCAGCATCAATGAAAGCGGAATGGAACTTCCTCTCTCCGTGCAGTACCTCGATTCTGCTTTTGCTTCCAGGTTGGAAGCCTTGGGAATGACCTATAAGAGTGGTATCCGCCAGTACTACGCTCCCTCCGATAGTACAGTGGTGGAAGCAGGATATGCCTCGGCAAAATATCAGGATATTTCTTCCCGGTTTATACCGTTGAAGGAGGACAGCATCCTTTGTATACAAGGTGTGGTGAAGAATCCGTATCGCTACGTCATAAGTTCCGTATGGTATCTGTTTCTGCCTCTTTGGGTGATGTTTTTGGTGGTGTTGGACTGTATTCTCGGCCAGGTGAAAGTTTTGCGTACACAGCGGCATTTGGAGCAATTCCAGAAGGATTTTACTTATGCTATGATACACGACATGAAGTCTCCTCTGAGTTCCATCCTGATGGGAGCTCATATTCTGAATAGCGGCAAATTGTCCGGTAAGCCCGGAAAAGAAGAGAAATACCGGCAGGCGATGATGGAAGAGTGTGAGCATCTGCTTACCCTTTCCAATCGTGTACTGGTACTTACCAAGCTGGATGAGGGACATTTGGAACTCCATCAGGAAGAGGTGCCTTTGCGGCCTTTACTTGATGATATGATTGCCAAAATTTCTCTGAAAACCAGCAAAAGGGTAGAATTTACGACCGTTTATCATCGTTGTGAAATGGTGTATGCCGATGCCTTCTGTTTGCGTGAAGTGTTGGGCAATCTGCTGGACAATGCCATTAAATATTCCCATGAAGAGGTAAAGATAGATATTATTTGCGAATCGGAGAAAGGCTTCTGCAAGATAAAGGTGTGTGACAACGGATTGGGTATTCCCTTAAAAGACCAGTCTCTTATCTTCAACCGTTTTGAACGTTCTGCAGCAGTCGGGCGAAGTGGAAGGGGCGGTGCTGCAGGTTTTGGTCTGGGCCTGAATTATGTACAGCAGGTGATGCTGGCACATGGCGGCAGGGTAGAAGTGGAAAGTGAAGAGGGGTGCTTCAGTGAATTTACACTCTACTTTCCTATTGAGACTGTATAAATTTACCACACGTGGAGATTCAATCCTTCTGATTTGTCAGTAATATAGGAGTCTCCGCCGAATGAGCGTAATTGCCAGAGGATGTAAAGGTCGTCGAAACTCATGACAGCCAGTAATATTCCAAATCGTGTGACATCATAATTGCCACTTGTCATACCATATATAAGGGGCAATATACCCAGTAGCAGGAAGGGCAGCAGGCATGTGGTGCGATATTGCCACATGCGTATCGGCGAAAACAATCTGAACAACAGTTTATGTAGGAATAGATTTACCAGGACAGCTGCCAATATACACATGAAGAATCTGACCAGCGATAGATGGCTGGTTGTTTCTCCATGTATCGACTGAAACAGAATCAGCATTGGTACTGCAAATACTATGGCAGCTATGATGCCGTATTTATTAATCCTCTTGCCCGAAACTACTATCTCTGTCTCTTTTCGGCTTTTTGTTATTGAAATATCTGCTTTCATAGTGTGGATTTTTTGTATTGATGTTGCAAAGGTAGAGTGGGGCACATGCTTCATAAGTTATCGCTACGTTAATATTAGGTTAAGAGGCGTTGTTTTCCTCGTTTATTTTATAGCAATATGACTGTTGCATTCATTCTTTTCCTTATTTTTGCAATATATAATAAACGCATTATGATAAAGTTATTGTTGGTAGAAGACGATGCAAGCTTGAGATATATAGTTCAGGGAGGGTTGGAAGATATGATAGGCGGTTATGAAGTGATTACTGCCGCCAATGGCGAGGAGGGCTTGAAACAGTGGAAAGAACAACATCCTGATGTGATAGTATCTGATATAGAAATGCCCGTTATGAACGGTTACGAGATGGTGAAGCGTATCCGCGAGACAGATGGGGAAACTCCGATTCTGTTCTCCTCTGCCCTGATATCTCCTAAAGATGTGGTAAAAGGTTATGAAATCGGTGCCAATAACTATATAAAGAAACCGTTCATTCCCGAAGAACTGGATGCACATGTCCACGCCTTATTGAAGCTTTCCAAAGGCAAAAAATCGAAAGACACGAGTCAATGCTACAAGATAGGCAAGGAATATGTGTTGGATGCCACACATGCCACTTTGAAACATGCTTCGGGTGTAAACAAGACTTTGACTGTGCGCGAGACAGGTTTGTTGCAGATGCTTTGTGAGAAGCGGGGAGACGTTATCCGCCGGGAAGCTATCTTGGATAAATTCTGGAATACGGAAGATGATTACTTTGCTTCCCGCAGCCTGGATGTATTTGTGACGAGACTTCGGAAATTTCTTTCGGAAGACGAGTCGGTAACCATTAAAACAGTGAAAGGAGTAGGATTGATACTGATAGAAAATTAATAATGTATCCTTCTATATTGCAATAATTTAGCAGTACATGTACTGTTCTTCTGGTTTATTTTCGTTATTTTTGTATAGCAGTATTATATGAATATAAAGAAGGAGGGTATATGCGTATAAAACGGAAAGTCAGTATCTCTTGTCTTGGTGGTCGTTTGGGAATCTGCCTGCTGTTGGCTTTTGTGCCGCAATTGCTTTTTGCGCAGGAAGACAGTGTACGTTTCATTCGTGACAGTATACAGATACAGCCGGAATTCAATGAATCTCTATTCTCTCCTTTTGAGCTTCCTTCTGAAAACTCTGCCCCTTCTTCCATGTTTCATCCGGAGCACTCCTATTCCCTGCCCGATTTTTCACTGAAAGAGTCTCTTCGTCTGCCTTATCAGACCAATCCTTCCCTGCTATTTCGGGGAGATTACAGTACAAGCGGTGTATTAAGACAGTTTCCTCACGGTATGTTATTCGGTTCCGGTGGGCAGACCAGCGTATCGGGTATCGGACGTTTCAACAATGCTTCCCTGGGATATCAGCATGTCTTTAACCAAAGGCTGACGCTCCAGCTTGGCGTAGATGCCATGAAGATAAATATGATTCATTCCACCGGGCAGGCTTTCAATACTTCGGGAGCTTTGCGGTATCAGGCTTCGGACCGTGTAGCTTTTAAGGTTTTCGGTTCGTATGCCATAGGAAATACTTACGGGATGGATACCCACCGCTACGGTGCCACCATGTCTCTGGATATGTCCGAACGTTTTGGTATGGAAGTTGGAGTACAACGTTATTACGATGCTTATCGCGGTCGTTGGGAGACGGTTCCCGTTGTGATTCCCTATTATAATTTCGACAAGTTTAAATTAAGTCTGGATGTAGGTGGAATCTTGTATGAGATTCTGCGTAACACCGTCTTTGATAATAGAGGGGGCAGTGGCGGAGCGACTATTGCCCCACCACGTTTTCAGATGCCGCCATTGAGATAAGATAAGTATAAATCAGCTTTTTGTAGGGACAATCATCAAACAATTTACTACTGTTACATAATATTATTGCTAATGTAGAAATACTTTCATGATATTTCGTTTATTTTTTGTTTTGCTGTTCGTTTTTGTGCGGACAGTTGTCCGAAAATGGACATTACTATAAAATAGCTATTCTTTGATAATCAGTGATTTAATTCTTTGGCACGCAGATTGACTATATATAGGCGAAGGCGGTTATGAAACAACAACCTCCTCAGAGAAAGAAGTAATAACAATAAAAAATAACGATTATGAAAGCAACAGTATTTTCAAAAGCAGTGGTAATGATGGCAGTGGTAATGGCAAGTGTAATGAACTTTTCTGCAAGCGCGACAACTCCTGCCGATTATGTGAAAAACGAGGAGATGACCGGAGAACTGATGACCGCCAAGACTATCTTCCGCAATGAGGACGGACACCTTTTCCGTCACCTCCGCTACACTTACACTTATGACAGTGAGAACCGTGTGACGAGCAAGGAAGCTTTCAAGTGGGATAGCGTAAAGGAAGCCTGGGTGCCTTATTTCAAGCTGGATGTTGAATACACTGACAGTGAAGTTGAGTTGAACTATGCCCGTTGGAACAGTAGAACTAATGGTTACGACAGCTATACGCAAACTACCGTTTACGAACTGAATGACAGCAATGCGGCTTTGATGTTGGCAAGTACCAAATAAAGGATAATATATCAAATACAAAAGAGCCAAGTATCGTGAGGTGACACACCTTTGATACTTGGCTCTTTTTCGTTGAGGAAATGTATTATTGTTTCTCTGTTATCAGTCCGACAGCATAATTCAGCACTGTATCTTCATCCTTCATGAAATCTGCTACGGTTTGGGATACTTGATGATGGGGCGGTATGCCTATACCTTCCATGGGGAAACCTTTAGAAGAGACGTCCGGCTGGCGGGTAGGGATACGGAAATAGGTCCGCTGTTTGGTACAGAAAGGACGGGGGCCATTGCCGGTATCCCCTCCGGTAGCTTCGCCGATGAGGGTGACATTTCCGCTTTCCTTCATGTCGAGTGTGAAGCTCTCGGCAGCAGAGAGCGTATATGTGTCGGTCAGCAGATAGATTTTACCTTTATAGGCGTCGGCTTCGGGCTGCATGATGTAGCTCTTGCTGACGCAGTGTGGTTGTGCTTCGCGGATGAAGTACTTGCAGATGTTTACTCCATTCATGCTGTTTCCTCCGCCGTTTCTACGTACGTCTATAATGAGGTATGGTAAATCCTTGACTTTGGGATAGACCGCCTTGAAATCTTCCATGACGGGGTTCATCATGGTTTTGATGGTAAGGTAACCAATGCTGTCTTGTAATATCCTGCTCTCCACAGTTTGTTCTTCGTTATCCGGAAAATAGTCCCTTTGTTTCAAGGGAAGGGTGACGGTCAGAGTATCGCCCCCTCTCAGCAGTGTATAGTTTCTTAGGGTGTCTGCATAACTACGGAACGCATCATAGGCTGTACGGAGCCGTCTGTGGGGGACGGTAGATGCTTCGGTATATTTTTCGTTCTGTTCAATCCATTGTTTATAGGGGAGTCCGTTGATAGCTATAATCCGGTCTTTGTCCTGGAAGCCGTATTCTGTCAGATAGTCACTGGGTTTGTCAACGAACAAGGAATCCTCTATAAAGGCTACGCGCTGATTGGCTGTGTACCTCTTGTAGCAGGTAATGGCGTGGGCGCATTGTAAGGCAGAGATGTATTCCTGCACTATCAGTCCGTAGTCTGTGGTGGTCTGCGCCTGGCGAACGCGGGCGTCACAAGCTTGATACAATGAATCCATATTCAGATGCTTGGCCTGGTATAATGAATAATTCTCCATGACAATCTGGTGTATTTCTTTGAAATCTTCTTCAAACTGCGAGGGGGGTAACGGTAGTTCCGCGATGTAGAAGTTTTCTACATCAATCTGCTTGTCATTATAGAAATAGTTGGCATAAACATACAAACCACACCAAATGGTTGCCAGTACAGCCATTACGATGACTATTACTTTTGAAATTTTTTTCAGAATCTTCATGTTTTATAGAGTTTAGTCGATATTTGCTTTTTCGGCAAAAATAGTAATAATTTTTGTTAATCTTATTTTTCTAACTCCTTATTTGCCAATAATGGTAACATGGAGGTAACTAACTGAGCTTCAAGTGCCTTCTTGTACGATGTCTGGTAGTTGGCTAACTTTGCAGCCGTAAATCAAAACATACTAAGGAGAAGTGATTATGAAGAACTATCAGAAAGTAAATGTGCCTGCAGGCGAGGCACGTGTCGAGTTGCACGATTCATTGAATCTGACTGGTGCAGAAGTATCTATCAGCAATTTGCCGGCTGGTGCAGGAGTACCTTTTGTGCATTCGCACAAGCAAAATGAAGAAATTTATGCCGTCCTCTCCGGACGCGGCACCATGGTGGTTGACGGAGAAACCGTAGAACTGCAGGCGGGTGACTGGCTTCGCGTGGCTCCGGCAGGAGAACGCCAATTGTCGGCTGCGGCAGACAGCGCCATCAGTGTGATTTGTATTCAGGTGAAAGCCGGCTCTCTGGAAGGCTTTACGATGACGGACGGTGTGGTGAAGTAAGAGGAAGTCACACAAGTAGAATTAAGGTGATAGGGGATGGTCTGTGGTGCAGGCTATTCCCTATTGTCATATGATGTGCAGTGATTTATTGACTGCGATTTGTTTTAAGTCAAAATAATCATATATTTTGTACTATACCTAAGAAAACAGACTATGTCAACTGATGCAATAAAACAGAAATTATGATTAAATTGAAGAAAGAGCATTGTTTCTGTCACATAACGAGGACCCAATCAAAGAGCTTAAAACTAAAAATTGAAAACATAATATCATGACCCAGCATAATGCCATCAAGCTTTTCGAAGCGAAGAAAGTCCGAACCGTTTGGGACGACATAGAAGAAAGATGGTACTTCTCAATAGTAGATGTGGTGACAGTCTGCTGTATGCCTATCCAGTTACGTCTCCGATAGATTGGAAAAGGAAAGATATAAGAGGAAACGTGTTTTCATTTTGTTCTTGTTTTGGGCGCAAAAGTAATAAATATCTCCGTTAACCTAACATTAACGTAACGATAACCTAAAAGCTTTTTACCACCTCCTATCTTTGCAATGTCGAAAGGGAACAACTCCCCCAAAGACAAGAACTTGAAACAAAATGTATAACTTAAAAAATAGAACCATTATGAAGACTTTAGTAATTTCAGCAATCATCGCAATGACCTCTTTAGTAAACGTAGTAAGCGCAGCAGCCGTTAACCGTACAGACAACTTTGCCTATAATACCGAAACCAACGACGGCCGTGTGGAAACACAAACCGTATTCAAAGTGGAGAATCAGAAATTCCTGCACCGCCACCTGAAGTACAATTACATTTACGACAACTCCGGTCGCATCTCCCAAAAAGAAGTGCTGAAATGGAACGAATCCACGCAAAGCTTTGAGAAGCACCACAGTCTTAACTTCTTCTATACGGACGACGTCACTGTGGAATACGCCCTCTGGAACGAGCAAAGCAATGCCTACACCGACATCAAGCAGAAAGCCGTCTATCGGCAGACCGACAGCAGTGTCTTGCGCTACCTCAGTTACGAATGGGACGAAAAGAACAATGACTGGAGCTTGACAGCACCATCACATGACGGGTGAATCTGTGCAGTTATTGGCAGAGAAATAAGAAAACACGATTTCTATTCTATTTATTTTAAAAACCAAGACATTATGGCAATATTATTTCGCAAACACGAACGTTTAAGTAATTTGGCACAGAATTCTGTAAAAAGGTATATCCTACAATTATATATAAATACAGCAATCCGGCAAGACTGAAAGAAGTGGCAAAGGAAATCAGCACCATGTCCAGTGGGAGTGAGGGTAATTCCTATAGTGTGCTGAAAGTTATCTGAAGAAATCACTGTTGGCAGGTCGTATCGTGACTGAGTAAATTCTGAAAATATAGAGACTATGGGCCTCCTTTCTACACTGTGTGCGGGAGGGAGGCCTTCTTCTCTTCCAAAAATAACGGATTGCCTTTCTTGAACAAACAATTATAAATATCTTTGGAGCATTATTCACTCATTAAACTAACAGAAAACACCATGAAAGTCACAAACAAATCAACAGTGAGAGTAGGCGCGGCAGGAGTCGCAGTCATTGGAATTATAGTATTGTTCTTGGTCATGTTTGCCGTGGAGCGTATTGATTCGGGACAGACGGGCATCATCGTCAATCTGGCCGGTAGTGAGCGTGGAGTAGATGATGCCAAGGTGGAGACCGGATGGGTGGTTTACAACCGTTTTGCCAAGCAGCTATTCGAATATCCTGCATTTGCGCAGATTGTAGACTACGAACCTTTCGACATTCAGGACAAGAAGGGAACCATCTTCAAGACAGACCCTACTATAGAATACTTCATTGAGCGGGAGGATGCCAAAGTAGTTTTTCTACGCTATCGCAAGACTACCGAAGAATTGGAACAGAGTGTTATCCTGACGGAAGTGAAGAACGCTTATAAGGACGTGGCAGGACTCTATGAGACGGATTCGCTCATCAACAACCGTCCGGCTTTCGAGAAGGAGGTGGAGGCATTACTGAAGGAGCGTCTCAGTACCCGTGGCTTTACGTTTACCAACATACAGTCGTCCGTGAAACCCAACGATGTGCTGCAAGCTGCCATTGACGAAAAGAATACTGCTGTGCAGAATGCCTTGAAGGTGGAGAATGAAAAGAAAGCCGCTATAGCCGAGGCGGAAAAGGTAGTAGCTGCCGCCAAGGGTAAGGCAGATGCCAACCGTATCCTTCAACAAAGCATCACGCCGGAATTGATTCAACTAAAGGCTGTGGAGAAATGGGACGGGAAATTGCCGTTGTCTACCGGTGGAAATACGTTGCCATTCCTGAAGTTGCAATGACAATCTCTATGAGACCCCATTGGCAACTTGATTCTTTTGGGGAGGTACTGATTGTGTGCGCGGATAATCACAAATAAATCAAGCGGTAAGCCATCTATCTCTCTATTTGCTAAGATTTATTCGTCCGATACTTGTTGAATTATCGTCCGACAATTGTCGGACGATAATTCAACAAGTATCGGACGAATAAGTTTTAGTAAGCAAGAATTTAAAATGCAGTATTGCAGGAATTGTTGCTTAAATAGGGAATGTAGTAAATGGGAGACAACTGTTGCTCATCCTTGTTGGGATCGCATGAACAAGGTTTTCAAGAAGATAAAGGGCGTTTCGCCGAGTGAATATGTACTTTTGTAAGGGAAAAGGGGAAAGATACGAAAGGTATGGGCATAAAAAAAGGAGTACCGCTGTACTCCAACCTTTGTTAACCTTAAATCTAATACTATGAAAAACACATTGCAAAGGTACGGACTTTTTGCTTATCTCCAAATAAAGCAAATAAAAAAGGCTGTTTTATAACATGTTTTAGGAAAATACGTCTCTTTGTTAAGGCTTGCTAAGGTTTTGAAGCCTCTACGCAGCTGTTTTCTAAAAAAGAATTATCTTTGTCACATTAAGTTTTGGGCCTTACTTGACGATTTTCTGCTCTCTTGGCTCAAAATCCTGGAAATTAAAAATTAAAGACTTGTATGCACGAAGATATTGTCCTTACCCCGATGATGAAACAGTTCCTCGACTTGAAGGCAAAGCATCCCGATGCTGTCATGCTGTTTCGTTGTGGTGACTTCTATGAAACCTATTCCACCGATGCCGTCGTCGCGTCCGAAATCCTCGGTATTACCTTGACCAAACGTGCCAACGGCAAGGGGAAAACCATCGAAATGGCGGGCTTTCCGCATCATGCACTCGACACCTATCTGCCCAAGCTGATACGTGCCGGCAAGCGCGTGGCCATCTGCGACCAGTTGGAGGACCCGAAGTTGACAAAGAAACTCGTAAAGCGGGGCATCACGGAGCTGGTGACGCCGGGAGTCTCCATCAACGACAATGTGCTGAACTACCGGGAGAACAACTTTCTGGCTGCCGTACACTTCGGCAAGGGTGCCTGCGGTGTGGCTTTCCTGGACATATCTACGGGCGAATTTCTGACGGCGGAAGGCCCTTTCGACTATGTGGACAAGTTGCTGAACAACTTTGCCCCCAAAGAGGTGCTTTTCGAGCGTGGCAAGCGGTTGATGTTCGAAGGGAACTTCGGCAGCAAGTTCTTCACTTTCGAGCTGGACGACTGGGTGTTTACCGAGACTTCCGCCCGCGAGAAGCTGCTGAAGCATTTCGAGGTGAAGAACCTGAAAGGTTTCGGTGTGGAGCATCTCAAGAACGGTATCATCGCTTCGGGAGCTATCCTGCAATACCTCATCATGACGCAGCATACGCAGATAGGGCATGTCACTTCGCTGGCACGCATCGAGGAGGATAAGTACGTCCGTCTGGATAAGTTCACAGTGCGCAGCCTGGAGCTGATGGGGTCGATGAACGACGGCGGTAGCAGTCTGCTGAATGTGATAGACAAGACCATCAGCCCGATGGGTGCCCGCCTGCTGAAACGCTGGCTGGTATTCCCGTTGAAGGACGTGCAGCCGATTAACGAACGGCTGAATGTAGTGGAATACTTCTTCCGCCAGCCCGATTTCAAGGAGTTGATAGAGGAGCAACTGCATTTGATAGGTGACTTGGAGCGCATCATCTCCAAAGTGGCGGTAGGCCGTGTCTCTCCGCGTGAGGTAGTGGCGCTGAAGGTGGCTTTGCAGGCGATAGAACCCATCAAAGCGGCTTGCATGGATGCCGATAATGCCAGCTTGAATCATATAGGCGAGCAGTTGAACATCTGCCAGTCCATCCGCGACCGCATAGACCGGGAGATAGACAATGACCCGCCGTTGCTGATTAATAAGGGCGGTGTCATCAAGTCCGGTGTTAGTGCCGAGTTGGACGAGTTGCGCCAGATAGCCTACTCCGGTAAGGATTATCTGTTGCAGATACAGCAGCGCGAGAGTGAGCTGACGGAGATTCCCAGCTTGAAGATAGGCTACAACAATGTCTTCGGTTATTACATCGAAGTGCGCAACACGCATAAGGACAAAGTGCCGGCAGAGTGGATACGCAAGCAGACCCTTGCCAATGCCGAACGCTACATTACCCAGGAATTGAAGGAGTACGAGGAGAAGATTCTCGGTGCGGAGGACAAGATACTGGTACTGGAAACACAACTCTATGCAGAATTGGTGCAATCATTGAGCGAGTTCATCCCCGCCATTCAAATCAATGCGAACCAGATAGCGCGTCTGGACTGCCTGCTCTCCTTTGCCACGGCAGCGCGCGAGAACAACTATATACGCCCCGTCATTGCCGACGACGACGTACTGGAAATCCGCCAGGGGCGCCACCCGGTGATTGAGAAGCAACTCCCCATCGGCGAGAAGTATATTGCCAATGATGTGATGCTGGATAGCCAGACGCAGCAGATTATCATCATTACGGGTCCCAACATGGCGGGTAAGTCTGCTTTGCTGAGGCAGACGGCGCTGATTACGCTGCTGGCTCAAATCGGCAGTTTTGTGCCTGCGGAGAGTGCCCATATCGGGTTGGTGGATAAGATATTCACCCGTGTAGGTGCCAGCGATAATATTTCCGTGGGCGAGTCTACCTTTATGGTGGAGATGAACGAGGCGGCGGATATCCTGAACAACCTTTCTCCCCGCAGCCTGGTGCTGTTCGACGAGCTGGGGCGCGGTACTTCTACATATGATGGTATTTCCATCGCCTGGGCGATTGTGGAGCATATACACGAGCATCCCAAGGCAAAAGCCCGAACCTTGTTTGCCACGCACTACCATGAGCTGAATGAGATGGAGAAGAGCTTCAAGCGTATAAAGAACTACAACGTTTCGGTGAAGGAGATAGATAACAAAGTCATCTTCCTGCGCAAATTGGAGCGCGGTGGCAGCGAACACTCCTTCGGTATTCATGTAGCCAAAATGGCGGGTATGCCCAAAAGCATCGTGAAGCGTGCCAATGACATTCTGAAACAACTGGAAACAGACAACCGCCAGCAGGGGATTTCCAGCAAACCGATGGTGGAAGTGGGAGAGACACGCGGTGGTATGCAGCTCAGCTTCTTTCAGCTCGACGACCCGGTGCTGTGCCAGATACGCGATGAGATACTGAATCTGGATGTGAATAACTTGACGCCGCTGGAGGCACTGAACAAGCTGAATGATATTAAGCGGATAGTGAAGGGAAAGTGATTTTTACTTATAGGAGAAAACGTGGAATTTCAGGACTTGTACAAGTTTTTGCACAAGCCCTGAAACTCCATGGTTAATAGTTTTTCCTCTAAAATTATTCTTCCAAGATTATCTCTAATTCTGCTATGGCAGCTTTCTTTCCTTTGTCATGGGCCGATAATCCCAATAGTTTCACATAGCGTGCCCGGCAAGGAGTAAATTCTATAGTTTGCGTTGCTGTACCTATATGGAAGGTGCCATAGATAATGGGCTGCCCCCAATTTTTTCCATCTTTGCTTGCATATACTTCATAGGAAGCTATCCGTCCTTCTTCGCTATCTTGTCGCGGAGTGTAGCGGATACCCTTTATAGTGGCCTCTTTGGATAGGGAAAGATGTATCTCATGAGGGTAGGGAGCTATGTAGAATTGGTTGTGTACCGTGTGCCAATAGGTGTTTATGTTACCGTCTGCCGCCAGCTTCATGCTGTTGTCTGCATCGCTGTCTACGGAGACCACTATTTGTCTCTGGGATGCTCCGCTGATGTTTTTCAGGATGCTCACATTCAGTTCGGCTGCCGAAGCCCATTTCCTGCCGTGCATTTCGGACAAGGGAACGAATTTGAAGTAACGGGCAGTGACGGGTGTTTCCAATGTTATGGTTTGGGCAGACGTCAGATTGGAGAATGTACCTTTGACGGTGCTTTCCCAATTTTTTCCGTCTTTGCTGAAGCTTAGCTCGTAGTCTTTGACGTGTCCGTTATCATTGGAATGTCGTGCTGTGTAGATGAATTTGTCCACTACCAGTAGGGAAGCCATGTCTACCACAATGCTGTGTGGAAACTCTGGAATGGGTTCGTGCCAACGGGTGTGCCAATACGTGGAAGGGTCCCCATCGATGGCGTTTTGCGCCTCTTCTCCTTGGCTGTCGCTGCTGGAGGAGACCACCTTCCATGCCGAGTGGTCTACGAATATGGGTAGTTCCATAGTAGTGACCAGGCTCTTGCCTAATTTTCCAGAAACAGCGTATGTTTGTATCTTTCCACCGTCAATGAACTCGAATGGAGCTGTGTATTCCCGGTATTCGTTACCGTTAAGGCTGTAGAAGATGGTCGCGTCCGGAGTTCCGGTACTCATTTGCAGGTAACCGTTGTTATCGCGTTCTACCATTACGGGCATGCATGCAGGCATCTGTACGCGTGCTTTCTTGGTAAGCTCACTTTGCGTGTAGCTTCTTTCCAAAGGCATCATGATGAAGCTGAATGCTACGGGAGTTGCTTGCAGTTCGTATTTTTTCATCGGGCCTGGACCGCAGCTTGCGTTGCCCAGAGGACGATTGTGGGCATCAAGACAAAGAACTGTCTCCTTGCGCATCGGGATGTCGTATTTGTGAATCAGTTTTTGCAGATGGTCGGGGTCTGCCATGTCTTGTGCTCTGACATGCAGGGCAGAAGCCGCCATTTGGTCGCCTGCCACGAAAACGAAGCCCATACCGTCGGCGTTGGTGATGGAAATCCAGCGTACCTCTTCATGGTTACCCATCTCCTGAGGCTTTACATAGTTCACCCATTGGTCGGATACTGTACTTTCGTATACGCCTATTGGGGTGGCATCCTTGCGGTCTACGTAGTTTTCCCATGGGCCACGTCCATACCAACGCATACGCTCGAAGCCTTCGGGCAGTTCCATTCGATAGCCCACACGCGGAATGATTTCGCTGTCGGATACCGGGATGATGACACTGTTCACCATGATGGAACCATCGGCATTTACGGTGTATTCTATTTCTGTGCGATACTCAAAACCGAGTTTACCTTTGTGGCAGTTCCGGATGTGCAGGATTATTCTGTCCTCTTCTTGGTGGGTTTCCCATTTGCCGGTTTCCGCTTGCAGCTGGTAAAGGCCTTTGCGTTGCCAATCGCCACTTACCTGTTTATCGTTGTCGGTGGGAGCACGGAAGAGGTTCAGTTCGAGTCCTTTACTTATCAGGGGGATATTATTCAATGTATATGCCGATAAAGTTCCTTCTTCCTTGGAGAAGACAGCTTCAAAACGTTCACCTTTCACCACCAATGCGTCGGCAGTTTCGTTTAGATTGATGTTTCCTTTTTCGGGTACGAATATAGGTTTCTCGCTGCTTGATAGCTTGAATTGTTCGGTGGCTACCTCGTAGTCGGCTTTTGCCCATTCGGTATCTCTTTTTTGGCAGAAACTGAAATTGATAAAGTATTCTGCTCCGGGTACCTTCGTTGCGGGTATGTCTGGCAGGGTGATGACTTTGCTTGCCTGTGCTTCCAGCTTCAAATCTTCCAGATTGCCTGAGCAGACGGTCCTTCCATCTTCCGTTATTTCGTATCTCCCGTAGAGGTCTTCCATATTGGCATGGAATCGCTTGTTGCTGATTCTATATTTGCCATTCCCTAATGCTTCTATGCGGATGGGTTGATGTATCTTCTTCATTTCATAGGATTTGGCAGATAATGTACGGTCGGAGAAGATGACGCCGTTGGTACAGAAGTTACCGTCGTTGGGCTTGTCACCAAAGTCACCGCCTACGGCCATGTAGAAGCCTTTGCCGTCGGGAGTGGGCATACGCAGGCTTTGGTCCACCCAATCCCAAATGAAACCTCCGATGAGTGCCGGATAGCGTTCGTAGGTTTCCCAGTATTCCTTGAAGTTTCCTATGGAATTTCCCATGGCATGGGCATACTCGCATACTACGTGAGGTTTCACGATCTCGCCCTTTTGTATTTTCTCCAATCGTTCACGGCCTACGTTTTCCAGCCAGTCCACACTTGGGTACATGCAACTGGTCACGTCGCAGAAGGAACTGTTTCCCTCGTAGTGGGTGGGGCGGGTAGTATCCAAACGTTTGATGGCCTTTTCAGCAGTGGAGAAGTTGTTTCCGTTTCCCGATTCGTTGCCCATGGACCACATTACGATGGAAGCGTGGTTACGGAAACGTTTCACTTGGTTCTCGTTGCGCTCGGTGAATGATTTTTCCCACTGTGGCTCGTGTGAGAGACGCATTTCGCCGTGGCACTCTACATTGGCTTCTGCCAATACATAGATGCCATAGCGGTCGCATAGGTCGTAAAAGTAAGGGTTGTTGGGGTAATGGGAGGTACGGACAGCATTTACGTTCAGCGCTTTCATTAGTTGTACGTCCTTTTCCATCTCTTCTTTGGAGACGGTACGGCCATTCAATGGGCTGTGATCGTGGCGGTTGACACCTTTGAAAAGAGTGGGTTTGCCGTTAATCAGCAGTTGTCCGTTTTTGGCAAACTCTATTTCGCGGAAGCCTACCTTTACACTACGTAGGTCTGTCACTTTTCCCTTCTGTTTTAGGGTCAGGGTCAGGTTGTAGAGGCTGGGTGTTTCGGCTGTCCATTTCAGTGGGTTCTCCACATCGAATTCCAGATGGGTACTACCTGTTTTTGTGGCGTGGATAGTGCGTGATAGCACTTCCTTTCCTTCTGTGTCGGAGAGCTTCACTATGAGTTCGGCAGAACTTTTCTTACCGGTGATTTCCACGTCCAAAAAAACTGTAGCATTACGATAATCTCCGTCCAAGTCGGTTCGGAAGAAGAAGTCCCTAATTTGCGTGCGTGGTGCTGACCATAGGAATACATCGCGGAAGATACCGCTGAACCGCCAGAAATCTTGACATTCAAGAAAACTTCCATCGGTGAAACGGTACACTTCAACTGCCAATGTGTTTTTTCCTTCTTGTAAATAGGGAGTCAGATTGAACTCGGCAGGTAAGTAGCTGTCTTCTGAATAGCCCACTTTTTTACCGTTCAACCAAAGATAGAAACCTGCTTCCACTCCATTGAAGCGAATAAATACATCTCTGCCCTTCCAAGATGTGGGCAAAGTGAATTCACGTCGGTAACTGCCTACGGGATTGGGCATGTTGGCAAAAGTATAGTCTGCCGGGCGAGGTTGGATGACGTTGGGCCATTGTACTCCTTTACTGTAATCACAGAAAGGGTAAATGGTATTACAATACAAAGGCTTGTCCCAGGGCTTGTTATGGCGTACAGCCTCTATCTGCCATGTGGCGGGCACTTTGATGTTATCCCAGTCACTTACGTCGTAGTCGGGCTTGAAGAAATCCTTCGGCCGTTTTTCGGGGTCGGCCACCCAATGGAATTTCCATGTACCGTTCAGAGTTTGATAATAGGGGGATTCCTCGATGCTCAGGCGTAGGGCTTGTCCTTCGTCGGCAAAGGGAATGGCGGTTTGGCATGCCGTTTCTTTGTTCACTCCCGAAATGTTCAGGTCATTCCATTCGGGCTGTTCGTGAGTTTGTGCTGTTGCGGCTGCGGTAGCAAGCAGCCCGGTGAATGCGATACTCAAAAAAGAGCTTCTTTTCATAAATGCAGATGGTATAAGATGATTAAGTATTAGTGATTTCCTGTCCTTCCCTCACGTTCTTCTTTTGCCGTTCGCAGTATTGACGGGGCGGCATTCCGTAACGTTGTGAAAAAGCTTTATAGAAAGTGCTTCGGTTGGTGAATCCCGTGCGGTCCATCAGCTCTTCGATGGTGAAGTTGCTGGAGACTAACAAGCGTTCCGCCGTGGAGAGGCGGTATTCTTTGATGATGTCGGCAGGCGATTTGTCAGTAAGTGGTTTCAGTTTGCGGTAGAACTGCCGGCTGCTGTAGCCCATTTCCTTACTCAAAAGTTCTACTTGCAGGTCTGGATTGGCTAAGTTCTTTTCAATGACTTCTGTCATTTTCTCTAAGAATTCTTGTTCTTCTTTGTGCAAGCAGCTTCCTTCTTTCCAGGTAAAGGTGCTGAGTGCCGAACTATAATATTCCTTCAGGTTTTCTTCGCGGCGGATGAGATGATAGACCATCTTTTCCAAATATTTCACATTGAAAGGCTTGGTGACATAGGCATCCGCCCCCGATTCCAGTCCTTTTACTTGGTCGTCTTCGTGATGCAGTGCTGAGAGCAGGATTAGGGGAATATGGCTCCACAGCTTGTGTTGCTTGATGGTGGAGGTGAAGGATAACCCATCTATATCGGGCATCATCACGTCTGAGATGATGAGATCTGGCTGTCGTTGCTCCAGGCTGTCTAATGCCTTTTGGGCATTATTGAAAGAGAGTACGTTGTATTTCTCTGTGAATATTTCGGATACGAACCACAGCATGGAAGGGTCATCATCTATCACCATGACCGTCTGCTTGTTTGCGTCGAATTCTTGGGTGTATTTTTCGGGCAATTCTTGCACTTCTTCGGTGGGAATGCTTGGAGAAGCCGCTTCGTATGCTGTTTGCGGTACTTCTTGTCCGTTGGGGGGGAGCGAGGGAAGGCTTACAGTGAAGGTGGTCAGTTCGCCCGGTGTGCTTTCGATGTTTATGTCTCCTTCCAACAGTGTCACCATGTTTTTGCAGATGGCCAACCCCAGTCCGTTTCTTGAGTTTTTGCCGTTCATCTCCACGGAGTCGAGAATCTTATAGCGGTCGAATATCTTTCCGAGATTTTCCGGTGTGATGCCTTTGCCGGTATTGGCTATCTTCAAAATAAGACGTTCGTTTTTCGTGTACAATGTTACGCTGATGTTCCCCTTGTCGGGTGTGTACTTGAAAGCGTTGGATATGAGGTTTCCGGCTATTTTGTTGAAGCAGCTCAGGTCGGTGTTCCATGTCAGTTCGGGGGCTATGTCAAGGCAGTAGTTCATTTCTCTGTTTTCCGCCATGTCACCGAAGGATTCGGCGATGTCCCTTAACTTTTCGGAAACAGGTTGCGGCTGTATGGAGAGCATTTTGTTTTCCGTTTCCAGTCTTCTGAACTCCAGCAATTCCACAATGAGACCATTCAGCTTTTCCACATTTTGCTGAATCATCTTGGCGTAGCGGTGCGTGTAGATATCTGTCTCCTTGTGGGTGAGTATCTTCTCGCACGGTCCCTGAATCAGGGTGAGGGGGGTGCAAAACTCGTGGGTGATGTTGGTGAAGAAGCGTAGTTTTGATTCATAGACTTCCTCTTTTTTCTGTCGTTCCATTTTCTTCATCATGTGCTGCCGCTTCAGGCGGTAGGTATAGAATGCATAGGCGACTATGCCTGTACATAATAGTAACCCTAACAAAAAGTAGCCCACATAGGCCCAGGTACTGAGATACCAGGGAGGAGCGATGTAAATGGTGAAGGCTTGCGGATGGCTTTCTTTACCGTTGATGTTGTTGCGGTATTTCACAAACAGAGTATATTCTCCGGGGGAAAGGTTGGAGAAGATGGCATTGGGTGAAACTCCGTTTTCTATCCATTGGTCGCTTGCTTCCTTTAGTTTATAGGAGTAGAAATAGTCGTTTCCGTTAATGTAGTCTGTTATCCGGAAGTTGAGCTGGAAGAAGTTGTGTTTGTAGTCCAGTTGTAGCACGGGCTTCCCGTCTTTGTAATGTAAAAAGTCATGCAGGTTGTATTCCTTACCGAAGATGGAAAGTCCTTTCAGGCTGATTTCGGGCATATAGTCCGTGGTGATGTAAGAATCGGGCTTCACGGTGACGAAGCCGTTTACACCTCCAAAGAAAAGGATTCCCGTAGCATTGTCTTTGTAGAAGGCTCCATCACTAAATTCGGTCACGGCCAGTCCGTTTCCGTTGTTGTAGGTCTGCTTGGTCTGTTCTTGGGGATTGAGTCTCATTAATCCTTGATTAGTACTCACCCAGAGATTGCCTCGGTTGTCCTCCAAGATACCATGTACGGTGCTGTTGGTGTAGAGCTTTGCACTGATGCTGTCTGGGTTTCCGTCTTCGTTTGAGTAGAAGCGGAGAAGCCCTGATCCAGTGCCCAGCCAGTAGCCTTGCTCGTTTTTGTGTATGGCGAACACATCGTTGGCGGTTTGGCTGTTTACCAAGTTGTTGAAGCGGAACTGTGCCATTTCTCCAGTACGTACATCAATGCGGTAGGCTCCGAGCCCTCTGTTCCCGAACCACAGCGTAGAGCTGCTTTCACGGTAGGAGGTGAAAAAATAGTTTGATGCCATATGTCCGTTACTCACCAAAGTCCGTGTAGCATGCTTCACAATAGGATCTTTTCTCTGATTTTCTAATGTCACCTTTACGATTCCTTCGCCCACGGTGGAAATCCAAAGTGTACTGTCATTGGTTTGATCAATGGAGTGCACATATTTCACTTTGGTTCCATTGGCTTGTACCGCCAGTTCTTTCAATTGGTGGGTAGAGTAGGAATAATAATTGATTCCGTTTTCCGTACCTATCCAAAGTCGGTCTTTTCCACCGGGTGCAAAACAGTAGACGGAGTTGTCGGTCAATGTGCTGTTACCGGTGATGAGACGATCATGTTTTTCGGGTGTATTGTTGACAAGATAATTCGGTATACGCAATATGCCACTGCCTTTGGTTCCTATCCATAAGGTTTGCTGTGGGTCGAGGTAAAGGCTGCGTACCGGGTTGTTCACCTGATATGCGGGAGTGTTGAGCAGGGTGTTGGTCATGGTGAATGTGTCATTGTAAAGCATGTATAACCCTTCTCCGTCGGTAGCTACCCATACGATATCTTGAAATTTGTCTTTCATCAGACAGAAGATGCCCGACTGTATTTCAGTGTATTCTATACGGTATTTAATCTTTTGGTTTGCTTCATATTTCAGTACTATCAAGCCGCTGCTTTTGAAACCGATACAGAAGTCATTTTCTCGTTTGATGATGGAAGATACTTCACCTCGTTTTTCTATTTCGTCTTTCAGGTCGGCAATGTAGTAACACTGTCGGTTGCTGAAACTATATTCGTAGAGGGCATAGGTTTCATCAATGAAGTAGGCTGAATCTTCTCCGATGAAGGCATGCTTCAAGCCGTGATGTCCAAATGGCTTTTCCGGAATCAGTGTCACGCTTTTTCCCGTGTGGTTCAGACGATAGCAACGAGTGTTGTTTCCAGTTGCGAATATCCAAAGCAGGTTGTTGGAATCAATGGTCATGGACAGTACTTTATTAAAATCCATGGAAGAGATGTTTAACTGGAGAAATTTCTGGTTCTCTTGTTGGTAGTGATACAGATTTCCGTCATCTTTCAGCACTAACATGCACTTGTTGTTGCTTCGTGCCAAGAAGATGTTGTCCTTGAATTCGGTAAAGGTCCGGCAGGTCTGTCGGTATGTATCCAATCTGTCTAACCCGTAGTTGGTTTGTAACCACAGTATGCCTGGCTCTGATTCTACGATCTGGCTGATAATGTTGCCTGACAATAGGTTGCGTGACACATCAACGGGCGTATATAGGTGGATATTGTTGCCGTCAAACACGTTCAGTCCGTCGCATGTTCCTATCCATAGTACACCTTGGCTATCTTGGTAAAGGGATTGGATGGCACTATTGGAAAGACCGTTTTTATTGGAGAATTGCCGTAGGCTGTAAGCGTACACAAAATCCGGAAAACAGCATAAGAGGCTGATAAGCAATAAAATCGTATGGCCTTTCCAGTATATGTCTTTCATGTGGCTTGTTGTATTGATTTTGAGTTGCAAAGATATATTTTAAGGTGGAAACAGTCAATATTTGCAATATATTTCTTTAGTTGTAGGCTTACAGTTTGCTTTGTATCTGCTCCGTATCCTTAGAAATGTATTTGTACGGAGCAGATAGGTATGGATATGATTAGCGAATGACCGCAGCGAATCCACCGTTGCGTGCCAAACGGACTGTGATATGGTCGCCTTTCTTCAAGGATTGTTCTTGCTTGCGGTAGTCCATGGCTTGGTGGTCAGCGTTGATGCCGTCTTCAAAAGAGGTCATGAGATAATTTTTTCCTTCTTGCAGGAAATCAAGGGAGATGTTAAAGACCCGTTCACGTTCGCGGTTGTTGGTCATGCCTCCTATATACCATTGTTCTCCTTTGCGTTTGGCCACGATGGCATATTCTCCTGCTTTGGCTTCGAGAGCGATGGTTTCGTCCCATGTTTGGGGTACTTGGGTGATGAAACGTGTACACTCGTCGTTGCGATAATAGAGGGTAGGATTGTCTGCCATCATCTGCAGGCCGGTTTCAAAAAGAACAAAGAGTGCCATCTGATAGGCACGTGTGCCGATGCTGGCAGAATTGGGACGTTCGGAATGGTAGACTTCAGGCTGCATGCTAAGCATGGCGCCGGGAGTATAGTCCATGGCTCCTACTGCGTTGCGTATGAAGGGGAAATAGACACTGTTGTCGGGACGGCATCCGCCCATTTGCTCCATACCTCTTACGCCTTCGTAGGAGAGTACGTTTGGGTATTTGTATTCTAATCCGGCAGGTTTGAAAGCACCGTGAAAGTCAACGAAGAGATGGTGTTTGGCGGCTTCATGTGCTACGCGTTCATAGAAATTTACCATCCATTGGTCGCTACGATCCATGAAATCTATCTTTACGCCTTTCACACCCCACTTTTCGAAAGTTTCGAATAGGTCAAAGTGGTTTTCTACCGTAAGCCAAGTGAGCCATAACACAATGCCTACGTTTTTTTCTTTGCCGTAGCGGATGAGTTCGTGTATGTCTACCGAGGGATTGGGTTTATAGGGGTTGCGGGTGTTCATGGCCCAGCCTTCGTCCATTACTATATATTCTACGCCGTAGTGGGATGCGAAGTCGATGAAGTATTTGTAGGTGTCAAGGTTGCAACCTGCTTTGAAGTCCACGTCGGGGCCGTAGGGTGTGGCTCCGTTCCACCATTCCCAGCTGGCTAGTCCTGGTTTAATCCAAGAGGTGTTTTCTATGACATTCTTTTCAGCGAGGCGATAGGATAGAGTGTTTTCTATAAGTTTGCGGTCATCGTCGGTAATGACGAAGTAACGCCATGGATAACTGCGCTTGCCTGCGGTACGGGCTATGCAGTTGGCTTCTTTCAGAATCTTGAGACTGCGGTCACCGTCTTCTCCGAATTCAAGAGGCAGACGGGGGAAGACGGCGGTAATGCCGCCTTGTCCATCGTTTTTCAGAAACATGGCGGGATAGTCTGTCAGATTGGTTTCACTCATGAGGATTTTGTCACCTTTGGGTGTGCTGGCTAAAAGGGGAAGCAGAGCCATGCGATTGGAGTTTTTCCACTCGCTGCTTGTTTGGTGGCGATATTCTTCTTCATAGGAAGTCTTAAAGCCGTCAGGTTGCTGAAGATGTAGCAGGCAATCATCCACAAAGTTCAGGCGGAGGATTTCATTCATTATTTCTTGCTCGCCTTTCAGGTCAGTAAGGAAGCGGTAGGCGAATCCGTCATCAAAGGCACGGAACTCTACTGAATAGCCTCCTTTAAACTTCAGTAGCAATTGGTTGTAGCGGTTGGTTATAGTAGAGAATTTCAGGGGTACGATGGGAGTCAGTTCCTCGTTTACATTTTGGCGTACTACTTTGTTTAGTTTAGGATGGATGCCCAGCTGGTGGTTGGCAGTTTCCAGACCAATGACACAGTTGTCCATCAGTGTTTGATTTCCTTGGGTTACATCATATTGGATTTGATCGGTCAGCTCCACCGAGATGCGGATGTTTCCGCTGGGTGAGGCCAGTTGATGTACTTTCTGTCCGAAAGCGGTCAGTGAGAGGCAGAGAACTGCCGAGAGTAGGAATTGTTTTTTCATGTTCTTAGCTTTTGGATTTTTACAATATACAAAAGTAGTTTGTATTCTGTAGGAAATGTATGCTATTTATGACATAAATATATAAAATCATGCCACAGACGACTTTTTACATATCTATGTCGCGAATCTGTACAGTATGAGAGTGAAGGATGGGCTATTTTTGTTACCAACATTCCACATGTCAGAGAACTATTGTTGCCGGATGGAGGCTAAAGAGAGAAGGTGAAAGAGCGGTTTGCGGCTAGAGGAAGCAGCACATTTATAACAAAGAATGCGGTGGTTTATATCGAATTGACATTATCTTTTACGAAAAAACAATAATAACAAAACCATGAAAAAGAGACGAATACTGATGGGGAAGACCCATCTGATAGCGGGAGCCGTGATGTTGGCCGTTGCAGGAGGACAATTATCGGCTCAGACCGTTGCACCGAAGAAAGCAAAAGCGTACATGGTGGCAGATGCCCACTTGGACACGCAGTGGAACTGGGACATTCAGACTACTATTAAGGATTATGTCTGGAATACCTTGAATCAGAACCTTTTCCTTTTGAACCAGTACCCCGACTATATCTTTAATTTTGAAGGTGGAGTGAAATATGCTTGGATGAAGGAATATTATCCTCGTGAATACGAAGTGATGAAGGCTTTTGTAAAGGCAGGTCGATGGCATGTGAGTGGGGCCAGTTGGGATGCTACCGACACTTTGGTGCCGTCTGTTGAATCGTTTATTCGCAACATTATGCTGGGGCAGGAGTTCTATCGTAAGGAGCTGGGGGTAGAAAGTACCGACATCTTCCTTCCCGATTGCTTCGGATTCGGTTGGACATTGCCTACTGTTGCTGCCCATTGTGGACTGATAGGTTTCTCTTCACAGAAGCTGGATTGGCGTAACAATCCTTTCTACGGTAAAAGCAAGCATCCCTTTACCATCGGACTGTGGAAAGGAGTGGATGGAGCGTCCGTCATGCTGGCTCACGGATATGATTACGGTCGTCGTTGGGATAATGAAGACCTTTCAGAAAATAAATATTTGATGGAACTCTCCAAATGCACTCCCCTGAATACCGTTTACCGCTACTATGGAACAGGTGATGTGGGCGGTTCACCTACCATCGCTTCTGTGGCTTCCGTGGAGAAAGGTATCAAGGGAGACGGTCCGTTGAAGATTATCAGTGCAGCCAGTGACCAGTTGTTCAAGGATTACCAGCCTTATGGCAGCCATCCCGAGCTCCCCGTATTTGACGGTGAATTGCTGATGGACGTTCATGGAACCGGCTGCTACACTTCACAGGCTGCTATGAAACTCTATAATCGTCAAAATGAACTTTTGGGTGATGCCGCTGAACGTGCTTCTGTGGCTGCTGCCCTTTTGGGGGTTGCCGAATATCCTGGCAAGAGCCTGACGGAGTCTTGGCAGCGCTTCATATTCCACCAATTCCACGATGATTTGACCGGTACTAGCATTCCCCGTGCCTATGAATTTTCTTGGAACGATGAACTTCTCTCTCTGAAACAGTTCTCCGGTATCCTGACTCATTCTGTGGGAAGTGTGGCAGGCAAGCTTGATACTCGTGTCAAGGGGATTCCCGTAGTGCTCTATAACGCTTCGGGCTTCAAGGTTACAGATGTGGTGACCATCGAAGTGGAGGCTTCCCGTTTTCCCAAAAGTGTGGCTGTATATAACGAACAAGGCAAGTTGGTGGTTTCTCAGTTGGTTTCATATACTGATGGAAAGGTCCGCTTGTTAGTAGAAGCCACTGTACCCGCCAATGGATACGCAGTTTACGATGTCCGCCTCTCCGGCGAAGGAAAAGAGATGTCTGCTGTTGAAGCTGCAAGTGTTGAAAATTCGTTCTACAAACTGACATTGAATGAGAACGGTGACATTACTTCACTGTTCGACAAGAGAATCAACAAGGAACTGGTAAAGGCTGGTAAGGCTATTCGTTTAGCCCTCTTCACTGAAAACAAGTCATTCGAATGGCCGGCATGGGAGATATTGAAAGAGACTGTGGACGCTACTCCTATCTCCATCACCGAGGATGTGAAAGTGACTCTTTGCGAAAACGGTGCATTACGTAAGACTCTCTGCGTGGAGAAACGTCACGATGATTCTTTTTTCCGCCAGTACATCCATTTGTATGAAGGTGTATTGGCCCACCGCATTGACTTTACTAACGAAGTGGACTGGCAGTCTACCAACGCTCTGTTGAAGGCTGAGTTTCCCCTCAATTTGAATAATGAGGTGGCCACTTACGACTTGGGCGTAGGCAGCGTGCAGAGAGGAAACAACATCTTGACCGCTTACGAAGTATATGCTCAATATTGGGCAGATTTAACGGACGCTAACGGTTCTTATGGTGTTTCCATCATGAACGACAGCAAATATGGCTGGGACAAGCCTGATAACAACACCCTGCGTCTCACTTTGCTGCACACTCCGAAGACAAAAAAGAACTATGCTTATCAAGATCGTCAGGACTTCGGTCACCATACCTTTACTTACAGCTTGGTAGGTCATGTGGGCGCTTTGGACGTAGTTCAAACCCGCGAGAATGCTGAGTTGCTGAACCAGCGCATCAAGGCGTTCGTTGTTGGAAAGCATCGCGGCGAATTAGGTAAGAGCTATTCATTGGCTTTTTCCGATAACCGGAATGTACTTATTAAAGCCTTAAAGAAAGCCGAAAGTTCAGATGAATATGTGGTACGCGTGTATGAAGCCGCAGGCAAGCAGGCGCAGAAAGCCTCGATTGTCTTTGCCGACAACCTTGTGGCTGCTGTAGAAGCAGATGGTACGGAAAAGACCATCGGTAAGGCTACATTCAGTGGAAATCGCTTGGAAGTGTCAGTCAATCCAAACAGCATTAAGACCTACAAGGTACGTTTTGCTTCCAATAAAAAGGTGCAGACGGTGGCCGAACCATTGCCCCTTGTTTATGACAAGAAGTGCTTCAGTTGGAACGAGTTCAAGGCTGCTGCCAACTTTGAGTCTGGTTATTCTTATGCTGCTGAATTGATACCTGCCGAGATGAATGTGCATGGAGTGCCTTTCAAATTGGAGACACGTGAAGAGCTGAATGGTATGGCTTGCAAGGGCAATGTACTGAAACTGCCCGCCGACTGTACTTATAACAGACTCTATATCCTTGCTGCTGCCGCTTCTGATAAAGATGTGAAGGGGATATTCCGCGTAGGCAAGTATGTGCAGGAAGTCATTGTTCCTTCTTATACTGGCTTCATCGGTCAGTGGGGGCACACCGGACATACGGAAGGTTATCTGAAAGATGCTGAAGTTGCCTATGTGGGTACGCACCGCCATTCCGGTGAAGGCGATCAGCCGTATGAGTTCACTTACATGTTTAAGTTCGCAATAGACCTGCCAGAAAAGGCTACTGAGGTGGTATTGCCCGATAATAAGGATATTGTTATTTTTGCCGCCACTTTGACTGATGTTGCTGCTACTTCTGTTTGTCCCGCTTCCGAACTGTTCCGTACGGCAAACAAGTGCAATCGCTATCAGACGGAAAGCTCCACAGAGAGAGTGAACATTCTGAAGCAGGACATGGTAATGGGCTATTCAAGCTATGTGAACGAGAAAGAGAAGCCGGCTTTCATGGTAGATGGCGACGAAAACACAAAGTGGTGTGCTATTGCTGAAATGCCCCACTACGTAGACTTTGATTTGGGCGGTGAAAGAAGCATTAATGGCTGGAAGTTACTGAACGCTGCCGGCGAAAACCATTCCTACGTCACTTCCTCCTGCTTTCTGCAAGGTAAGAGCGACAAGAATGGTGAATGGCGCACACTGGACTATGTTTCTGGTAATGGTAAGAATGTACTGAATCGCACGCTAAATAAGTCTGAAAGTGTTCGCTACCTGCGTCTTTTAGTGACACAGCCCATGCAATCGGCTTCTGGTAAAGATGTGCGCATTTATGAAATGGAAGTATACGAATAAACAGTTATTATATTCCCATTTTTCAGATCCTTGTGTCTGTCACCACAGACACAAGGATCTGATGATTCTCAGGTGTAAGTGCTTAATGTGAGTAAGTTAACAACTCTATTGAAGTAAATTTATTGGAAATAACAAATACCTTGAAAAATGAAAATTAAAATATTTGCTGTTGTATGTTTATTAGCTGCTAATCTCTTTACAATATCTGCTCAAAAGTGGTTTACGCCTGAGGCGGAGAAACAAGTGGATGCTCTTTTGAGCCAGGTAGTAGAAGGAAACTACAAGAATAATCGCTATCCTCTACTCCGTAAGCCCTTAATGGAACTTCCTTTAGGCAGTATCAAACCTAAAGGCTGGTTGCACGAAATGCTGGTTCGTCAGAAAAATGGCGCCAGTGGTCAGATGGATGTTCTTTACCCTTCGGTTATGGGCAAACGCAATGGTTGGTTAGGTGGTGATGGAGACCAGTGGGAACGCGGTCCATACTGGATAGACGGTCTACTTCCTTTGGCGTATATACTGGATGATGATGTCTTGAAAGCCAAAGTGCAACCTTGGATAGAATGGGCTTTGCAGAGCCAGCGTAAGGACGGATTCTTCGGTCCTGAAAAAGATTATCCGGGAGAGCCTGGACTGCAACGTGATAACTCGCAAGACTGGTGGCCGCGTATGGTCGTGCTGAAAATCCTACAGCAGTATTATTCGGCAACGAACGATAAGAGAGTCGTCGCTTTTATGACAAAATATTTCCGTTATCAACTGAATACCTTGCCGCAAAAACCTTTAGGACACTGGAGCAGTTGGGCAGAATTCCGTGCTTGTGACAATTTGCAAGCTGTATATTGGCTTTATAATCTTACGGGGGAGGATTTTTTGCTTGAATTGGGGCATTTGCTGCACCGGCAGAGTTTCAGTTTCATAGATATGGTAGATAGGGGAGACTTGCGCAGACCCTGCACTATACACTGTGTTAATTTGGCACAAGGCATCAAAGAACCGATTATTTATTATCAGCAAGATACCGACCGGAAATATATTGATGCTGTCAAGGAAGGCTTTCGAGATATTCGCCGGTTCCACGGACAGCCGCAAGGCATGTATGGAGGCGATGAGGCTTTGCATGGAAACAATCCTACACAAGGCTCGGAGTTGTGTTCGGCCGTAGAGTTGATGTACTCGCTGGAAAAAATGGTGGAGATTACAGGAGACATAGACTTTGCCGACCATTTGGAACGCATTGCTTTTAATGCTTTACCAGCCCAAATATCCGATGACTTTATGACTAAGCAATATTTCCAGCAACCGAATCAGGTGATGGTAACACGCCATCGTCGCAACTTCGACCAGGATCATGAAGGGACAGACCTTGCTTTTGGCACTCTGACCGGATACCCATGTTGTTTTTCGAATATGCACCAAGGTTGGCCAAAATTTACACAGCACCTATGGTATGCCACACCTGATAACGGCATTGCAGCCATTG
Organism: Bacteroides sp. AR29; assembly: GCF_900217715.1. NCBI lineage: Bacteria > Pseudomonadati > Bacteroidota > Bacteroidia > Bacteroidales > Bacteroidaceae > Bacteroides > Bacteroides sp. AR29. Next base: position 154,801 of record NZ_OBMS01000003.1, read on the forward strand.
TCTATTCTCCGTCGGAAGTAACAGCCAATGTGGGTGATAATGTACCGGTGGTTATCAGTGAAGATACTTACTATCCGATGGATCATCAGATAACTTTTACCATTAAAGAGGTGAGGAATAAGGTGAAACAAGTGAAATTTCCATTTCACCTGCGTGTTCCGAAGTGGTGCAAGCAAGCTGAAATACGGGTAAATGGAAAGATGGAGCAAACTGTCAAAGGTGGGAAAATAGCTATCGTAGACCGTATATGGAAGCGGAATGATAAGATTGAACTGTATCTGCCCATGGAGGTCTTTACTAGCACTTGGTATGAAAACGCAGTATCTATTGAAAGAGGTCCGTTGGTATATGCCCTGAAAATGGAAGAAAATTGGGAAAAGAAAGAGTTTAAGGATAGTTGGTATGGTTCTTATTATTATCAGGTGACTTCTTCGGATCCATGGAACTACGGATTGGTGGATTTTGACCGTAACAGAATGAACGAGGTGGCCCAAGTAAGTATCAATAGCCAAAAACAGCAATTGGACTTTCCTTGGAATCAGGAAAATGCACCGGTTGAAATAAAGATGAAGGCTCGTCTTATCCCTACTTGGACAGTATATAATGAAATGGCAGGGCCCCAGCCTTTCTCTTTCTGTGGCAGTGCCGAAGGAGGAGAGCAAGAAATCACGCTGATACCCTACGGTTGTACAACCCTGCGTATTTCAGAATTTCCAGTTGTTGGGAAATGATGTTTCCGAAGTATGGGGGAAACGGTGTGTCTGTTTTGTGACAAACTTGTTTTAGAATTCTGCCATGTCCGGAATGTGGACGGTTATGTCACGGATTTATAGTTGGCTTTTAACCTTACTGTCTATTTTTGCAATCGTTTTTAATAGGGTTTATATATTATATAAAAGAAGACTCCTGCAACGGAGTGAAAAACAAGTCGAACAATTTAATGCCGTAGAAAAAAGATGAAAAATTCCAAGAAAGCACTCCTCTGCCTATTGGCATGCGCCTTGGCAGTAACCGGATGCAAGACACAGAAAGAACCGGCTGTGGCAGACAACGCAATGCTGGTCAGATCTACACAAACACTTGATTCCTTATATGCTCACTATTCCGCACCGGGCACTTGTCTGTTGCGTGAGAATTATCCTTCGGACATGGAAGGCTATACCGCTACTTATTTGGCTTCCGAGGAACAGAAGAACCGTCCCAATCTCTACTCTTATTTGTGGCCTTATTCCGGTACCTTCTCCGCAGTGAATGCGTTGATGGAGGCCACTAAAGATAACAAGAAAGATTTCGGGAACTATCAGAAGTTGCTTGATGAGAAAGTGCTTCCGGGACTTGCTGAATATTTCGATGCTCGTCGTATGCCCAAAGCGTATGCTTCTTACATCAAGGACGCTCCGTTGTCCGACCGCTTTTACGATGACAACGTGTGGCTCGGCATTGACTTCACAGACGTCTATCTGATGACTAGCCAAGAGAACTATCTGCAGAGCGCCAAGCTTATCTGGAAGTTTATAGAAAGCGGTATGGACGATTGTTTGGGAGGAGGTATCTATTGGTGCGAACAGAAGAAGGAATCAAAGAACACTTGTTCCAACGCCCCTGGTTCCGTCTTTGCCCTGAAACTTTTCAAGGCTACGCAAGACAGCTCCTATTTTGAGAAAGGGAAGAGTTTGTACGAGTGGACTAAAGCAACATTGCAGGACACAACAGACTGCCTTTACTTCGACAACATGCGTTTGGACGGTGAGATAGGACGTGCCAAATTTGCCTATAACAGCGGTCAGATGATGCAGTCGGCTGCTTTGCTCTATCAGCTTACCGGTAATGGGCAGTATCTGAAGGATGCGCAAGCGATTGCTGCTGCTTGTCATAATTATTTCTTCATGGAATTCACCCCCGGACAGGGAGAACCGTTTCATATGCTGAAGAAGGGTGATGTGTGGTTCACCGCCGTTATGTTGCGTGGTTTTATGGAACTCTATCAGGTGGACGGTAACAAGGTTTATCTTGATTCCTTTGCCCGCAGTCTGGACTATGCTTGGACGCATGCCCGTGAAGAGAACGGCCTTTTCAATACTGATTTCACCGGCAAGAGCCGCGACAATCGTAAATGGCTGCTGACACAAGCCGCCATGGTAGAGATGTACGCGCGTTTGGCCGTGTTCGCTAATCAGTCTTTATAATTAAAACGAATCAGACCAAATGAAAAAGAGAAACATTACCTTGTGCGCTGTTGCCATGCTCTGTATGCAAGGCTATGCTAAGGCAGACACTTTTATTCTGAAAGGTGACAACACTTGTGTGGAGAACTATGCTCAGATGACTGCTGCTTACAAGAGCAATCGTCCAAAAATGAAGAAACGCCTTTTCACCTCAAAAGCGGTGGAAGCTGAGATTGTTCGCGTGAAGAAACTGCTTACCAATCCTAAGTTGGCGTGGATGTTTGAGAATTGCTTTCCTAATACGCTTGACACTACTGTACACTTTCGCATGCTGGACGGTAAACCCGATACTTTTGTTTATACCGGTGACATCCATGCTATGTGGCTGCGTGACTCCGGTGCGCAGGTGTGGCCATATGTGCAGTTAGCCAACAATGATGCGCAATTGAAAGAGATGCTCGAAGGTGTCATTCGCCGTCAGTTCCTTTGCATCAACATTGATCCGTACGCCAATGCTTTCAACGACGGACCTACGGGTGGCAACTGGATGACTGACTTGACAGATATGAAGCCCGAACTGCACGAGCGCAAATGGGAGATAGACTCTCTTTGTTACCCGCTTCGTCTGGCTTACCAGTATTGGAAAGTAACTGGTGACAGCAGTATCTTCGACGGTGAATGGATGAAGGCAATTACTGCTATCCTGAAGACTTTCAAGGAACAGCAGCGTAAGGACGGTGTAGGCCCTTACCGTTTCCAACGTAAGACGGAACGTGCTCTGGATACGCTGAATAACGACGGCTTGGGTGCTCCGGTCAAATCGGTGGGACTGATTGTTTCCGCTTTCCGCCCATCGGACGATGCCACTACGCTTCAGTACCTGGTCCCTTCCAACTTTTTCGCTGTCTCTTCTCTGAGAAAGGCTGCTGAAATTCTGACGGAAGTAAACAAGGAAACATCCTTGGCCAAAGAATGCACCGATTTAGCAGCCGAAGTGGAGGCAGCCCTGAAGAAATATGCCACTTACAATCATCCTGAGTTTGGGACAATCTATGCATTTGAAGTAGATGGATTCGGCAATCATCTGTTAATGGACGATGCCAATGTACCCAGCCTTCTTGCTATGCCTTATTTGGGTGATGTGGACGTAAACGATCCTATCTATCAGAATACACGCCGCTTTGTGTGGAGTGGCAGCAACCCTTACTTTTTTAAAGGTAAAGCCGGTGAAGGTATCGGAGGTCCGCACATTGGTTATGATATGGTATGGCCTATGAGTATCATGATGAAGGCATTCACCAGCCAGAATGATGAGGAGATAAAGATTTGTATCAAAATGCTGATGGATACGGATGCCGGTACGGGATTCATGCACGAGTCTTTCCACAAGGATGACCCCACTAACTTTACCCGTGCATGGTTTGCTTGGCAGAATACGCTGTTTGGAGAATTGATTTTGAAATTAGTGAACGAGGGTAAAGTGGATTTGCTGAACAGCTTGTAAAAACAGGAATTATTTAAAATCAATAAAGTGCGCTGGAAGGAGGATTAGGATACAAATTGCATGAATTGGTTGTTCGTTGGTATTATTTGTGTTCTTTTCCTTTTTTTATCGTGATTTATTATAATGTTTAATCTTAAAGAATATGAAAAAGAATCGAGTGTACACAGTAAATTCATTGCTGGCTCGGATAGGTGGGAACTATAAGTTCTGGCTTATTGCCTTGCCTGCTGTGACTATGCTGGCGCAGGCTCCTGCGGTTTATGCACATGCGGAGACTATTACTGTGGTGCAGCAAAACAATGCCACGGTGAGAGGTTCCGTTAAGGATGCCACAGGTGAAAGCCTGATTGGAGTGAGTGTTACTGTTAAGGGTAAAGAAGGTGTGGGTACCATTACAGATGTGGATGGAAACTATTCCATTGTTTGTAGTGCCCAAGATGTTCTCGTCTTTTCCTATGTGGGATATGCCACTCAGGAAATTGCTGTGAAAAATCAAAAACAATTGAATGTTGTCTTAAAGGAGGATACCAAGGTGCTGGATGAAGTTATTGTCATCGGTTATGGTACTACTACCCGCAAGAGTGCCGTAGGTGCTGTAGACCAGGTAAAGGCTTCCATGATCGAAGACCGTCCCGTGGCTAACATGACAGATGCTTTGCAAGGGGCTGCGCCCAACGTGGTTATCCAGCAGCGCAGTAGCAATCCTAATGATCGTAAGACTAACTTTAATATCCGTGGTATCAGCACTGTGAATGACAATAGTCCGCTTTTTGTCATAGACGGATTGGTAGCTGATGGCGGTAGTTTCGATAAATTGAATCCCAATGATATTGAGAACATTTCCATCTTGAAAGATGCCGGTACAGCTGCTATTTATGGTTCACGTTCTTCCAATGGTGTAGTTTTGGTTACTACTAAGAAAGGTAAGAAGAACCAGCGTGCGACAGTTCGGTTAAGTGGTATGATGGGATGGCAGAATCCGGATATCTTGTTTTCTCCGGTGAAAGGCTATCAGAACGCTACTTTGCGCAATTTAGCTGCCACCAATGCTGGAGAGGCTCCTTTGTATACACCCGATCAAATCCGTGACCTGGCTGCCCATCAAAATGAAGAAAGCTGGTTTTTTGATCAGATAGTCCGCACAGCCTTACAGCAGAATTACAATCTAAGCGTATCTGGAGGTAGTGATAAAACTACTTACATGGTGTCCATGGGTTATTATGACCAGGAAAGTAATTATGTGGGCAACAGTGATTTTGGCGTGCAGCGTTATAATTTTCGTACCAATGTTAGCACGGAAGTGGGACGTTTGAAACTGAATGCTATTTTGGCTTATACACGTAATAATAGTGTAAGTACCACCGGTGGGAGTTTGGAAGTGGATGCCGCCCGTGTACCTACTTATTATTATTACAAAATGAAATCGGAAGATGGAAGATATTTGTTAAATGATGTATTGACTGAATTTAACCCATTGGGAGCATTGGAAGCTGGTGGCCGTAACAAGTATCGTAACAATTATCTGAACGCTAATGTCAATGCTGAATTCCGGCTTATTGACGGATTGAAGTTGCGTGGAGTGTTGGGTGCGGATGTGATAAACGACATGCGTTCTACCCGCAATTTGGGCGTATCCTATTACTTGAATGAAGAGGCTACCGAACCACGTCCAGTGAAAGATACTGACTATCGGACCAGTAACTGGAATCATACGGCTTACCTTATTAATAGCCAACTTTTGTTGGATTACAACAAGACATTCGGTAAACACAATGTCAGCGGGCTTTTTGGAGTAACCAATGAATCGTTTACTTCGTCTAGCAATGAGATTGAGAAGAAGGGGGTAGATCCCGACTTGGGTATCGGTACAGACATTACCAATAGTACTGTGGGAAACATCACAGGAAAAACATTTGTAGATGAATCCAACCGTACCAGTCTGACTTCTCTGTTGGGACGTGTGGGGTATTCTTACGCTGACAGATATTATACAGAATTCAGCTTCCGTTATGACGCTTCTTCCAAGTTTCATAAAGACTACCGATGGGGTTTCTTCCCTTCTGTTTCATTAGGCTGGCGTTTGAGCGAGGAGAACTTTATGCAGGCTTACAAGGAACGTGTGGGTGACTTGAAACTGCGTACTTCTTTTGGTATCTTGGGTAACCAGTCTATTGGTACTTATGACCGTTTTACTGTTTACGAACTGTACAACAACTCTTACGCATACAACAACCAGACAGTATCAGGCGCAGGTTTTAAGTTAGGTAAGGATAATTTGACTTGGGAAAAGACCAAAACCTTCAACGTGGGTGTAGACGCTTCGTTCTTCAATAACGCTTTGAATGTGACGTTCGACTATTTCTACAAGCGTACGAGCGACATTTTAATGAAGCCCCTTGTGCCTTCGGTATTCGGTACGGATATGGCGATGGACAACATTGGTGAGATGCAGAATCAAGGTTGGGACCTCTCTATCAACTATCGTTTGAAAACGGGAGCCGCAAATCATAACTTCAACTTCAATCTTGGTGACTCTTGGAATGAAGTGCTGAAGTACCCTGGTCACGAAAGAATCTCACAAATAGAGGAGTTGAGCCGTATCACCCGTGAAGGATGTCCGTTGGAGTCTTACTACGGTTACAAGATGGACGGCTTTTTCCAAAGCTACGAGGAGATTGAGGCATCGGCTATTCCTGTAGGTGGAAAGGTACAGCCGGGTGACGTGAAGTTTGTAGACCGTAACGAAGATGGTGTCATCGACTCGAAGGATAAGTTTATCTTGGGTAATGCCTTCCCTCGTCTTACTTTCGGTTTCAACTACAATGTAGAATGGAAAGGATTCGATTTCGGTATGTTCTGGCAGGGTGTGGGCAAGCGTGACATGATGCTTCGTGGTGAATTGATTGAACCGTTCCACGCCAATTACTCTTATAATATCTATAAGCATCAACTGGATTTCTGGACTCCTACCAACACCGATGCACGTTGGCCGAGACTTACTGCTCCGGGTTCTACTTCCAACAGAAACAACTACGGAAACGGACAAGGTTCCGACCTATTCTTGATGGATGGAAAATACCTGCGTCTGAAGAACTTGCAGATTGGTTACACATTCCCTAAAACATGGAGCCGCAAGGTGGGTATGGAAAAGGCACGTATCTATGTCAACGGACAAAACTTGCTGACTTTCAGTAATAACTCGTTTATTGACCCTGAATCTTCTGAGTTCGACTCTAAGATGGGTAATAGTGGCGCCAATTCTGGTAGAAACTACCCGACGCTCCGTTACTATGGTTTCGGTATAGACATTGAATTCTAAAAACAACAGATAACTATGAGACTAAGAAAATATATAGCTTTTGCCGGAATGGCTGTTCTGATGCTTTGCAGTTGCAACGAGATGGAGAACGCACCGACAAACAAATTTACGGATAACTCTTATTGGACTTCCACCACCAAAGCCCAGTATGTGGTGAACATGGCTTACAGCCAGATGTACAATGCAGGCCGTATGTGGAGCGATGAAAGTTTGAGTGACAATGCTTACGACGGTCGCAGTGTGGACGACCAACGTGCCATTCGCAAAGGTATGGCTACTCCCTCGCTCGACATCTTCAAGAATGAATGGAAAGACCTTTACGGAGGCATAAAGACCTGCCACGTGTTCCTTGAAAAGGTGGATCTGGTACCCAACATGGACGCATCTGTTAAAGCACGTATGATTGCCGAGATACGCTATATCCGTGCAAGCCTCTACTTCCGTCTGACTAACCTTTATGGTGCAGTACCTTTCTTTACGGAGGACATCACGCTGGAAGAATCGCGGAGTGTAAGTCGTACAGACCGCGAAACCATTATCAGCTTCATTCACCAAGAATTGGAAGACATCAAGGATGCGCTTCCCACTCGCGACCAATTGCCCGAAGAAGACAAGGGCAAAATTACTAAAGGTGCCGTTTGTGCTTTGCAGGCTCGTGTCTACTTGATGGATAGCGACTGGAACAATGTGATGCTTTATTGCGACAATCTGATGAACAAACAGGGCGAATATGGTACTTATGCCTTATTTCCTGATTATGCCGGGCTTTTTGATGAAGCCAATGAGTATAATGAAGAGATTATCATGGACCGTTCTTATGTACCCAATTTGATTACTTGGGGTGAGATGGTAGACATGATTCCTTTGTCAAGAGGCGGACGTGCCGTGAACCGTGTGCCGCAGCAATCGTTGGTAGACACTTATCTGATGCTTAGTGGAAAGACTATCAGTGAAGCCGGGACAGATTATAACCCTGCTTATCCTTACGACAACCGTGACCCACGTCTCACCGCTACTATCATTTATGATGGCTATGACTGGAGTGGCAATGTGGACGATGGCAGTAAAGACGTAGTCATCAACATTCGTCCGGGTTCGGGAACCGATGCCTACGATGGTGGTGGAAACGGCACTTCTACCGGTTATTTCACCCGTAAGTATTATAATCCGCAGGCTCCCGGTGACCAGAATTCCGGTATGAATATCATCACTATGCGCTATGCTGACATCTTGCTGATGTATGCTGAGGCTGTTCACGAAACAAGCGGTATGACTGAAGAGGTATGGAACAAGACCATCCGTCCCATCCGCGAACGTGCCGGATTTACTGCCGATGCAGCCTTGAACTTTCCTGCCGGAAAGAGCAAGGAAGAGATGAGGCAGATTATTCGCGACGAACGTCGTGTAGAAATGGCGATGGAAGGTTTGCGCTGGTATGATATTAAGCGTTGGAAGGCTGGTAACGAATACTTGTCGGGCAAGGTGCGCGGTGCAAGCTTCGTGGACGAGAACAAGCTTGACACTCGCAAGTTCGAAGAGGCAAGAGATTATCTTTGGGCAGTTCCTATCAGTGAAATCAATTTGAATCCCAATCTGGCGCCTAACAATCCGGGATATGGAAATTAACGTGTATCTAAACTCATTAAAAACAATAGAACAATGAAAACAATATTCTCAACAATAGCTCTTTTTTCGGCAGTCCTCTTTGCTACGTCTTGTACGGAAGACATGGAATACAAGGATTCCAAAGTTTCCTCAGTAAATCAGTTGTATGAACCCACTGACGGCAAGGAAGTAGTCTTGCAATCGTCGGCCAGCGCCAGCCTGTTCTTTGAATGGGAGTCGGCCAAGGCTGAAGATAGCGGTGCCCCTCTTTATGAAGTGGTATTCGATAAAGAAGGTGGAGATTTTTCTAAGCCTATTTACAAAGTGCTTTCTGACAATGGCGGTTCTTTGAGCTATGCTACCATCAGCCACAAGACATTGAACAAGGTTGGTGCGGCTGCCGGATTGAACAGTGGTGAGACGGGTACACTTGTTTGGACAGTAATGGCTTCCAGAGGTTTGAATTCTGTAATGGCAAAGGAAAGCAAGAAGCTCACCATCACTCGCTTGGTGGGATTTGAAGAGATTCCGGCACAGCTTTACTTGACCGGAAGTGCTACTGAAGGTGGTATGGATGCTTCTAAGGCTGTGGCGTGTGCTTCACCCGAAAAGGATAAGTTCGAAGTCTTTACGAAGTTGGAAGGCGGAAAGACTTACAAACTGGTAGATAGAGCAGCCGAAGGTGCCAAGGTGTTTTATATCAATGGCAATAAGATTATGGAAGGCGAAGGCGAGACAACCGTAGAAAAGACGGGAGTTTACCGCATTGAGATGGATTTCTCCATTGCATCTGTAACCGTCAGGGAAGTAAGTAAGATGGAATTCTACTTCTGTCCGAGTGGTGCCGCAACTTTTGAATTGCCTTATGTTGGAAACGGTGTGTTCTGCGGTCAGGATAAAATTGAGTTCAAGCAAGAAGGATGGGGGCGCGACCAACGCTATAAGTTCTTGATGACTTATGCTGATGGTAGTATACAGTATTGGGGAACCAAGAATACTACAGACTCTAATCCTGGTGCGGCTACTCCCGAAGATCCTTATTTCTACATTATGGAGACTCCTGATAACCAATGGGATCAGAAGTGGAAACTGAACAATGAATTCGATGGTGCGGCCGATGGCCACAATCCGGGTGCCATCACCAAGATTAGTGTGATATTCAATGTGGAGAACTATACTCATAAAGTGGAATTGGCCAACTAATTTAAGGAGAGATTATGAAAAAAATATTATTTTGTCTGCCCCTGCTTCTTTTGGCACTTCAATCGTGCGAGATAGAAGATGAGTATATGTATGATAAGGGGCTTTACACCATAGATTGGGATGCGGCTGCCGACAGCAGTTCTGTGACCCTGATAGATCGTTTCTGGAATACGGAAGAGAATTATTTCAACTACGGGAATGACGGTTCAATCAAGGATTTCCATTATTGGCCGCAGGCTCATGCTATGGATGTGATGATAGATGCTTACAATCGTACCGGAGATAGCAAGTACAGCGACTTGTTCGACAAATGGTATGTCGGTATCAAGGCAAAGAACGGTGGCAGTTATTGGAACAACTTTTATGATGATATGGAGTGGATTGCTCTCACCATGATTCGCTTGTACGAAGTTACTGATGAAAACAAGTATCTGGAAACTTCTCAAGAGATGTGGAATGAAATCAAGACCGGTTGGAACGATTACGCAGGTGGTGGCATTGCTTGGACTCACGACCAGCTATGGAGCAAAAATGCTTGTTCCAACGGCCCTGCTGCTTTGATTGCTGCTCGTCTTTACCGTATTAACGGGAATCAGGAGGATTTGGATTGGGCTGTCAATATTTATAAATGGGAGCGTGAAAATTTATTTAACCCTGCTACCGGCGCCATCTATGATAATGTGAACGGTGAAACGGGTGAGTTGAGTACACTTTCTCTTTCTTATAACCAAGGTACATTCTTGGGTGCTGCTTACGAACTGTATAAGATCACAGGAGAAGAGTCCTATTTGAAAGATGCTCGTAAGGCTGCCAATTTCGGTATCAGTAATAGCAGCATGATAGATACTGGAAACAATTTACTTCGTGATGAAGGCGATGGTGACGGAGGTTTGTTTAAGGGTATTTTCATGCGTTATTATGTGCAGTTGATTATGGAACCGAATTTGGACCCCATATATAAGAAGAAATTCATCACTTTCTTTAACAATAATGCTGAAATCTTGTGGCGAAAGGGAATCAATAAACTTGATTTGCTGTATAATACTAACTGGGCAATGAACAATAGCGGCAACAACCATCTGACTACGCAGACAAGTGGTTGTACTTTGATTGAAGCCAAAGCTCTCTTTGAAAAGAGCCTGAAATAAGTTAGCAATTAAAAGTGTGTCGAAACTCAATCTGGTTATTGGGTTTCGGCACATTTTTTTTTAGAGCCAGTTTTAATTGGCAGTTATTTTGGAAATAATGTTTTTAGAGACAACAGTTTTTTATATAAAATAAACACAAAAGATGAAACAGAATCAATATTTATTTCTACTGTTCGCCCTGATTGTTCTGACGGGCTGTGGCGGTACGCAGAAGAAATTAACCGAATATGTCAATCCTTTCTTGGGTACGGCTACTTTGTGGGAGCCTGAGGACTTAGGGTATACGCGCAAAATAAAGTCACGTACATGGGGTGCGGAAACTTATCCGGGTGCTACCTTGCCCAACGCAATGGTGCAGCTCAGCCCCGTTACACAGTTTCGTAGCGGTGCGGGCTATCAATATGAGGACACTGTGATTTATGGTTTTTCACATACTGCTAAAGGGCATTGGAACTTGTTGCATGTCCCCATGTTGCCAGTGGTGGGAACTATCGCTCCGGGTAATTATTGCTCCGGGTTTAGTCACGAGAAGGAATCTGCGCATCCGGGGTATTACCAAGTTTATCTGGAACGCTATAAAGTGAACGCCGAGTTGACCAGTACCTTGCGTTGTGCCTACCATAAATATACTTTCGGCAAGGGCGACGATAAGTCATTATTGGTAGACATCCGCCGTTCTAATAATGATGTCCGTGATTGGAAGATTGAGAAGGTTGACGATAATACGTTCACGGGTTATCAAGATGGCGATGGTAAAATCTACTTTTACGCTAAGACCAACTATAAAATAGGCCAAGTGGAAATGGTAAAAGACGACAAACATGAGGTGGCTGTGCTGCGTTTTATCGACAGCAAAGGTGTTGAACCTTTGGAAGTGAAGGCTGGTTTCTCGTTTGTGAGTATAGAGAATGCTCAAATGAATTTGAAGGCCGAAATGTTGAACAAAAGTTTTGCACAAGTGGCAGAAGAAGCTGATGCGGCTTGGGAAGCACTCCTCTCCAAGATTCAAGTTGCAGGTGGCACGGAACGTGAAAAGAGATTGTTTTATTCTACTTTCTTCCATGCTTTTAAATGGCCGGCTTTGCGTAGCGATGTGAATCATGAATATACTGATGTCCGTGGCGAAGTAGTGAATAACGGCTTCCACTATTACACTGACCCTTCTTTTTGGGACGATTATCGCAACAAACTGGTACTCATAGGTATGATTTCTCCCGATGTGACTACTGACATCATTAGGTCTATTATTGACAAAGGTGAGAAGCGTGACGGCTACATGCCCACCTTCTTCCATGGTGATCACGCTTCCACTTTTATTTCTGGTTCTTGGTTGCGTGGTTTGCATGATTTCGATCTGGAGCGTGCTTATAAGTTGATTCTGAAAAATGCTACGGTGCCCGGTAAAGGAGGACGTCGCTATTTGGATGAGTATATGGAGCGAGGTTGGATTGCTGAAAAAGACACAGTGAATGTACCCACATGGGACGAATACAAAGGGGCTGTGACCAAGACCCAGGAATATGCTTACGATGACTATGCCGTAGCCTTGGTAGCCAAGGAGCTGGGAGATGAAGCCAACTACAAACTGATGATGGAACGCTCCAACAACTACAAGACGCTATTCGACCCCTCTACCGGCTTTTGGAGAGGTAAGATTGACGATGGTAGCTGGATTCAGGATTTCGATCCGTATTATCCCTATTACCAGTACATGTACCGTGAGGCCAATGCATGGAACGCCCTCTTCTTCGCCCCCCACGACCCCGAAGGCATGATTAAGCTCTATCCCAGTAAAGAGGCGGTGGAGGCTAAACTGGATTCCTTATTCAGCGAACCGTGGAGAGGTTACGAGGCCCACAACCTGACCGGATTCATCGGAAACTATTGCCACGGAAACCAGCCGGGACACAGCATTCCTTACACCTATTATTTCATAGACAAACAAGAGAAAGCCCAATGCATTCTTGACAGTCTGATGAACCACTACTATGACATGGGTGCCGACAAGCTGGCTTATGCAGGGATGGATGATGCCGGCGAGATGTCTTCGTGGTATGTGCTCAATGCTATTGGACTTTACACTTATTCGCCTGCCGATCCTGAATATATTGTTACTGTTCCCTTGTTCGATAAAGTGACGTTCAATCTGAATGGTCGTCCCTTTACGATTGTGAAGAAAGGAAGCGGCAAGAAGATTATTGACATTACTTATGACGGTAAAAAGATTGACGGTTACTTTATCACCCATGACCAACTGAGGGAGGGCAAGGAACTGGTGATTACTACGGAATAGATAAACAATGGAGTTATGAAAAGAAATATACTGCTTCTATTCACATTCTTTGCTTGCATTACTGTACAAGGGCAGACTCCGGTTCGTTTGGTTGATCTGAGGAGCGAACATCTTGACAGACCTATAGGTTTGGATAATCCCGTTCCACGCCTTTCTTGGCGGATGGAAGATGGTAGGCAGGGAGCTGTGCAGACTTCCTGGCGGATTGTGGTAGACGAAGACTCGTTGAATGTGGTCAATGGCTGTGGCAGGATGTGGGATAGTGGAAAGAACGATTCCCGTAATCAGCTTGTGGCCTATGCGGGCAAAAAACTGCAGCCTTTCACTAGATATTATTGGAAAGTAATCTGCAGCGACATGGAATATAAGGAGACTGCTTCTCCTGTCTCTTACTTTGAAACGGGCATGATGGGGATGCAACATTGGCAAGGTGCTTGGATTGGCGATGGCAAGGATATTCATTATGGGCCTGCCCCTTACTTCCGAAAAGAGTTCAAGACCGGCAAAAAGGTAAAGTCAGCGCGTGCTTATATTGCCGCTGCTGGACTATATGAGCTTTACATCAATGGCGAGAAGATAGGAGACCACTGCCTTGCCCCTCTCTATACCCGCTTTGATCGCCGCAACTTGTATGTGGCTTATGATGTGACTTCACAATTACAGAATGGTGACAACGCTATTGGCGTACTTTTGGGTAACGGTTGGTATAACCATCAATCCAAAGCAGTGTGGGACTTCGACCGTGCCCCTTGGCGCAACCGTCCCACTTTCTGTCTGGACTTGCGCATTACTTACACCGATGGAAGCGTGGAGACTATTCCCACCGATCTCAGTTGGCGGACAGCGTCGGGTGCAATCACTTTTAATAGTATCTATACTGGCGAGCACTACGATGCACGTCTGGAGCAGAAAGGATGGAGCACTCCGGAATTCGATGATTCCAAGTGGCGCGGAGTAGCCTATCGGAGTGTACCTTCTTCCAATGTCACTGCCCAGCAAGTACATCCCATCCGTAATGTAAAGATTTTCCCCGCCGTCTCTTTCCGCAAAGTGGACGAGAAAACATACATCTATGATTTCGGGCAAAATATGTCCGGTGTGACTTGTATTCATGTTTCGGGTGAACGGGGAACGGAGGTCAGAATCAAACATGGCGAACGCTTACATCCAAATGGCCGCCTCGATCTCTCGAACATTGATGTCTACTTTCGAGGCGATAAGGAGAAAGACCCTTTTCAGACGGACATTCTCATTCTGAGTGGAGAAGAGGATGAGTTCATGCCCCGATTTAATTACAAGGGATTTCGTTATGTGGAGGTAATGGCAGATAAGCCTATTGAGCTTGACCAAAACAGCTTGATTGCTTACTTCATGCACAGTGATGTGCCGGCAGTAGGTAGCTTGGAATCTTCGAGTCCACTGATAGGCAAGCTGCTCCATGCTGCCAATCACTCTTACCTTTCCAATCTGATGGGCTACCCCACCGATTGCCCTCAGCGCGAGAAGAACGGTTGGACTGGTGACGGTCATTTTGCCATTGAGGCAGCATTTTATAACTTTGATGGAATTACCGTTTACGAAAAATGGTTGGCCGACCATCGTGACGAACAGCAGCCCAACGGAGTGCTGCCCGATATTATTCCAACTGGTGGATGGGGATATGGTACAGACAACGGGCTGGACTGGACTAGTACTATTGCCATCATCCCTTGGAATATCTACCTCTTCTACGGTGATAGCAAGCCCTTGAGCGATTGTTACGAGAGCATCAAACGTTATGTGGATTATGTGGAGCGTATCTCTAACAATCATCTCACTACGTGGGGGCGCGGAGACTGGGTGCCGGTGAAGTCAAAATCCAATAAAGAGCTGACTTCCTCGGTCTACTTTTATGTAGATACCAAGATTTTGGCCGCTGCTGCCAAACTCTTCGGCAAACAGGCCGATTACGAATATTATAATGCCTTGTCGGAGGAGATAAAGCAAGCTGTCAATGATAAGTTCCTGAATCGAGAAACAGGCATCTATGCCGAAGGTTCACAAACCGAATTGAGTGTTCCCTTGCAATGGAAGATTGTGCCCGAAGAGTTGATAGGAAAAGTGGCAGCTAACTTGGCACATAAGGTAGAGGAGGACGGTTTTCACTTGGATGTGGGTGTATTAGGAGCTAAAGCTATTCTGAATGCACTCAGCGAAAATGGTTATGCTGAAACAGCTTATAAGGTGGCTGTACAGGACACTTATCCTTCATGGGGTTGGTGGATGGTGAACGGTGCCACTACGCTGCTCGAGAACTGGGATTTGCAGGCTACTCGTGACATCTCGGACAATCATATGATGTTCGGTGAAATAGGTGCTTGGTTCTACAAGGGGCTGGGAGGTATTTTCCCTGATCCCGCGCAACCTGGTTTTCAAAACATTCTGCTCCGTCCCCATTTCATAAAGGGATTGAAACGGTTTGAAGCTCGTCATCGGTCGCCTTACGGTGAAATTGTTTCTCGCTGGGAATGGAAAGGGAAATGTGTGCATTATGAAGTTACAGTGCCCGCTAACAGTACAGCTACACTCACTTTACCTGACAAGGCCGAGAATGTACGGGTGGTGGAACTGGCGGCAGGAAGATATGAGTTTATTGTAAAGTGACCTTGTACTTCATTTATGCTTGCAAATATGTAATTAGCGGGTTTGCCACGTTGTTGTGGCATAACTCGCTAATTTTTATAGTCGGTATGTTAAGGGATGGCTTTTTCATTCTTATAGCCTGATCTTTCCCTCCAACCGTATATCTTCCGACGAAGCCCCTATCAGCAGCTTCACCGTTCCGGGTTCTACAACGAACATCTGCTTTCCTTCGTTCCAATAGCCGAGCTCCTCTTTGGGCACGGTAAGCGTCACTTTCCGGGTTTCGCCGGCCTTGATGGGGATACGCTTGAAGGCGCGCAACTGCTTGGAAGGACGTTCCACTTTGGAGTCCGGATAGCTGGCATAGAGCTGTACGACTTCTTCTCCGTCGCGTCCGCTGGTATTCTTCACTGATACCGTCACGCGGATGTTCTTCTTGTCTTGCTTGACGGATTCAATCTTCTCGTACGTAAAGTCGGAATAGCTCAGACCATAGCCGAAAGGATAGAGCACAGGGCCCTGGTGGTACATATACGTACGTCCGTTGCGGATGTCGTAGTCCATCATGTCGGGCAGGTCGGTGATGTCTTTCACCCACGTCTGTACGGTACGTCCGGCTGGATTCACCTTGCCAAAGAGTACGTCGGCCAGTCCGTTGCCCTGCTCCTGGCTGCAGTGGGTGATGTGGACGATGGCAGGCACGTGCTCCTGGCTCCAGTTGATGGTGTAGGGGAAACTGCTGACGAGCACCAGTATGGTATTGGGATTGGCTTTGAGCACCAGCTTCACCAAGTCTTCATCGGGCAGCATCAGCGATTTGCGGTCCACGGCTTCGCGGCCGTCACTGGGGACGGGAGAGAACTTCCAGTCCGCACGTGTGCCGTAAGGATGGTTTCCTACACATACAATGGCGATGTCGGCGGCTGCGGCAGCCTTTTCCGCCTGGTCCATGCGGTTGTCTTCGGCGTGGATGACTTCGGTATCTTCCTTTACAGCATTGCGTATGCCGCTCAGAATCGTTGTTTCGTAAGGCGGGGTACCACTATACCAGTCTTGCACGATTTTGTCCGAATACGGGCCTATAACGGCTATTTTACGCAGCTTTCCGGCATCGAGTGGCAGGAGATTCTTGTTTTTCAATAACACCACAGACTTGGCGGTGACTTCCCGTGCCAGCCTACGGGCTTCTGCTGTCATGAAAGGCGGTGTCTCCGTACTGTCCTTTCCGATGGAGAGATAAGGGTTACGGGAGTGGTCCCCGTCCAGCAAGCCGAGCTTGAGGGCGACGAAGATGTTCCCGCGGATAGCCTTGTCGATGTCGACTTCGGTCAGTAATCCCTTTTCCAGAGCTTCCTTGACGTAAGGAACGTATGCGTCGAGAAATTGTCCTGTGGTGGCTTTTACTACGGCAGCGGCACCCTCCGCAAAGCTCGGAAAACTCTTGTGCGCTTCAATCAGCAGTTTCAGGGCACCGCCGTCCGTACAGATGATACCGTTGTTGCCCCATTGCTTGCGGGTAATCTCTTCGAGGCAGGGATGGATGGACATGGGGATGCCGTTCCAACTGTTGTAGGCGGCCATGAAGGCGCGGCTGCCTCCCTCGGTGATGCCTTTATAGAAAGGATAAGCGTAGTATTCATGGAACAGCCGCGTGTCGAAGTCGGAGGAAGTGCTGTCCCGTCCGTCCTCGTTACTGTTGGCAAGGAAGTGTTTCATCAGAGAGGCAGTTTTCCAGTAGCGGGGATGATTGCCTTGCAGGCCGCGTACGCTGGCAATGGTGAGTTGGGCGGTGAGGAAAGCATCTTCTCCGAAACTCTCCTCGGTACGTCCCCAGCGTGGGTCGCGGGCAAGGTCGGCATTCGGAGCGCGCATCACGAGGGCATGACGCTTGTTGCCGGTGGTCTGCATGTAGTAGCGGGCTTCTTCAGCGGCTTGTTCCGCTACTTTCTGCACCAAATCGGTGTCCCATGTGGAGCCCAGACCGTAGGATTGGGGGAATATGGTGGTGGGGCAGTCTGTGGGGACTACTTTCCCGTCTTCCGTTCTTTGGCGTCCGCCCCACATGGCAGGCCCGCCGAGGGTCAGCCCGTGCAGTCCTTCGTAGTGTCCGCAACGGGGAATGTTGAGGCGGGGGACACCGAGGTCGGTGGAAAGAAGGTTTATCTTTTCATCCAATGTCAGGATGGAAAGAAGATGGTCCACGCGCTGTTCGTCGGTGAGCGTGGTATCTTGGAAGGCTTGTGTTTGTTGTGCGCTTGTCTGCAGGCAAAGCAGCAGAGAGAAAATGAGGAGTAGTGACTTGTTTCTCATGGTTCATTAGGGTTTAATGGATTCAATGTAGTGGGTTGTCATAGCAAACATTCTTGGTTGTTATCTCAATCTATACCTTTTGTCTGCACGAGATGTGCATCTCATGATGTACGAGATGTATATTTCATGCAACTTGAGATGCGCATCTCGTACATGAAAGGATAGGGGATTATGGGATGGACATTCGTTGCAACCGTCCGTCCTGCGGCAGGCAGAGCAACCCTTCGGCTTTCTTTTCGTCTGCCAGATACTTCTTCCACGTAATCTTGTCCCACTTCATCTGGTCTGTGCATTGTGCCACGGGGATATGGGGGATGGCCGAACCGTCCTTTACAAGAATGATGATGGGCAGGGTGCCGCACTCGATATGGTTCCATCCCGGAGCATACACCTTTCCGGTCTGGTAGTCTATCCATTTCTGCCGTCCGGGGAGGTAGACATCCCGTCCGCTGCCCTCTTCGAGCATGGGGGCCACGAGGAGATTGGAGCCGAACATGTACTCGTCCTCTACCAGCCATGCACCCGGGTCGTCGGGATACTCCAGCAGCAGGGCGCGGAGCATCGGCCAGCCGTTCTCGGTGCACTCTTTGGATTGTGCGTATACATAGGGCATCAGTTTGTACTTCAGCTCGGCGCAACGGCGGAAATAGTCTGTGAACTCTTTCCCGTAGTACCACGGCTCAGTGGGAGGTGCTCCGTGCACGCGGCTGTGGCTGGTGAGGAAGCCGAAGGGCAGCCAGCGGCGG
The DNA here is from genome assembly GCF_900217715.1 of Bacteroides sp. AR29. NCBI lineage: Bacteria > Pseudomonadati > Bacteroidota > Bacteroidia > Bacteroidales > Bacteroidaceae > Bacteroides > Bacteroides sp. AR29. The sequence continues at coordinate 173,716 of NZ_OBMS01000003.1, forward strand.
TAGAGGCTTTCGGGGCTTTGGGTCACGAAGCCGCCTATGTCATTGCTCCAGAAGCAGAACCCGCTCAATCCGATGGAGAGACCGCTGCGGACGGTTCCCTCGAAACCGGTTTCGGTGGTGGCGGCATCACCGCCCCAGTGCAGCGGATAGCGTTGTGAGCCTGCCCATGCAGAGCGTGCCCAGATGATGTTTTCGCCGTGCAGCTTCTTGATGATGTCGGCCACGGTTTTGTTGTAGCGCAGCGGGTAGAGGTTGTGTTCGTACAGTCCGCTACGGCCGTTGGCATAGATGGCATCCAGCGGGGCACCTTCGCCGAAGTCTACTTTGATGGCGCTTACACCCATTTCAATCAGATTGCCGAGTTTTTCCTGATACCACTTCACGGTTTCGGGGTTGGTGAAGTCCAGCACCACGTCCTCGTAGGGGAGCTGCCCCTTACCGTTGCGTACGTACAGACCGCGTTCCACCAGCTCGGGGAAGAACTTGTTTTTCGGAGTGAAGTAGGGGAGTTGCCAGAGGCAGGTGCGGAAGCCTTGTGACCTTAGGTCGGTGAGCATCTGCCGGGGATTGTCGAAGCGGTCGGCGGCAAAGGCGTAGTCGCACTGCCAGTCCACGCCGAACCAACCGGTATCGAAGTGGATGACGTCGCTCGGTATCTTGTTCTCACGCAGTTTCCGGGCTACATCGCGGCCCTCTGCTTCGCTGAAGTAGGTGATGCGGCTCATCCAGGTGCCGAAGCTCCACAAAGGGGGCATTTCGGGCCGTCCTACCAGTGCGGTGTATTCGCTCAGCATCTCCTTCGGCGAACCCAGGAAGATGAAGATGTCCATCGCTTCGTCTGCCATAAAGAGTTTGGTGGCTCCGATGTAGGAGCAGCCGAAGTCGCAGGTCACGGGGGCGGAAGTGTGCATAAACATGCCATAGCCGCGGTTACTGAAAAAGAAGGGGATAGGCTTGTACATGTCCGGGGTTTCGGGGCCCTGCGGGTCGGTGACAAAGAGGTTGACCTTCTGCCCGGCCTTGTTCAGTGCGGTGGCGGACTCGCCGCAACCGTAGATTTTCTCGTTTGGCGCGAGGCTGAATACGGGATTGATGCTGCGTGAGTTGTCCGAGCCGCGCTTGATGAAGCTGAATGGAGGTACCTTGACCTGTGTGGAGTCGTTGTCGCTCCAGCAACGAGTCTGTGTCAGCAGGCGTCCGTCGGCATCTTTCAGCACCAGGCGCCAGGGGTAATTCTCGATGAGCAGGCTGCCGTATCGGGAGGTGTACAGGGTACCTTTATCCGTCTTCTCGGCTTTCCAGAAGGAGCGTCCGTCGGCAGGCTTTCCTATGAGCATGGGGTCATCGGCATCTTCTTTCGGTACGATGGGCGAGGTAAGCATATGGATGCGGAGGGTACGTTCGCTGACCGGTTCGACGGTGAACGTCAGTTGTGGATTGTTGTCGTAGGCCGTCTCCGGGAAGTCCAGCGACTGGAGGGGCTGGTGCAGGTAGGTGTTTGCATTGAATGCCTGGCGGGGCATCAGTTGCTGGCGTTTCCACTGGACAGTCCCCTTGCCGGTGGAGGTGTCGAACGATACCAGGCTGTCGGCAAAGAAATAGGTGTTGCTGAGGTCCAGAAAATCCTGGCTCATGTCTTTCGACTGGGAAAGCAGGTATTGCACGCCGGCATTTGTTTTCAGTTGGGCATGTGCGGGCGGGATGACAGTTGCTGCTAGCAGCATAAAAGCTGCCCCTTTCATCAGTTGTTTCTCTTTCATGATAAATATATGATTTACGGTTACTGTTTCGATGCCGTAAAAGTAGAGAAATCCACACAGATGAAAGGGGTGGGTATGTTGCTTATGTAGGGCTGAAATGTTTATTTGGAAGCTTTCTTCCCGTAGAAACACATGAAATATACCCCGATAATCACAAACGGGATACTGAGCCACTGGCCCATGTTCAGCGTCATGCTGTCCTCAAAGTTCACCTGGTTTTCTTTCAGGAACTCGATGAAGAAACGGAAGGTGAAAATCTCCGTCAGGCAGAGTCCGAAGAAGAAACCGCGGTGATAGGGCAGGGAGGCTTCGGCCTGCACGGTGGTTGATTTCCGCTTGGTGGTGCTGAAATCTGTTTCGAGCTTGGTCTCTTGTTTCTTCTGTCCGCGTTTGTATAGCCAGACCATCCCCAGGAAGAAGATGAAGTAGGCGATGGCTTCGTAGAGCTGTGCCGGATGGCGGGGCAGCATGTCTTCGCGCTCGAAGATGAATGCCCAGGGCACGTCGGTCGGTTTGCCGATGATTTCGGAGTTCATCAGGTTGGCAAGGCGGATGCAGCAGGCGGTGATGGGAGTGGCAACGGCTATCATGTCGAGCACGTCCATGTAGTGCATCTTCGTCTTGCGGCAGTACATCCAGAGGGCGATAATCAGGCCCAGCGTGCCGCCGTGGCTGGCAAGGCCGGTGTAACCCGTCATTTTCCATCCTGCGGCGGTCTGCTTGATGGGGAGAATCATTTCAACGAAGTGGTCTTGGTAGTATGCCCAGTCGTAAAATATGCAGTGGCCCAGTCGTGCGCCTATCAGTATGCCGAAGAAGCAATAGAAGAAAAGAGGTTCGAATTTCTTTTCGTCTATTTTGCGGTCGCGGTACTGGTGTTGCACGATAAGGTAGGCAAAAGCGAGGCCGATAATCCATAACAAACCGTAGTAGCGGATGGATATGCCGAAGAAGTTGAATAGTTCGGGGTCGGGGTTCCAGTTGATGGTGAGTAGTGATAACATATTTATGAAGAATTAAATTACTGAATTACGGGGTTGTTCGGGACAAAGGTATGAAATTATCTCGTTTGGCAGTTCATCGTGGCAGTTTATTTGAATTTCTCCGCCACCATCCTATACGTCGGCACCTCAATCCCTTGTTCCTCTGCAGCCGTAATCATGTCGAACAACAAGCCTTGTACTTCGCTCTGATGTCCTTTGGCCATATCTTTCTGCATGGAGGCGGTACTTTCAGGGGCGAGTTTGTCTATTACTTTGAGGTTATACTGCACGATGTCTTCCTTGAATTCTATACCCAACTTCCTGCCCAAAGCTGCACTCTCTTGTGACAGTCCGATAAAGGTGTCGCGCACTTTGCCCGGTTTCTGGACTTCGCCCATAGGTACGTCGTAATAGGCTCCGGTGACGGCCATAGCAGAAATGAAGGACCACTTGACGAATGTGTCCCGGTTGATGTCGTCGGAGATTTCGGCTTTGATGCCGCTTTCCTGCAAATCGCGTTGCACGGCTTCCAATGTTTCACGGGAAACAATCGTGCTGCGGTGTGCTCCGTAGACGAGCCGGAAAATCTTTCCCATCTGCGTGATTTCTCCCCGTCCGGATACGAATCCTACGATGTAGATGCAGCCGTCGAGCACCGTGACGCCGGGGACCAACCGCTGGATACGGGGACCGGTTCCGTAAACATTCAGGATGGGGATTACCACTGTACGCTCGTGTGAGGCACGTTTGATGAGTTCCGTAATGGAGTCTACGGAATAACCTTTGACGCAGACGAAGATAACATCCGCTTTGCCTTGGAATTCTTCTGCGGTAAATGCCGCCACTTTCAGACAATGTTCACCTTTCAAATCGGAGTGCAGTTGCAGACCGTTCCCGCGTATGGCGGCAAGGTGTTCGCCACGTGCAATGCAAGTGACGTCTTTGCCGGATAATGAAAGAAAGGCGGCGATGCTTCCGCCTACGCCGCCGGTACCTGCTATGAGGTATTTCAGATTACTGTTTGCCATTTGTTGTGTATGGTTTATTGAACGTAGTTTTCCTTTTCCATATAGTAAAGCCCTTCGCCCCGGTCACCGTTTTCCATGTCTTCCAGCTCTACTTTGAAGATACGGTAGGGAAGGTCTTTTTTGGGATGCTTGGGCATGTCTACTGTCAATAGATAGGCGTTGCCATATTCGTTGCTGTCGAAATATTCTTTTATTTCCTGCTTCATCAGCACGGGGACTTTCTCGCCGTCTATCCAGACGGTGACTTTCAGTTGCCCGGGGCGGGGAGCCATCTGGCATTCTCTGGCTTCTTTGTTTTGTTCTTGTTGCTCAATGTCACTCAGGTTTTCACCGTGTACCAATGACTCGGGCTTTGTTTCTTTCATCCATTGGTAGGTACGTGTCAAGCTCATGGGACGGACGTATATCTGATAAGTAGGCATGGCTCCGGGGATGCAGAAAGCACGCAGGCCATAAGCTTCCATACGATGATAACGTATGTCGAGTGTAGTGTCGCGGTCGGCGATGAAATCCCAGGCCCAGAACTCCAGGCGGTGTTCAGTCTCGGGCAGCCCGCTTTTCATGGCAATGTGCGCATAGGAGGGCAGATAAATAGAGGCTGCACTTTGATATTTCCCTTTGGGTATACGGGCCGTGTAATGCCCGTCTTTGTCGGTTATGGCTTCTATGATGTCATTGAACTGCGGGTTTTGCCACCAGACGCTGGCACTGTCTATCGGCTGTCCGTTGTAATCAGTCACCCGTCCGTGAATGGTTACCGAGTCTTGCTGTTGTGCATAAACGGCAGTACAGGACAATAAGAATAAAAGGAAGATAATCTGTTTCACAGTATTGTTATTGTATGGAGTTTATTAGAAAATGGCAATGTACTTTCTTTGTACATTGCCATCTGGAATGAATATCATTACACATTGAACCTGAAGTGCATGATGTCCCCATCCTGCACCACATACTCCTTGCCTTCCACACCCAACTTTCCGGCTTCGCGCACGGCTGCTTCGCTGCCATACTTGATATAATCCTCATACTTGATGACCTCTGCCCGGATAAACCCTTTCTCGAAATCCGTATGGATAACGCCGGCGCATTGCGGTGCTTTCCATCCCTTGCGATAGGTCCATGCCTTTACTTCCATCTCTCCGGCAGTGATGAAGGTTTCGAGGTTCAGCAGGCTGTAGATAGCTTTAATCAAACGGTTGCAACCGCTCTCTTTCAGTCCCAGGTCTTCGAGGAACATCTGTTTTTCCTCGTATGTCTCCAGTTCGGCAATATCGGCCTCGGTCTGGGCGGAGATGATGATAAGTTCGGCATCCTCGCCCTTGATGGCTTCGCGCACCTGCTCTACGTACTGGTTGCCGCCGGCGGCACTGACGTCATCCACGTTGCAGACGTAGAGCACAGGTTTGGTAGTAAGCAGGAACATCTGCTTGGCGCATTGTTCCTCGTCGTCGTTCTGCGGGATGACGGTGCGGGCGCTTTGTCCTTGTTCCAGGGCATCCTTGTAGCGGAGCAGGAGTTCGTACTCTATCTTTGCAGCCTTGTCGCCACCCACCTTGGCTATTTTCTCTACGCGCTTGATGCGGTTTTCCACGGTTTCGAGGTCCTTCAGTTGCAGCTCTGTGTCGATGATTTCCTTGTCGCGCACGGGGTTCACCGAACCGTCCACGTGGACGATGTTGCCGTTGTCGAAGCAGCGCAGCACGTGAATGATGGCGTCGCACTCGCGGATGTTGCCCAAGAACTGGTTGCCGAGTCCTTCACCTTTGCTGGCGCCCTTCACCAGTCCGGCAATGTCGACGATGTCGCACACGGCAGGTACGATACGCCCCGGGTGAACCAGCTCGGCGAGCTTCGTCAGTCGTTCGTCGGGTACGGACACTTGTCCCATTTGGGCGTCGATTGTACAGAACGGGAAGTTTGCCGCTTGTGCCTTTGCGCTGCTCAAGCAGTTGAAAAGAGTGGATTTTCCTACGTTGGGAAGGCCCACGATACCAGCTTTTAATGCCATAGTGTTATCTTGTTTTTTAGTTATTGTTCAGTTAATTGGATGCAAAGATAGTGCAAACCGAAGGCAGAATGAAATGAACGCGTTCATTTTTTATGCTGAGGTGCAGCCTATCTTCACTTTTTTAAGCAAAGATAGTACTTACCGGGGAAAGTGGGTATGTTAATTTGCATTAAAAGCACGAGAGTAAAATGATAAATTGATAGTTTTGTCGCAATTATAAATTTAAGTATCATTCTATAAATCAATGCGATTATGAAAAACAAAGTAAGAAAAATTCTGATGATTTTATCATGTCTCATCAGCTTGTCTTTTACATTATCTGCACAGAATCCTTATCTGCCGCTTTGGGAATTTATTCCTGATGGTGAGCCCTATGTGTTTGAGGATCCTGACTGTCCCGGCAAGTACCGTGTCTATATTTATGGTTCGCACGACAATCTCAAGTGGATGTATTGCGGACGTGACCAAGTGGTGTGGTCAGCACCCATAGAGGACCTGACCCGTTGGAGATATGACGGCGTGATATTTAAAGTCAATGAGTCGCCCGAGCTGTATAAACTGAATGCTGATGGAACCGACGACGTGCTTTTTGCCCCTGACGTGACAGTAACTACCGATGCCGATGGTAAGAAAACTTACTACCTCTTTCCGAATAATCAAGGTGGTGGACGCAATTCCATGATTGCCAAAAGCGACCGTCCCGATGGCCCGTTTACGGTATGCAACTGGCATAAGGAGCGTCCTCGCGAGACTTTCGGTTGTTTGGGATTCGACCCCGCAGTGTTTGTCGATGATGATGGACGTGTGTATGGTTATTGGGGATTTGGCATTTCGCATGGCGCGGAGTTGGACCCTGCTACCATGTGCACGGTAAAGCCGGGTACCGAAGTGGTGGAGAACATGATTTCAGGCTATCGGCAGGAAGGTATATTCCGCTTCTTTGAGGCATCCTCCATCCGCAAGATTGAGGATAAGTATGTGTTTATCTATAGCCGTACTACCGCTGAGGGTGAAGATGGCTTGCCGAACGCCAGCAACTATACGCTGGCATACGCTTATAGCGAGCATCCTCTGGGTCCCTGGACCTATGGCGGAACAATCATCGATGCCCGTGCGCGCGAGTATGATGAAAAAGGCAATGTGATAGCTTCGGCCATGCCCGGTGGAAATACGCATGGCAGTATCTGCAAGATAGGAGGGCAATGGTACGTGTTCTATCATCGCCAGATAGGTACCGATTGCTATGCACGCCAGGCTATGGTGTCGGCCATTGATGTAAAGGTGGAAAAAGGAAAAGGTGGGAAAGTCGTGATTTCGCGCGGGGAATTCAACTCTGAGGGTTTCCTTCTTGAAGGGCTCAATCCTATGCAGCGCATCTCGGCCGGGTTGGCTTGTTGGCACACCAATCCCGGAGGTATCAAAGAGGTCTATCCCCATTATGTCTACACGGGGTCTTACATCCGGCCTGTGTACCGGGATAATAATCCCTATGCCGGCGATAACAACCACAAAATCCCGTTCGCTCCGGTGGTGAATAATACAAGTGGGTCGATTGTAGGATATAAATACTTGAATATGAATGCCGTTCCGCGAGATAAGTCTTTGCAGATGCAGTTAAGGTTGAAGGCTGAAGATACCGACGGACGCATCCGCATCATGCTGGGTAGCCCTTGGACAACAAAAGGCGGTGTAGAGATAGGACTTGTGGATGTGAAGGCTGGCAGCACTTGCAGGGAGTTCTATGCTCCGCTCTCTATTCCGGCAAAGCTGCATAAGGGAAAGCAGCCGCTCTTCTTTGTCTTCGAATCAGAAACCGAAGGCCAGTCCATCTGTGAGTTTTATGATTTCCTCATGTTGGCACGCCCATAAGTCTTTATACTTATGGAGGCGGATACTTATCTTGTGAGACCTTCTAAATAGAGCTATTGTATTAGTTCACAGTACTGAACACTTTGTTACACCCCGTCGGAACAGATTGTTTCTCTTGTATGAAACGACTTGTTTCGACGGGATAAAACGATTTGTTCCGTTATAGGAAACACTTTGTTTCCTTATAGAGAACACTCTGTTCCATTATAGGAAACAAACCGTTTCCATAGTCGGAAATGAAATGGGGCATATGCTTCATTGATACCGCTATTACTTTTCCTCCTCGAATATTCGGTTGAAAACTTGCCGCAGCTGTCCTTCGTCTGCGATAATGGCTTGGAGCTTCTTCAGCTGTTCCGCATTCTTGCCCTCGGGAAACCAGAGCTTCAGATAACCGCCGGGTGCATATTTTGCCATGAGATGCTGATGGAACCGCTGGTAGTGCCACTCCTTGTCGGCGGCAGGATTCTGTTTCAATCCGTACTGCACGGTGCGGCGCAGGGTGATGTCCGGGTCGATGATACGGTCCGCTTCGGCAACAATCTTGCCGTAGATGCTACGAGGTTCGTGGTCTGTAGAGGCGCGGTGGTCTTCTACGGCTTCTTTCATGAGGAGGATTTCCGTGTCGGAGAACCATTGCCGCAGGGTAGAGTCCGCCATCAGTATCTCGCCGGAGACAAGGTGGTGGGTGGCGCGGTCGCGGCACAGTCCCGTGTCATGGTAGGCGGCAATGACGTATGCCAGGCGTTCGTCCGCTTCGGGATATTGCCGGGCGAGGGCAAGGCTTTCTTCGATGACGGTGCGGACGTGTGAGAGGTTGTGTGCTTTGTCAAACTCCTTGTAACGGGGGATGATTGCTGTCTCGATGTAGGTAATGAGGGGCTTGGGTATCATGTGGCATTCCTTTTTAGGAGGCGAAGATATAATAAAAGAGCCGGAATGTGCGAATCATTCCGGCTCTTTTATGAAAGGTTTCGGTTATTGTTGTTAGGAATAAGATTTCTTACTTTAAGAGAGAGTTTGTCAATTACATGTTAGGGTTGTCCATGATTACTGTCATCTCGGGAACCAGTATGTATTCGCCTTTCTTGTTGTTCCATTTGTAGTATGTGGTAGTCATCGTCTTGCCTTGGTATGCATAGCGGATGCACATGTCCTTGCCCCATGTATTCTTGGTGCTGTTCCATTTCAGGGCTTCGCTTTCCGTCATGCGGTTCTGGTCGTCGTACTTATAATTGTACTTCATATAGTTGGCAAGCGTGTTTCCGTCCATCTTGTATACGGTCTCTGCCACTTTCATGCCATTTACTTCTTCCGAATTGTAAATGAGGTTGCTCTTATTGTCGGCTGAGGCATTTAATCCGCAAACTAAGAGAAGTGCTGAAACAATCACTGTTTTTAAAGATACTTTTGCTTTCATGGTTTTATGTCTTTTTTAGTTTAACTTTCTATTTTCTATCAATATGTCATTGATTTCGCTGCAAAGGTACGTATTAAATTGACATAAATATAAATATTGGATTAAATTTTATCAATATGTCAGTAGTGAGGGTTTCGGTATGCTTTCCTTTTGGCAAGATTGGTGAATAAAAAATATCCGGCAGTGAGGTCGCCGGATATTCTGATGAGCAAACTGTATTTGGAAAGGATTGCTTCTGTTGCTTTCTGATTGTAAGTTAAATAAAGTTATTGGGCTGTTTAGTGTGCCTGCAACCAGTTGTTTCCCCACCCACAATCGGCTTTCAGGGGTACGTACATGCGATATGCCTGCTCCATCTCTTCGATTACGATTTTCTGTACAAGCTCTTTTTCTGCCTCTGGAACGCTGAAATTTAGTTCGTCATGGACTTGTAAAATCATCTTTGCTTTCAGATTGTAAGCTTGGAAGCGCTGATAGATGTGTGCCATGGCTACTTTTATGATGTCGGCGGCACTTCCCTGGATGGGAGCGTTGATGGCATTCCGTTCGGCATAGCCCCGTACCACCCCGTTTCTTGAGTTGATGTCCGGCAGGAAGCGCTTGCGGTGGAAGATGGTTTCCACATAGCCGTTCTCGCGTGCCACCTGGATGCTTTTATCCATATACTCCTTCACTTGTGGGTAGGTTTCAAAGTAGCCGTCTATCAGCTCTTTGGCTTCCTGGCGAGAAACGCCCATGCGTTCGGCAAGCCCGAAGACGGAGATGCCGTAGATGATGCCGAAGTTTGCCGTTTTTGCCTTGCGGCGCATGTCGGCGGTTACGTCGTTTATATCTATCTTATATATCTTGGCAGCGGTGGCGGCGTGGATGTCGTGTCCGCTGAGGAAGGCGTCTATCATGTTCTTATCTTCGCTGAGGTGTGCCATGATGCGCAGCTCTATCTGCGAGTAGTCGGCAGAGAAGAACTCGCAGCCGGTGTCGGGGATGAACGCCTTGCGGATTTCCTTTCCGTCTTCGTCGCGGATGGGGATGTTCTGCAGGTTGGGATTGCTGGAGCTGAGGCGTCCGGTAGCGGTCACCGCCTGGTTGAAGGAGGTGTGTATGCGGCCCGTACGTGGGTTGATGAGCTGGGGCAGGGCATCTATATAGGTGCTCAGCAGTTTCTTCAGTCCGCGGTATTCCAGTATCTTCCCGATGATGTCGTGCTTGCTGCGGTAGCTTTGCAGCACCTCTTCGGAGGTGACGTATTGTCCGGTCTTGGTCTTTTTCGCTTTCTCCACGATTTTCAGCTTGTCGAACAGCACTTCGCCTACCTGCTTGGCGGAGCTGATATTGAATGTCTCGCCAGCCATCTCGTAGATTTCCTTCTCAATCTCCTGCAGACGGACGGTGAAGTGTTGGGACGATTGCTTCAAGGCTTCCGTGTCGAGCAGCACTCCGTTGCTCTCTATATTAACAAGTACGGGGACGAGCGGCATCTCTATTTCGTAGAACAGATGTTCGGCACCTTGCTCCTTCAGTTCCTTTTCCAGCACGTTTTTCAGTTTGAGGGTGACGTCCGCATCCTCGCAGGCATAACGGTAGACATCTTCGGGTGGAAGGTCGCGCATGTTCTTTTGGTTTTTGCCTCGCGCTCCAATTAGCTCATCGATGTGGATGGTCTGGTAGTGCAGGTAGATTTCCGCCAGATAGTCCATGTTGTGTCGCAGTTCGGGTTGAAGCACGTAGTGGGCAAGCATGGTGTCGAAAAGTTTGCCTTTCACCTGGACGCCGTAATTTTGGAGGATAATCATATCGTACTTGATATTTTGTCCCACCTTCATGGATTTCTCGTTTTCGAAGAGGGGACGGAACTCGTTTACAATTTTTAAGACTTCCTCTCGTTCGGCGGGAACGGGTACGTAGTATGCACGGTTTTCGGCATCACTGAAGCTCATTCCTACAAGTTCGGCGTCCATTGGCTCGGTTCCGGTAGTCTCGGTATCTATTGAGAGAATTTCGCTTGTAAGTAACTTTTGAATAATTTCTGCTCTTTTATCTTCTGTATCAATGAGTTGGTAGTCTATATCGAGCATTTCTAACCGCGTCAGGTTTGAATTTTCAGAAACGCCCGTCCCCTCGCCCGCAAAATTTGCAAACAAATCGCCTTGAATCGGGGCGCTATTTTCGGGAGTGGAGGTTTGCGGCTGGGCAAACAGAGTCCCGGCAAAGAGGTCGGGTACCGGAGAGGTTGGAGTAGGGGAGGACGAATTGCCGCTTCCCTTTTTGAGTACCCGGTCGATGAGTGTGCGGAATTCCAACTCCTCGAAAATCTTGCGGAGTTCTTCTTCGTTCGGTTCTTCGCGGACGAGCGAATCCATGTCGAGCTGAATGGGAACATCTGTTTTGATGGTGGCAAGGAATTTGGAGAAGGTAATCATCTCGCGGTTGGTCTCCACTTTCGTTTTCAGTGCGCCTTTCAGCTGGTCGGTATGCTCCAGCAGATTTTCGATGCTGCCGAATTCGGCAATCAGTTTCTGTGCGGTTTTCTCGCCCACACCCGGACAGCCGGGGATGTTGTCGGAAGCATCACCCATCAGTCCCAGCATGTCGATGACCTGCTCGGTGGTCTGTATGTTGAACTTGGTTTTTACTTCTTCGGTACCCATCACTTCGAATCCGCCGGTGTGCTTGGGGCGGTACATGAAGACGCGGTCCGATACCAGTTGCCCGTAGTCCTTGTCGGGAGTCATCATATAGGTGGTGATGCCCTGCCGTCCGGCTTCGGTGGCGAGCGTGCCTATCACGTCGTCGGCTTCGTAGCCGGATACTTCGAGGATGGGAATGCGGTAGGCGCGGATGATGTCCTTTATAATAGGTACGGAAAGGCGGATGGCCTCGGGTGTCTCCTCGCGCTGTGCCTTGTATTGCTCGTAGGCCTCGTGGCGGAAGGTGGGGCCCGACGGGTCGAAGGCTACTCCTATGTGTGTGGGATTCTCTTTTTTGAGCACTTCTTCCAGGGTGTTTACAAAGCCCAGAATGGCCGAAGTGTTGAATCCTTTTGAATTGATTCTCGGGTTCTTGATGAACGCGTAATAGGCTCGATATATCAGTGCATAGGCATCGAGCAAAAACAGTTTATCGATTGAATTCATACATTTAATCCTTTTTTTCATGGTAAAAGTACAAAAAAATACCGTATTAACCGTTTTATTACTATTTTTGTAGGCAAATAGCGATGCATGGACAACTCATCATTGATAAAATCTCCGATTTCTGAGGAATTGGAGGACTTCAAGAAGCTTTTTGAAAGTACTCTCTCCAGTTCCAACCTTTTGCTGAACAGCGTAATTGCGCATATCCGGCAGAAGAACGGGAAGATGATGCGCCCCATTCTGGTGCTTCTGGCTGCGAAGCTTTTTGGCAAGGTATGTCCTGCAACCCTGCATGCTGCGGTTGCGTTGGAACTTCTTCATAATGCCAGCCTTGTGCACGATGATGTAGTGGACGAAAGTACTGAACGCCGTGGACAACTCTCCGTTAATGCCATTTTCAATAATAAAGTAGCCGTACTGGCAGGCGATTATCTGCTTGCAACAGCGTTGGTGCAAGTGGGCATGACCCGTAACCATGACATTATCGACATCGTCTCCTGCCTGGGGCAGGATTTGGCAGATGGTGAACTTCTGCAGCTTTCCAACGTCAGCAATCTCCATTTCTCCGAGGAAGTCTATTTCGACGTTATCCGCAAGAAGACGGCCGTGCTCTTTGCAGCTTGTACGAAGGCGGGCGCTCTCTCGGTGGGAGCCAGCGATGAAAAGGCGGAATCTGCGCGTCTGTTCGGTGAATATATCGGGCTTTGTTTTCAGATAAAGGATGATATTTTCGATTACTCCGAGAGCAAGGAAATAGGCAAACCTACCGGAAATGATATGGTGGAGGGGAAGTTGACTCTACCTGCGCTTCATGTGCTCAATACCGTGAAGGATAAAACAGCGGAAGAAATTGCCGTAAAGATAAAGAATGGGGAGGCAACGCCTGGCGAAATAGCCCATTTAATCGAATTTACCAAGCAGAATGGTGGTATAGAGTATGCTTCGCAAGTGATGTATGACTATAAGGAAAAGGCTCTTTCTTTGCTGGCTTCTTTGCCCGATACGGAGGTAAAAGTAGCGCTAGCCGGGTATCTGGATTATGTGGTAGAGCGGGAAAAATGACGGAACTGTTTCCGGTTGATAATATGAGAAAGCCTGATGGAACCCACTCCATCAGGCTTTATTTATAGGTAAATACAGCTTTCTCTTAGAAGAATTTCATCTCTTCACCCTTGATTTCCGAAAGCAGCAGGTTGGCAAGACGACTGGTTCCCAGACGGAACAGCTCGTTGTTCAGCCATTCTTCGCCGAGCACTTCCTTGACGATGGTGTAATAAATCAGTGCATCGTTCACGCAGTTGATTCCTCCTGCGGGCTTAAAGCCTACCTTGATACCCGTCAGCTCGTGATATTCCTTGATGGCCTGGCACATAACCAAGGCGGCCTCCGGCGTGGCGGCAGGCTGCTGCTTGCCGGTGGAAGTCTTGATGAAATCGGCACCCGAATACATGGAAAGGATGGATGCTTTTTTGATGTTCGAAGCCGTCTTCAAAGCTCCGGTTTCGAGGATTACCTTCATGTGGTGCTCTTTGCAGGTTGCTTTGAGTTCTTGTATCTCCTCGCACATGCCTTCATAGTCTCCAGCCAGGAACTTGCCCACCGAAATAACGATGTCTATTTCATCGGCGCCTTCCATCAGTGCCATGGCAGTTTCTGCCACTTTCACTTCAATGAAAGTCTGGGAGGAGGGGAAACCTGCTGATACACAAGCTATTTTTACATCCTCCACTTCCAGCGTGTCTTTTACGACTTCTGCAAAATTGGGGTATACACAGATGGCTGCCACATTCTTCAGGTCGGGGAACTCTTCGTCGAATTTATTCACTTTCTGGGTGAATTTCATGACGCTTTCATCGCTGTCTTCACTCTTCAGGGTGGTAAGGTCGATGCAGTTGAACAGGAATTTCTTTACCTCCGGTGTATTGTTTGCCGGTACCTTCTCTGCAATGATTCTGGCAGCTTGTGCAGCTATTTCTGCATCATCCAGTTGGGTGTTGTACTTAGCCAGGGCGGCGTCATACTTACTCTGGGTAGGCTCATTCTTCTCCATGGTCTTTCAATTTAGGATTATTGATATGTCTTGTCTGGTCACGTCTGGTTTTCTTCTCGAAGTTGCGGCAGAAGGCGTCTGTCAGGTTCACTCCGGTCTGGTTCGCAAGGCAGAGAAGTACCCAAAGAACATCTGCCATCTCATCGTCGAGATTGTCTTTTTCTCCTTTCTTGAAGGATTGGTCGCCATACTTGCGTGCCATGACGCGGGCGAGTTCGCCCACTTCTTCGGTCAGTATCGCCATATTGGTGAGTTCGCTGAAATAGCGCACTCCGTATTCCTTTATCCAGGAATCCACTTGTTTCTGTGCTTCTTCTAACGTCATTATTCCTTGTTTTTTGTATCTATACAGATGGTCACGGGACCATCGTTCATCAGTTCTACTTTCATATCGGCACCAAATTCGCCGGTACCTATTTCTTTACCTAATGCTAAACTCAGTTCCCGGCAGAATTGTTCGTACAGTGGGACGGATATTTCCGGCCGTGCTGCCCGTATGTAGGAGGGACGGTTGCCTTTCTTGGTGGAGGCGTGGAGGGTGAACTGGCTGATAACCAGTATCTCTCCGTCTGCTTCAAGAATGGATTTGTTCATTACGCCGTTTTCGTCATCGAAAATGCGCAGGTTGACTATCTTCTTGCAAAGCCAGTCAATATCTTCTTTTCCATCGGATTCTTCGATGCCTACGAGTATCATGAGGCCCTTTCCAATGGAGGCTTTGCAGGTTCCGTTGATGGTGACGGAAGCGTGTCCGGCACGTTGTATCACTACTCTCATGTTGTTTTTGTCTTTTTGAGGGGACAAAGTTACGAATTAATTCGTTGTGTGCATGGCTTTGCAGGCTGATTTATCAGTCATTATTTCTCTGAGAAATAGGTCTGGATGATTTTGGCTTTCGCTTCTCCCACCACGGCGGCAAGCTCCTCGGCAGATGCTTCGCGGATACGCTTCACGCTTTTGAACTCCTTGAGCAACGCGCTTTTCGTCTTTTCACCGATACCTTTTATCTCGTCCAGTGCGGAGGCAATCTGCCGTTTGCTGCGCTTGTCGCGGTGGAAGGTAATGGCGAAGCGGTGCACTTCATCTTGAATCTGCGTCAGCAGTCGGAAGAGGGGGGTGTTCTGTTTCAATCCGATGGTCTGGGGAGGGTAGCCATACAATAGCTCGGAAGTGCGATGTTTGCCATCTTTGGCAAGTCCGGCGATGGGGATGTTCAGGCCAAGCTCGTCTATCACCTCTTTTACGGCGCTCATTTGCCCTTTTCCACCGTCGGTGATAAGAAGGTCGGGCAGGGGTGCTTTCTCTTCTATAGCGCGCTGATAGCGCCGTTTTACGACCTCTTTCATGGAGGCATAGTCATCCGGTCCCTCTACGGTCTTGATATTGTACTTGCGGTAATCCTTCTTGGAAGGTTTCCCCTTGACGAAGACCACGCACCCGGCCACGGGGTCGGAACCCTGGATGTTGGAGTTGTCGAAACATTCTATCTGCATGGGCAGGCGGTCCAGGTGCAGCTCTTGCTGTATCTCTTTCAGCAGGCGCACGGTCCGTTGCTCCGGATTCAGCTTTTCGGCTTGCTTCAGGCGGTCGGCTTTGTACTGCTTCACATTGAGGATGGAGAGTTCCAGCAGTTTCTTTTTGTCTCCCCGTTGCGGGATGGTAAAGACGACATCTTTCAGCTCCATATCCAGCTCAAAAGGCACGATGATTTCACGAGAAAGGCTCTTGTATCTTTCCCGCATTTCGATGATGCCGAGAGAGAGCAGTTCTTCTTTGCTCTCATTCAATCGTTTCTTGTATTCAAAGGTGAAAGCCTGGTTGATGGCACCGTTCGTAATGTGCAGGTAGTTGACGAAAGCGGACTTTTCATCGCTGTCTTCCTCGATGGAGAACACGTCGATATTGTGCAGCACGTTGCTTACCACTTCCGATTTCGCCCGGTAGTTTTCCAGCAGCAGGTATTTCTTCTTTATCTTCTGTGCTTCTTCAAACTTCATTTCGGCTGCCAGTTCCTGCATTTGCTGGAAAAGCATCCGTTCTATCTCCTGGGTATTCCCTTTGAGTATTTCCTTGATTTCAGCGATGTTTTTCAGATACTCTTCCTGGCTTTGCTTCCCGATGCAAGGTCCTGCACAGTTCTTGATGTGGTATTCCAGGCAAACATTGAACTTTCCGGCACGTATGTTTTCCGGAGAGAGGTTCAGGTGGCATGTACGCAAAGGGTACAGATGCTTGATGAGGTCGAGTAATGCGTACATGGAAGGTATATGGCTGTAAGGGCCATAATAGGAGGAACCGTTACGGATTATCTTCCGGGTTCTGAATACACGTGGAAAGTATTCGTTCTGCACGCAGATGCTGGGATACGTCTTGTCGTCTTTCAACAGTACGTTGTAGCGAGGCTTGTATTTCTTGATAAGATTGTTTTCCAGCAATAGCGCGTCTTCTTCCGTATTCACCACGATATATCGGATATCTGCAATCTTGCTGACCAGCACCCTCGTCTTTCCCGGTTCGTGCTCCCGGTTGAAGTAGGAAGACACTCTTCGCTTCAGATTCTTTGCCTTTCCTACATATATAATAGTCCCTTCGGTATTCAGATATTGGTAAATACCGGGACTTTCGGGAAGGTTGGACACAATCCCTTTGAGGTAGTCGTTAGTTCTGAGTTCTTCCATAATACCGACGTTTCACCACAGATTACACAGATTAGCGCAGATTTCTCTTTGATAAAACTGTGTTTTGTGGTGGATAAATAATCTGTGTTAATCTGTGTAATCTGTGGTGAAATATGAAATGGCTAAAGCGACAGCACAGCCTCCACTTCCACATCATCTCCAAACACATCCTTGCCATGAAGCTCTTTCAGCTCGATGATGAAGTTTACATACACTTTCTTGGGGTTCATCTGTTTCACCAGTTTGCAGGCGGCTTCCATTGTTCCACCGGTTGCCAGCAAGTCGTCGTGTAGCAATACTACATCGTCTTCATTGATGGCATCTTTGTGCATCTGCACGGTGTCTTTGCCATATTCTTTATCATAGCTTTCTTCAATGGTTTCTGCAGGAAGCTTTCCCGGCTTGCGGATAGGTACGAAGCCTGCCCTTAGTCTGGTGGCGAGAATGGGGCCCATAATGAATCCTCTTGATTCTATACCCACTACTTTGGTGATGCCTTTGTCCTTATACATCTCGTATAGTGTGTCCGAGAGTTCCTGCAAGGCGCCAGGTTCCTTGAACAAGGTAGTTACATCGTAGAATAGAATTCCCGGAATGGGGAAGTC
Source organism: Bacteroides sp. AR29 (assembly GCF_900217715.1). Lineage (NCBI taxonomy): Bacteria > Pseudomonadati > Bacteroidota > Bacteroidia > Bacteroidales > Bacteroidaceae > Bacteroides > Bacteroides sp. AR29. Next base: position 191,251 of record NZ_OBMS01000003.1, read on the forward strand.
GGGTATTTCTCGGATGCTTTTGGTAAGAGTTTCTTTGCTCATAATCAGTTTATTTAATACGTTTATTGAATTCTTTGTTTCACGTGGAACTTTGCGCCCTATCGTCCGCAAAGTACCAGTAGCACGTTGATGTCGCTTGGAGATACTCCCGGAATCCGACTCGCTTGGGCTATTGTTTCCGGATCTATCTTCATCAGCTTCTGTCTGGCTTCGGTGGAAAGGGATTGAATGGAATTATAGTCAAACTTGCCTTTTATCTTGATGCTTTCCAATCTTGCCAATTTATCCGCAATAATCCGTTCGCGTCCGATGTATCCCTCGTACTTGATGAGTATTTCTGCAGCTTCTACAATTTCTTCCTTTCTATCGGATATTTTATCCAGTTCTCGTTTAAAGGCACTGACGTGTTCGGCAATGTTCTCAATCGTTATCTGCGGACGGTTTATCAAATCTATCAATTTGCATCCCTGGCGCAGTGGAGTTGTGCCGAGCTGCTCCAATACCGGATTGATTAATGCCGGTTTCATCGAGTAATTCCGCGCGAAGTCTATAATCCGGTTCACGGCTTCACGTTTTTCTGTCAGCAGCTTGTACCGCTCTTCCTTGGCGAGTCCCAGCTTCCAGGCTTTTTCCGTGAGTCGCATGTCCGCATCATCCATACGGAGCAGGATGCGATATTCGGCACGGGAAGTAAACATACGGTAAGGCTCGTCCACACCTTTTGTTACCAAGTCATCGATTAAAACGCCGATATATGCTTCATCCCTTGCAAGGGTGAACGGTTCTCCGCCGTGGCAATTGATGTGGGCGTTGATACCTGCCATGATTCCTTGTCCAGCTGCTTCCTCGTAACCGGTTGTTCCGTTTACTTGTCCGGCAAAGAACAGATTCTTTATATTCTTCGTTTCCAGCGTATGTTTCAGTTGGGTGGGGTCAAAGAAGTCGTATTCGATGGCATAGCCCGGGCGGTAGATGACGAGGTCTCTGAACGCCGGTATCTTTTTCAATGCTGCAATCTGGATGTTCATGGGCAATGAAGAAGAGAATCCATTCAAGTAGAGCTCTTGGGTTGTTTCCCCTTCGGGCTCCAGGAAAAGCTGGTGCTGCGGTTTGTCGGGGAAAGTCACAATCTTGGTTTCTATACTGGGGCAATAACGTGGGCCGATACTTTGGATTTGTCCGTTGAAAAGGGGAGAATCCGGCAGACCTTCCTGCAGGATGCGGTGTGCTTCTTCGTTGGTGAAGCAGGTCCAGCAAGGGAGCTGTTTCAAATGGCGTACATGAGTGTCCATGAACGAGAACTTGTGGAAGTCACATTCTCCGTCTTGGATTTCCATATCCTCATAATGCACGCTGCGTCCATCTATGCGTACGGGGGTTCCCGTCTTCATGCGTCCAAAGGTGATGCCATGCTTTGCGATGGATTCGGTTAATTGGTAGGATGCAGGTTCTGCCATACGTCCGCCTGGAAGCATGGTACGTCCCACGTGCATCAGTCCATTGAGGAAAGTTCCTGCGGTGAGTACTACACATTTGGCATGGAACGTTACTCCCCATAATGTGACTACTCCCGTAATCTCACCGTTTTCAACGAGGATTTCCTGCACGGTATCCTGCCAGATATGCAGGTTGGGGATATTTTCCAGTATCTCTCTCCATGCCCAGATGAATTTGTTGCGGTCGCACTGCGCGCGCGGACTCCACATAGCGGGACCTTTGGAACGGTTCAGTATACGGAACTGTATGGCTGTCTGGTCTGTCACCAATCCCATATATCCTCCCAAGGCGTCTATTTCGCGTACTATCTGTCCTTTGGCGATGCCTCCCACTGCCGGGTTACAACTCATCTGTCCGATTTTGTTCATATCCATTGTGATAAGACAAGTCTTCGAACCCAGGTTTGCAGCAGCGGCAGCGGCTTCGCATCCTGCGTGTCCGGCGCCGATTACAATAACGTCATACTTAAACTCCATTCGTTCAGTGTATTTTAAAACTGTGCAAAGTTACGAAAAAAGTTGTATGCCGGGACGTGTCATATCTTAAAATCCGGATATATCTTCTTTGGCATTGCTTATATTTCCGTATCCAGCATCATACTTATTGCTTGGAATGCTTAGGTTATAGACATATTGCTTGTGTTTGGCTTAAAATACAATCAAAATGAAGCTTTTTGAATACTATTGCTTTTCTTTTTGAAAAAGATACATACCTTTGCAGCGTTTGGATATTAAAAAGTGTTTTGATTGACTAATTTTAAGGAAGAGAAGCATGAGAAAGAAATTCTTCTTGTTAATCATTGTCTGCCTGGTTATGGGGGCGGGAGTGATGGCTCAGACGTCTACGGTCTCGGGAACAGTATTTGCCGAGGACAACAATGAGCCGATTATTGGGGCATCGGTATTGGTGAAGGGTACAACGCTGGGGGCCGTGACCGATATCGAAGGTAAATTTACAATCTTGAATGTGCCGGGCACGGCAAAGACAGTGATTGTCTCTTTTGTAGGTATGCAGAAAGTAGAAGCTGCCATAAAGCCTGCTATGAAGGTGGTGCTGAAATCGGATTCGGAACTGCTGGATGAAGTGATGGTGGTGGCTTACGGCACGGCCAAAAAGAGCAGCTATGCAGGTTCGGCTTCTTTAGTGAAAGCGGATGCGCTGAAAGACATTCCGACGACCAGCTTTGAAAACGCGTTGAACGGTAAAGTGGCGGGCTTGCAACTGACGAATAATTCCGGCCAGGCGGGTTCCGCACCGGCCATCCGCATCCGTGGCATAGGTTCTATGAATGCCGGGAATGAACCGTTGTATGTAGTGGACGGTGTTCCGGTCTCTTCGGGCAATACGGGGCAGATGAGCGGTGAGCTCTATTCTACCAACAACATCATGAATACGTTGAACCCGGAAGACATCGAATCTATTTCTGTATTGAAAGATGCGGCGGCCAGTTCGCTTTATGGGTCGCGTGCGGCAAACGGCGTCATTCTGATTACTACCAAAAAAGGACAGATTGGCAAGCCGGTGGTGACGCTGAAAGCCGAAGTGGGCTTCACGCCCTGCTGGGCAACGGACAACTATGAAACGGCCAGCGTACAGGAGAATGTGAATATGCTCTACACCGTATTTCACGATGCCCGTACAAGCGGTAAGGGCGAAACGGACGAAAAGGCGGCAGCCTATGCCATAGGCCAGTTGAACAGCCGTTTCAACAAACATGGCTACCAATTTACCACAAATGGTACGGGAGCTTACGAGAACGTCAATATCCTTGAGTACGACAACTCCGGGCGTGGAGGCAAATACTACGATTGGGACAAGGCATATTTCCGTACCGCCATTTATCAGACCTACGATATGTCCGTCAGTGGTGCTACGCAGAATACCAACTATTACACTTCCCTTTCCTATACCCAGGACGAAGGACGTTTGAAGATGAACAGCTTCGACCGTGTTTCCGGTCGCCTGAACCTCACCCAGAAGGTGGGGAAATTCCTTGAACTGACCACCAATGCCAGCCTGGCGCGTACCAAGAAAAGCGGTTATAATGATACACGCAACACGGGCAGCAATTACTTCATGCAGACCCGTAACTTGCTGTGGGGACTCTACTGGCCCACTGATTACAAGACCGGCGAGCTCTGGACCGAACGTTACGGTAGCTACGCCTACAATGGGCTTTATTATGACAAAGAGTGGGAGAACGGTTCTACCAGTACCAAAATCATGGCTGCGGAGACGCTCACCCTGCATCTGATGCCGGGCCTGGACCTTCGTTCTATCTACTCTTACGACAATACTACTGTAAAAGACCATATCTATTACAGTGCCAATCACTATAAAGGCTCGGCAGACAATGGGAATGTCAACGAATACCGTACTACATACGAGAAGATGGTTACCTCCACTACCGCCAATTATACCGGCACCTTCGACAAACACACAGTTGGCACCATGGTGGGTTTCGAAGCGGAGAAGAACAAGACAGACTATGTGCGTGCCACAGGAAGTAATCTTGCGGTCAGCACCATTCATACAGTTTCTACTGCCGGAACGCAGACTTCTGCCGGATATTCCTGGGGAAACTCGATGGTGTCCGTGCTCTCCAAGTTGGATTATAATTACGATGAACGCTACTTCATTTCCGGTTCTTACCGCCGCGACGGTTCTTCCCGGCTCAGCAAGCAGGAACGTTGGGGAAACTTCTGGTCAGTGGCAGGAGCGTGGAACATCATGCGCGAGGGTTTTATGAGCAAATATTCTTTCCTGAGCAACCTGCGTATACGTGCCTCTTATGGTATTAACGGTACGCTGCCTTCGGACAATTACGGCTATATGAGCTTGATGAGCTATACCAGTAAGTACATGGGTAACCCGGGCGGTACAATCACTACCGTCACCAATGACAAGCTATCTTGGGAGACGAGCTACAACACGAATGTGGGTATCGACTTCGGCTTCTTCGGCCAGCGTCTGCGCGGTACGGTGGAATACTTCAACCGTGATTCGAAGAACCTGCTCCAGGATGTTCCCATTTCGATGGTTACGGGATTTTCTTCTACGTTGCGGAACGTAGGATGCATCAATAACCATGGGGTAGAGGTGGAGTTGAGTGGTGACATCATTGATAGTAAAGGATGGTTATGGAGTGCCGGTGTCAACGCAACCTTTCTCCGTTCTGAGGTGAAAGAGTTGTATGGCGGTGCGGACATTATCTGGTACGACCCCACCAGTAGCGACAGCCGTGCGCAATATGTATACCGGGAAGGTCAGTCCACGCTGGCTTTCTATGGATACGAATGGGCAGGTGTGGACAAGACCAACGGCAAGAACGTCTACTATGTAAATGACCCCAAGAATGGCAAGGCCGGAGATTTTGAGTATAACGGACGCGGAGCTACTTATGACTATAACAATGCCAACTACACCATCATCGGCAATGCCGTTCCCAAAGTGTATGGGGGCATCAATACCTCGGTCTCCTACAAAGGCATAGCCCTTTCGTTGGGCTTTACCTATAAGATAGGAGGAGACTTGTACGATGGAGCCTACATGGATGTGGCCGACGACGGTTATTATTGGGAGCGTATCCGTGCTAAAAGCTACTACAACAACCTTTGGACGCCAGACCATACGAACGGTACAGAGCCCCGTATCGAAGGTGTAGACCTCGATGACCCGCAACAATACAGCAGCCGCCACTTGTTCAATGCCAGTTATCTGCGCTTGAAGAATCTCTCATTGGCCTATACGCTGCCCAAAGCCATGACCCGCAAAGCTTTCATCGAGAATGCCCGTCTTTTCTTCACTGCCAGCAACCTTTGGACAATAGCCAAATACAAGGAGGCAGACCCCGAAGTGAGCGAATACGGCACACGTGGTTGGGAAACCCCTATCGGAAAAACATTTGTCGTTGGCGTTGAATTGAAATTTTAATGAACTGGAGGAACTAACAATGAAAAAGATATATCATTTATTGGCACTTGTGATACTTGGTGCCTTTACATTCACTTCGTGTGACGATTTTCTGGATATGCAGCCCACCAACTCCGGAAATGCAGAAGGTGCTGTCGGTACGGTAGCCGATGCGCAGGTGGTTATCAACGGTGTGATGAGTGCGATGACCTCATCGTCCTATTACGGCAGAAACCTTTTTATGTACGGTGATGCCAAGGGCGGTGACCTCACGATTTTTGCTGCCGGACGCGGACTGGATGCATTCTATACGTTCAACCACACTTCCAACAGCAATACTTATTCCGGTTTCTGGAGCCGTGGATATTACTGCATTCTGCAGGTCAACACCTTGTTGAGCAACATTGAGAAGCTGGAAGAATCGGGCAGTATGGAAGACTTTTCCGAAGCCAAAGGGCAGGCGTTGACTCTGAGGGCGCTGTTCTATTTCGATTTGGTCCGTCTCTACGGGCTTCCTTACAATTACAACAAAACCTCTTATGGAGTTCCCAATGTAACCGAGCCGCTTACAGTGAACGCCCAGCCCACCCGTGCTACTGTGGAGGAGAACTATCGCCAGATTCTGCAGGACTTGTCGGACGGGGCGGCCCTGCTTGCCAAGAAGAAGACAAAGCAGAGCGGATATGCGGACTATTACACCAACATAGCCCTGCAAGCGCGTGTGAAACTCTATATGGAAGATTATGACGGTGCTTTGAACGCTGCCCGGGAGATTATAGAAAGCGGTGTGTACAAACTGTATGAGCCTGCCGATTGGACGGCTTCCTGGAGCAAGCAGTTTGGTTCCGAGTCCATCTTTGAGCTGGGCATCACCACTGAGGAATCAGACCTGGGAACTTCTTCTTTGGGCTTTTACCTGATGCGCTACGGACAGTTGAAGAATGCCATGGGCTGGTATCTTGCCAGCGATTATTTCCTGAACCGTCTGGGTGAGGACGAGACGGATGTGCGTTGGGGAATCATGGACAACGATGAATACTGGGTGGACAATGAGATTGAACGCAAGGGAGCCTGCTACAAGTATATGGGCAGTACCACCCTGGCAGGTGACGGCAAGGCAACCAATACAGCCGTCAATATCAAGATAATCCGTCTTTCCGAGATATATCTGATTGCCGCCGAAGCAGCCTTGCACTCCACGAAGCAGGAAGCAGGCGCAGATGCCGCCGCCGTTTACCTGAATGAAATCCGCAGGCGTTCTCCCGGACTGGCACCGGCCACTGCCGCTACCATTACCGATGATATGATTCTGGACGAGCGCAGCAAGGAGCTTTTTGGTGAAGGACAACGCTTCTTCGACATGATGCGTATGGGCAGAACCATCGAATTCAACGACGATTTTCAAGATATTCCGGTGAGTCACCGTGGAAAAACAATCGACCGTACTTTCGAGAAGATTGTGCTTCCCATTTCGCAGGATGAGATAAATGCCAATCCGGCATTGGAGAGCCAGCAGAATCCGGGATATTAGTCGTTCCCTGCTGTCTATTGTTTGCTACTCCTTGTATATCAGGGAGGTATTTTGCCAACAAGTTGTCACTGCCTTGGCAAACTTTTGCCACGCCTATGGCAAAGTTTTGCCAACGCGGTGGCAAAGTCTTGCCAATGGGAAGGCAAAACCTTGTCATAGGCGTGGCAAGAAAAGCGGAAAAAGGTGCCTTTGATGAATTTCTTTGATAAAATGAGACGGTAATACCTTGATATTCCACAAAAATACTATTTATTGGCTCGAAATTTCTATTCTTTTTTTCTGAATCGGCTTATCTTTGCTTTCGTAGAAACCAATAAAAAGTTATAATACTATGAGAAGATTTTTCCTCATATCGTCATTCTTGACGTTGTTTGCAATCGGAAGCTCGGCGCAATGGAAGCCGGCAGGTGATAAAATCAAAACGGACTGGGCATCCCAGATCAATCCCGCAAATGTGTTGCCCGAATATCCTCGTCCCATCATGGAACGGAGTGACTGGAAGAACTTGAACGGACTGTGGAATTATGCCGTTATAAATAAAGGTGAGCATCTTCCGGCAGAGTTCGAAGGGCAGATACTTGTTCCTTTTGCCATCGAATCCTCCTTGTCCGGAGTTGGAAAAAGAATCAATGAAAACCAGGAACTGGTCTACCAGCGCAGTTTTGATATTCCTTCTGCTTGGAAGGGAAAACAAGTGCTGTTGCACTTTGGTGCTGTCGACTGGAAAACGGATGTATGGGTGAATGATGTGAAAGTAGGCAGCCATACGGGTGGATTTACTCCGTTCTCCTTCGATATTACTGCCGCCCTTTCTGGCAAAGGCAATAATCAGTTGGTCGTAAAGGTTTGGGACCCGACGGATAAAGGACCTCAACCCCGTGGAAAGCAGGTCAGCAATCCGGAAGGTATCTGGTACACTCCCGTAAGCGGTATCTGGCAGACGGTATGGATGGAGCCGGTTGCCGGAAAACATATCGAGAATCTCCGTATCACTCCCGATATTGACCGTAATCTGTTGACAGTGAAGGCTGAATTGAATAGTGCATGTCCTTCCGACTTTGTGGAAGTGAATGTGTATGACGGCAATCAACTGGTAGCCACCGGCAAAAGTATCAATGCAGAGCCGGTGGAGGTGTCCATGCCCCGGAATGCCAAGTTGTGGAGTCCGGATTCCCCCTTCCTCTATACGCTGAAAGTGACTCTGAAAAGTGGAGGCAAGGTAGTGGATAAGGTGGACAGCTATGCTGCCATGCGTAAGTACTCCACCCGTCGTGACGCGGATGGCATCGTACGCCTGGAACTAAATAACGAGGCTTTGTTCCAGTTTGGACCGCTGGACCAGGGTTGGTGGCCCGACGGACTGTATACAGCTCCCACAGACGAGGCTTTGCTGTATGATGTACAGAAGACGAAAGATTTCGGTTTCAATATGATTCGCAAGCATATCAAGGTGGAACCGGCACGTTGGTACACACATTGTGACCGTTTGGGTATCATCGTATGGCAGGATATGCCGAGCGGTGACCGTAATCCGGAATGGCAGAACCGCCGCTATTTCGACGGAACAGAACTGAAACGCTCCGCCGAATCCGAAGCCTATTATCACAAGGAATGGAAGGAAATAATGGATTGTCTCTACTCTTATCCGTGTATCGGTACATGGGTACCGTTCAACGAAGCCTGGGGGCAGTTCAAGACGGTAGAGATAGCCGAATGGACGAAACAGTATGACCCGACCCGCCTGGTGAATCCGGCAAGTGGCGGTAACCATTATACTTGCGGTGACATGCTCGACCTCCACAACTATCCCCAACCGGAAATGTATCTGTATGATGCACAGCGCGCCACGGTTTTGGGTGAGTATGGCGGCATTGGCCTTGTCTTGAAAGACCATATCTGGGAACCGAACCGCAATTGGGGATATGTTCAGTTCAACTCTTCCAAAGAAGTGACTGATGAGTACGTGAAATATGCCGATATGCTGTATCAGATGATAAAAAGAGGTTTCTCGGCAGCCGTCTATACACAGACCACGGATGTGGAGGTGGAAGTGAACGGTCTGATGACTTACGACCGCAAGGTGATAAAGCTGGATGAGAAACGCGTGAAAGAGATAAATACACGTATCTGCAATTCACTTAAGAAATAGGGGCATTTACAATTTACCATTTACAAAGTACAATTTGGCTGCGCTGTCATCTGCATAGTTAAATTGTACTTTGTAAATGGTAAATTGTACATTAAAAATGTTGTTATGAAACGATTGATTATAAAGCTTTTCCTTAGTCTGTGCCTATGGGCGGTATTGCCGGTCTGTGCGCAGGATGCTGTTCATTACTATTTCAGAACGATGGATATCCGGAACGGTCTTTCGCAGAACACCGTGTATCAGATTTTGCAGGATAGGAAAGGCTTTATGTGGTTCGGAACCAAGGACGGTCTGAACCGTTATGACGGATTGTCTTTCCGTATTTACAAGAAAGAGAACTCCGGTTTAGGCAAGAATTTCATAACCGCGCTCTACGAGGACCGCCGGGGCAATATCTGGATTGGTACCGATGGGGGAGTCTTTATTTACGACCCGATACTGGATTCCTTTACCGCTTTCGATGAGGCCAGTGATAATGGCAGTGTTATCAGGGATTTTGTCACCATGATTGGAAGTGACGAGGACGATAATATCTGGATATCGGTAGAAAACCAGGGGTTGTTCTGCTATAAACCGGATGAAGGGAGGTTGCTGAACCATCTGCACGATTCGGGACTGCCCAATGTAACCCGCTTTTGGCTGAATGGGAATACGTGTTGGCTGGCCTTGTATGCGGATAATCTTTACTATACGAAAGCTGACTTTGAAACTCCTCTGCAGCCTTTCAAGGATGCGGAAGGAAATGAGATTTTCAAGAATGATATTATCAACTGGCAGGTCAGCGGACCCCATAATTGTGTGTATATCGCTTCGCTGAACGGGTTGACAGAGATAAACCAGACTACCGGCAAGACGCGGAAGCTGCTGAACACCTATGTGAGGGCTTTGCAGTTCAAATCTGACAACGAGCTGTGGGTGGGCGCAGAGTCCGGCTTGTATATTTACAATCTGACGAATGACAAGATTACCCATTTGACCGTTCCCGACCAGGATGATTCGTATGCATTATCGGACAATGCTATTTATTCGCTCTGCTGCGACAAGGAGAACGGCATGTGGATAGGGTCTTATTTCGGTGGAGTGAACTATTGCCCTTATCAGTGGACTTATTTCGAGAAGTTCTATCCGAGAGACAATCTCAGGCATTTCGGCCGTCGTGTACGGGAAATCTGTGAAAGTAATGATGGCACCTTGTGGATAGGTACCGAAGACAAAGGCTTGTTCAATTACAATCCGGAAAACGGAAAGATAGAGCCTTTTGAGCATCCGGCCATTTATCAGAATGTCCACGGCCTTTGCCTGGACGGGGATGATTTGTGGGTAGGTACGTTCTCCGGTGGTCTGAATCGGGTGAATCTTCGGACCAGGCAGGTGAAACATTATGCCAAGGGTGAGAGTGAGAATTCCATGGTCGCCAATGACGCCTTTACCATTTGCAGGACCACTACGGGAGACGTGTGGATAGGCACCACGTCCGGTCTGTTGAAGTACAATCGCTCCACAGATGACTTTACCCGGATTCCTCAGCTGAAGAATATGTTTACTTATAACATTCTGGAGGACTTCAACGGAAATCTGTGGTTTGCTACTTTTTCTAATGGAGTGTTCTGCTACAATGTAAGAAGCCAGCAGTGGAGGAATTATCTGTCTAATGAGAATGATTCGACCTCTCTTCCCTACAATAAGGTAATCAGTATCTACGAAGACAGCAGGAAGCGTCTGTGGTTCATGACGCTGGGTGAGGGCTTTTGCCGCTACAATCCGGAAACGGACAATTTTACCCGTTATGACATGTCGAAAGGATTTCCGAGTAATACCATCTACAAGATGGTCGAGGACAAGCGGGGAAACTTATGGATTACTTCCAATTATGGTCTGGTCTGCTTCAATCCCGATACGGAGAGCAAACATGTCTATACCACGGCAAACGGGCTGCTGAGCAACCAGTTTAATTTCCAGTCCGGTTACATTGACAAGAAGGGACGCATCTATTTAGGTAGTATCAACGGATTCATAGCCTTTGACCCGGAAACTTTTGTGGAGAACACTTTTCTCCCTCCCGTAGTGATTACAGATTTTTATCTGTTCAACAAACGGCTTTCGGTGGACAGTCCGGATTCTCCTTTGGAGAAGAGCATCACCTATGCGGATGAGATAGAGCTGGATGCCGACCAGAATTCTTTCTCTTTCCAGGTTGCGGCCCTGAGTTACCAGGCACCCGAAATGAATGGTCTTGAATGTAAGCTGGAAGGCTTTGACCGCGACTGGTATACGGTAGGACGGAATTCCATCATCAACTATTCAAACCTTCCTTATGGAAGCTATACATTGCGTATAAAGGGTTCCAACAGCGATGGCAAGTGGAACGCGACGGAACGTGTGCTCGACATCCATATTCATCCTCCTTTCTATCTCTCCACCTGGGCGTATGCTGTTTATACGGTATTGGCGTTATGCTCACTGGCTGCTGTAATTATCTATTTCAGAAAACGGACCCGGCAGAAGCATCAGCAGGCTATGGACAAGTTTGAGCGGGAAAAGGAACGGGAGTTATATGCTGCGAAGATAGACTTCTTCACGAATGTGGCGCATGAGATACGTACACCGCTTACACTGATAAAGAGTCCGCTCGAGAATGTACTGGCTTCCCGTTCTGTTTCGGATGACATCAGGGATGATTTGGAGACCATGGAACTGAATACCAACCGGCTGCTCGACTTGGTGAACCAGTTGCTGGACTTCCGGAAGACGGAGACGCAAGGCTTCCAATTGAATTTTGTGGAATGTGACGTGTCTGAGCTCTTACAAAAGACGTATAAGCGTTTCAAGCCTTTGGCACGTGAAAGGGGGCTGGCATTGAGTATAGAGACTCCCGAAAGCTTGTATGCTTCGGTTGATAGGGAAGGGCTTACCAAGATTATCAGCAATCTGCTGACCAATGCGATAAAGTATTCGGAGACCTATATACGCATCAGGCTATATTCGGAAGGTGAAAGACTGCTGCTTTCTGTATGCAATGACGGCCTTGTCATTCCGGTAGAGATGCGCGAGGAGATTTTCAAGCCGTTCATCCAGTATAAAACCGGTACCTTGCGCTCTGTGCCCGGCACCGGTATCGGGCTTGCACTTGCCCGTTCATTGGCCGAACTCCATGAGGGTACGTTGTGCATGGAAGATTCGATGGAGAACAACTGTTTCCTGCTGTCACTTCCGTTGAAGCACGAGCAGACGGTGGCTATGGAGCATAAAGAACCGGTAACGGGCGGGGAATCCTCTGAGGAAAGTGGTGCAGGTACTGCCTTGGAACAGCACCGGTATACTCTTTTGGTGGTGGAAGACAGTCTGGAAATGCAGGCATTTGTTGTGAAACAGCTCTCTTCGGAATATCGTGTGCTGACTGCCGTGAATGGGGTGGAAGCTTTGAAGGTGTTGAAGGAACATACTGTAAATCTTGTCATTTCAGACATTATGATGCCCGAGATGGATGGATTGGAGCTGTGCGAGCATCTGAAGTCCGAGCTTGACTATAGCCATATACCGATTATCCTGCTTACGGCGAAGACGACCCTTCAAGCCAAAATAGAGGGAATGAAGCTGGGGGCTGACGTATATATAGAGAAACCTTTCTCCGTGGAATATCTGAAAGTTTGTGTGGCCAATCTGCTGAACAACCGTGAGAAGCTACGGGCTTCTTTTGTCAATTCTCCTTTTGTGCAGACGGGCAGTATGGCAATGACAAAGGCAGATGAATCTTTCCTTAAAACATTGAAGGAAGTGGTGGTTGCCAATATGCAGAATCCAGATTTCTGTCTGGATGATATGGCAAGCCTGCTGAACATGAGCCGGTCGAGCCTGAACCGGAAGATAAAGGGCATATTGGATATGACTCCCAATGACTACATCCGCCTGGAGCGGTTGAAGAAAGCGGCGCAGCTTTTAAAGGAAGGAGAGTGTAAAATCAATGAGGTTTGCTATATGACCGGCTTCAATACTCCTTCCTATTTCACCAAGTGCTTCCAAAAACAATTTGGTATTCTGCCCAAAGACTTCGTGAAATGATAGCATGGAATGCTTGCTAAATATAACAATCCAATCAAATGCCCCTGAGAGACATCTCAGGGGCATTTTTTGGATTTATAATTGCATAGATTGAAGCGATATTTGCATTAATTTTAGCTTTATGCGGATATATTTGCATCCGAAAACCAACAATTTATAATACTATGACCCCTATGCCTATGACGTAACAAATCCTAATCAATGTTCTATGATTGGCAGAAGTGACTAATCACTTTCTGCAGTGTATTTAAAAGCGGACGTTAGTTTCCGCATAGTTTTAAAATCTAATTCTATAAAAAATGATCAAGAAAATCTTATTCTTATTCTTTGTTGTGTTTGCAGCTACCGCTTATTCACAAGATGTGACCATAACGGGAACGGTGACGGATGCAAATAGTGAGCCTTTGGTGGGCGTGAATGTATTGGTGAAGGGTACTACCACGGGTGCCATTACCGATATTGACGGTAATTTCTCAGTGAGTGGAAAGAAAGGAAGTACACTCGTTTTTTCTTATATCGGTATGCTTACGCAGGAAGTTGTCTATAAGGGAACTGCCTTGCGCGTGGTGATGAAAGATGATTCGAAAGCACTGGAAGAAGTGGTTGTCATCGGTTATCAGACTGTGAAGAAGTCCGACTTGACTGGAGCGGTTGCTGTTGTTGATACCAAGGAAATGAAGAAAAGCGCTGCAGGAACACTGGTCAGCCAGATGCAGGGTTTGGCAACCGGTATTAACGTACGCAGTAGCGGTAGGGCGGGCGAAGATGCCTCTATTGAAATTCGCGGTGTCGGTTCTTTGAGTAATAACTCTCCGTTGTGGGTAATTGATGGTATGATTACAGATCCGGGAGTTGACTTCAACCCTGCAGATGCAGAATCCATCCAGATTCTGAAGGACGCTTCTGCTGCTGCCATCTACGGTTCGCGTGCTGCCAATGGTGTGATTATCGTTACTACCAAGAAGGGTACGAAAGGTCCCATGAAGGTGAATGTAAGCGTAAAGGAAACATTGGAATGGAGCCCGAAATTTGATTTGATGAATGCGGCAGAATATATCAAGTATAATGATATTGCCTATAATGAAGCTATCAAAGATGGCATTGCTACTGTAAACAGCACTCAGAAACACTCACAGTATGATACCAACTGGCAGGATGAAGTGTTGAAGACCGCATTGGTGCAGGACTACAACGTATCACTCTCCGGTGGCGGTGACTCCGGTAGTTATTTTGTATCAGCCGGCTACTATAACAATGACGGCGTTTCTTATGGAAATACTTTCGACCGTTATAGCTTCCGTGTCAATACACAAGGTAAAAAGGGCTGGTTCTCTTTTGGTGAAAACTTGGCTTATTCACTCACAAACACAGACCCGAACCAGACCAATACCTACAATGACTTTTTGCGTATGATGCCTACTATTCCTATCTATGATGAGAATAATCCGGGTGGATATGGCTATGGTGATGCTGCCAAATACAATACTTTTGGTGTGAACCCGATTGCCCGTGAAGATTTGGAATACCGTCATTTCCGCCAGAATCGTTTGAATGGTTCTTTATGGTTGGAATTCAAGCCTTTCGAATTCCTTTCTTATAAATTCAATGGTGGTATTGACCTTTATTTCTATGAGAACTCATGGTTCCGTGGAGAAGGTAACTGGACTCAGAATCAGGAACACCGTGATCCGGAAAGCCAGAAGGCACGTGACAACACCTACAACATGTTGATTGAGCACACGTTGAACTTCAATAAGGATTTTGGTAAGCATCATGTGGATGCCGTGGTCGGTACTACTTACCAGCACCATGAGTGGGAAGGTTTGTGGGCTTCCCGTCTGAACTTTCCGATGACGGGTAACGGCGATTACTTTACAGTTTTGAATGCAGGACAGAGCAATCAGCAGAATTCAAACAGCATCAGCGAGAATGCGATGATTTCTTATTTGGGACGTGCAAACTACGTTTATGATGATAAATACTATCTGACTGCCACTTTCCGTCGTGACGGTACTTCTCGCTTGGCTAAGGAAAACCGCTGGGGCAATTTCCCCTCATTCTCCGGTGCCTGGAGAATTTCAAAGGAGGAATTCTTTGATGTGCCTTGGATTAATGACTTGAAAATTAGAGGTAACTGGGGTCGTCTTGGTAACTCTTCCATTGGTGATTGGGATTATATCGGAACTATCAACCAGAGTATTGTAACTGTATTCGGTGGTGCTATTGTTCCGGGTTCTACTCAGGTGAAACTGGTGAATGCAGGTCTTGTTTGGGAAACAAAAGAAACGGTGAATGTAGGTTTTGATGCCAGTTTCCTGAACCAACGCCTGACTGTCAGTGCGGAATATTATAATTCAAAAACCAGTGACGTATTGGCTGAGACTCCGATTGCCATTTCTACCGGTAATCAAGGAGGCTCTCCGTGGAAAAATGCTGCCAGCTTGCGCAACAAGGGCTTCGAGTTTACATTTGGTTGGAAAGACCAGATTTCAGGCTTTAAGTACAGCGCTTTACTGAATGTGACTACGATGGATAACGAAGTTCTGAGCTTGGGACGGGATGGGTCGGAAAGAAACTTTATTGATTCCGGTCAAGCCAGAACAGAGCCGGGAAGGTCGTTGGCCGAATTCTATCTGAGAAAAACAGACGGCATCTTCCGGACACAAGAGGAAATAGACAATTATGTGACGAAAGGTAACCATGTACCGGGACCTAATGAAGATAAAGTACCTGCCGGTACACCGATCATGATTGAAGGGAAACGTCCGCAATTGGGAGACGTTAAGTATCTTGATTTAAATGATGACGGTCAAATTACTGATATTGACCGTGATTATTGTGGTAGTCCATGGGCCAAGATGCAAATGTCGTTGGTATTGAATGCAGAGTGGAAGAACTTCGATTTCAGTATGATGTGGAACGGTCAATTTGGCAATAAGATATACAACGTATCCCGTTGGCAAGGACGTCTGTTTGCAGACAACTCCAACTATATCCGCTTTGAGAAGGGCGAAGAGCCTTATCAGGTGAATCCTAACTCCAATACCCCACGTATCATTTACGGTGACTTCCGCAACTCGCGTGATGCCGACCGTTTCCTGGAGAATGGTTCTTACTTCCGTATGAAGAATATCTCTATCGGTTATAATTTCAAGCAGAAGTGGCTGACCAACTTGGGCGTTGAGAAACTCCGTCTGTTTGCTACCGGTAGCAACTTGATTACTATTACCGGATATTCCGGTCTGGATCCTGACTTCAAGGGTGCGAATTCCGTTTGGAACAGTGGTACGGACAGCTTTGCTTATCCCAATACCCGTTCGGTGATGTTTGGATTGGATTTGACCTTTTAACTTATAAATCAGTTTGTAAATTATGAAAAAGATATATAATGGATTAATGCTCGCAGGTGCCTTGACATTGTGCACTGGATGCAGTTCTAGTTTATTGGATATTGATAATCCCAATGAAGTGACCAACGATACTTATTGGAATAAGCCGGAAGATGCTACAGCTGGTGTAAATGCCTGCTACAGTTTTCTTTATAAGGAAGGTACTTGGATGCGTTGGCTCTCTTTTCGCTACGATTTGACCTCGGACGAGGGATGGAGTTCTTCTCCTTGGATTGAATTGGGTGACTGGACACGTTTTCTTTACAACAATTATAATTTTTACGAAGGCAACAATATACATTGGGAACATTTCTACGTAGGTATTTTCCGTTGCAACCAAGTGTTGAGTCATGTGCCTAATATTGAAATGGACGAGACTACAAAGAACCAGGTATTGGCACAAGCTTCTTTCTTACGTGCAATGTGGTATTTTCAGGTAAATCTGTTGTGGGACAAAGGAACGATGCCTTTGGAACCTAAAGATGCCAATTATATTCCGGAAGACGCTTCCGAGCAGGAAATATGGGATCAAGTGGAGAAAGACTTGCTGTTTGCTATGGATTATCTTCCTGAATCTTGGGATGCTGCCAATTTGGGACGTGCCACCAAAGGCGCTGCCAAAGCATTGTTGGGCAAGGCCTATATGCAACAACATAAGTATGACAAGGCGAAGGAACAATTGCAATGGCTGATTGATAAAGAGGGCTCTTTGTACGATCTTATCGCCAATCGTGAAGATAATTTCACTGACTTGGATGAGAACAACAAGGAAGGTATCTTTGAAATTCAGTTCGATGACCAAAACAAGGGTGGTACGGGTAATGATGCCAGTATGGCATTCGGTTTCCAGCGTACTCAGTTCTATGCTCCGAGTGGTATAGGTTGGGGAGATGGTAAGGCACGTCGCTGGTTGGTAGATGAGTTCTTGAAAGAGAAACGTATTGACGGAAAGAATGACTTGCGTTTGTATGGTAGTATTCTGTACCGTGGATTCTCACAAGACTTCCCCGATCAACCGAAGAAATATTATGGATTTGAAAATGCCGATTGGAATGACGGTTGGGGAACTGACCCGGAAGACTGCTACATACGTAAATACAATACTGCTTACTATCGTGATGCAGAAGATTACTTTGCCCGTAACAACTATCGTATCATGCGTTATGCAGATATCTTGATGAACTACGCAGAATGTCTTGTTGAAACGGGTACTAATCCTGCCGATGCTGCTGTTTATGTGGATAAGGTAAGAGAACGTGCCGGTCTGGCCAAGTTGAAAGACAGTCAGTGGAAAGACTGCCTGAGTTCTAAAGATGCCTTTATCAAGCGCCTGCAGATGGAACGTACTTTGGAACTCTGTTTCGAAGGTTGGCGTTGGGCTGACTTGAAGCGTTGGGGATTACTTGATTCTCAGGCTGGAATTGATGAGCTGAAAGCCCGTGACAAGGACTTCAATAACTTCATCGTCGGTAAGCACAGACGTTTGCCCATTCCGAGAGATGAAGTGATGAACAGCACGGTAGGTGGTGTTGCACATCTTACTCAGAATCCTAACTATTAATAACTAAAGAAGGCTATGCCTGGAAGCCTGTTCTCATTCAGGATGCTTCCGGCATAGCCTTTTCTTTCTTAAATCTTATACCATATGCTTGTCTGTAAAAAACTACTATTACCATTCGCTTTTGCTTGCTGCGGCAGCTTGTTTGCGCAGAACATCCAGAATCCGGTACTTCCGGGAGTGGCGGATGCCGGCGTAATGAAATATAATGGCAAATATTATATTGGCGGGGTCCGTACAAACGGGGATTTCTATGTATCCGATGACCTGGTTCATTGGGGGAAACCTATCCATGTCGTATCCATGGACAATGACTGGACCAGAGGCAGCGGAGCCGGAGATGACCAGATTCATGCCAATGACATGTTCTATCTGAATGGAGATTTTCATTTGTACTGGTCAGTCAATTATTGGGGAAAGGACAAGCATGCCGTTCACATTGTACATGCGCAGAGCAAAGATGTCTTGGGCGCTTATACAGAACCGAACAAGAAGACATGGATGGATAACCGTATCGACCCCAAAATATTCAGAGATGATGATGGACAACTATACATGTATATGGTACGTTTTACTGATGGAAATACCATATGGGGACGTAAAATGAAGAACCCGGCAGAATTTGCCGGCGAACCGGTGTGCCAGTTCGCCTCATTGCCGGATACATGGGAAACGATGGATAACAGAGTAGCGGAGGGACCGTGGGTCATGAAGTATAGAGACCGCTACTATATGATGTATAATGCCAACCACACCTCTACAGAGTGGGGCAATTATCAGTTGGGAGTTGCTGAGGCAGACTCTCCTTTAGGTTTTCAAAATGGTAATAAATATAGCTATCCGGTTGTAGGCTGCAATCAGACACAACTGGAGGAGAAGCAAGTGGATTTATTGCGGTATGGCCGCACGTATGAGCCGTTGTTTGCTTATACGGAGAGCAAACCGGGAAGCGATTGGACAAAAGCGACCTACGATGACTCCGGCTGGGCGAAGGGGGAGACCGGCTTTTCGTCCCGTGAAGTGAAAGGTTCCACCACCCGGCATCTGGGTACCTTGTGGAATACGCCCTCCTTATGGTTGCGAAAGACTTTCTCTGCCGGTAGCGAAACCGGCAATCTGGCATTGCGTGTCGCTCACGACGGAGATACCCGGATTTATCTGAACGGAACACTTGTCTACGAGAAGCAGGGGCGTGATTATTGTATCGTGAACCTGGACAAGAAGCTGCGTGCTGCTTTGAAGGAAGGCACGAATCTGCTTGCCGTAGAAACAAACAAGGGACGTTCGCAATTCTTCGACGTTTCTCTGTTCGATATGAAAGACGGCATTGCCGACGATATTCTGATGACTCCCGGGCAGCCCAATATTCTGAGAGGCCCCAACGGATTTGAATGGTGGCTGATTTATATGGCAAACAAGAACAATGAGCATCGGGGACAATATATCAACCGTGTCCAGTTCTTCGACAAGACATTGTTTGTGGATGGTATCACCAGCCCCCGCACGATGGGTTATCATCCCGAACCTTCGATGCCTACCTTTGCGGGCAAAGGCGAGACAGCTTCGTTCGGTGTGTTGCAACAAGTACAGCCGTCCGTGGCTTACTTGTTCGAGACGGGAGTCAAGACCGAGGGTGGAGCCGGCGTCATTGCTTGGTGGAAGGATGCAGATAACTGTGCCTATGTAGGTTTGGATGCCGAGAACCGGAGTTGGTACCTGCGTACACTTGTCGGCGGTAAAGAAAATAAGGAATCCTATGCCCTGCCTGAAGATTTCCGTTGGGGTGTGTACCATCATCTGCGCATTGAGCGTAATGGTGGCTGTCTGAAAATTTGGCTGGATGAGATTCCCACACCGGGAAAACATGTCTTTGCAGAGGCTCTTCCGACGGAAGAAGCGGGTGTTCCCGGAGTATTTGACGAGACAAAGTCTGCCTTGTTCGAAGGGGCTACCTATACCATCGGCTTCGATGATGTGCATTTCCAGCTTTCGGGGAATGAGGAGTTGTTGAAGGGCGATTTCTTGAACGATTATGAATTCAGCTTCCAGTTGTCCGGCTTGTCCGGACAAGACAAGGCAGGAAGCTATCCGGTTTATGTGGATAAGGATAACTATGTGAAGGCTCAGTTCGATGGCATCACCCGTATGCTTGAGGTGACAGCCGTGAAGAAAGGGAAAACTGCCTGGAAGAAGGAATTCCCGTTGGGATGCCTGCAAACGCTCTATCCGGATGTGAAGTATACCGACTTCATTGAGAAAGGTTATCGTTTTGCCGCACCTGCATGGTTGGATACAATTTACCTGAATCGTCACGAAGCAGGCAATAAATCCGAATTTGTGGATGACATGTTCGGCAAGTTCGACATAGAATACCTGAATGGCGGCGAATGGCATCCGATAGAAAACAAAGATAGGGGGATAGCAGAACATCCTGCATATAATTATTGTACCTTTACTCCGGTAAAGGCAGAAGGCATCCGCTTCATCAACAAGGAGGCGGAGGATTTGGAACGCCATATCTATAAGATAGGTGTACATGAATTGTGGAAGGAATCCTATAATTTTCGTGCCGTGCGTCGTGCAGACAAGCTGTATCTGTTTGTCGACGGCAGGGAGCTGGGAGCTTTGGATATACGCTACCCTGCATCCCGCATCGGATTCTGTTCGGAGGGCGGCTCTCCGGTTTATAGTGGTACGTTGTATTATCATGTAGGGCAGAGGCGCGATTAGACGCAATCGTGGGATGTGCCGTTCCGTATATATGTAATGAAAGATGTATATAGAAGCCGGTGCTTGTATTTCCTTGTGAATCAGTGTGATGGACTGGGGTGATTCAGTATACGACTGAATGTATTTCAGTATACGATTGAATAGGATTCAGTATACGACTGAATAGGGTTCAATATACGGGTGTAACGGAACATCTTCTTGAAAGTAAATATTTATCATCATAACAATTGTTTAAGAAAGAATCATGAAAAAGAATTTTATATGTATGTATCTGTTTCTGTTGGCCACGCTGGCTTCCTGCCAGTCCTGCTCTTCAGACTATAAGGATGTGGACGATATTGTTGTCGAAGGAGTTGAAACGCCGGTGCTTTTGGGCGACCCGTTCATCATGTTGCACGATGGCACTTACTATGCCTATGGCACCCATGCGGATGAAGGCATCGAAGTCTATACCTCCGATGATTTGAAAACTTGGAAGTATAAGGGCATGGCGCTCCAGAAGAAGGATGTCTGGGCCGACCGCTGGTTCTGGGCACCGGAGGTCTACGAAGTGAACGGGAAGTTCTATATGTATTACTCGGCAGACGAGCATATCTGTGTGGCAACAGCAGACTCACCTGCAGGACCATTTACCCAAAGTAAGAAGGAACCGATGATTGCCGATGAGAAATGCATTGACAACTCTCTGTTTATTGATGATGACGGCACGCCTTATCTCTTCTTCGACCGTTTCAACGACGGGCTCAACATCTGGGTGGCCGAATTGGAGAAAGACCTCATGACTATCAAAAAGGAGACCATGCACCCTTGCATCCACGTCTCTCAGGCATGGGAGGAGGTATGGCCCCGTGTGAATGAAGGCCCGTTTGTCATCAAGCGTAATGGGCTCTACTATATGACCTATTCTGCCAATAGCTATGAAAGTCCTTTCTACGGCATAGGTTGCGCCACAGCTACCGATTTGATGGGTACTTGGACCAAATACGAGGAGAATCCTTTGCTGCAGAAACCCGGAGAACTGGTTGGAGTGGGGCACAGTGCCACCTTCACAGACAAGGCAGGCAAGCTTCGTATCGTTTTCCATGCCCATAAAGACAAGAGTAGTATCCACCCACGTGCCATGTACATCAGTGACGTTTCTTTCGAGAAAGTGGACGGTGTGGACCGCATGAGAATCAGCAAGGACTATATGACGCCCAAAATAGTAAAATAAGAGATGGATATGAAAAAGAATTATATATTGCTACTGTTGCTTTGTCTTTGCTTTGCAGGATGCAAGGAGAAGACGGTTGTAGAATCAGACTATCTGCCGATTGCCGACCCTTACGTAATGCTTTACGAAGGTAAGTATTATGCTTACGGCACTGGAGGTACGGTAGAAGGAGAAGGCTTTGCCTGCTTCTCTTCCGATGACTTGAAAAACTGGACGCGTGAAGGCCAGGCGTTGTCGGCCGCAGATTCCTACGGTACGTGGGGATTCTGGGCGCCGGAGGTCTACTACATCGAATCGAAAAAGAAGTTTTATCTGTTCTACTCCACCGAGGAGCATATCTGCGTGGCAACGGCAGATGTTCCCCAAGGCCCGTTCCGTCAGGAAGTGAAGCAGCCGATATGGGATGAGAAGAGTATCGATACCTCTCTATTCATTGATGATGACGGTACGCCTTACCTTTATTTCGTGCGTTTTACAGATGGCAACGTTATTTGGGTGGCAGAGATGAACGATGATTTGACCGGCATTAAGCAGGAAACGCTGACGGAGTGCATTAAGGTGGGAGAGCCTTGGGAGCTTTCGCAGGACAAGCCCGCCAGGGTTGCCGAAGGTCCTTCCGTCTTGAAGAAAGAGGATGTATATTACCTGGTTTATTCGGCCAATCACTTTGAAAGCAAGAACTACGGTGTGGGCTACGCCACTTCGGACAGCCCGATGGGACCGTGGAAGAAATACGAGGGAAACCCTATTCTGCAACGTGCCGACGGCTTGACGGGCACCGGACACGGAGCGCCCTTCCGCTGCAAGGACGGCAGTTGGAAGTATATTTTCCATGCACACTGGGATTCTGTGAAGGTACAGCCGCGCACTTCGTACATCAAGGATTTTGCCATTTCCGACCAGGGAACGGTTTCCATCGGCGGCACTCTTGTCCGTCCGCAGGTATTGGGCAGTACATCACCCGAAAAGTAAAATGAAAGAATGAAAAGAATACATTGTATGAAGAAGTTTCTTGTATTATCAGTGTTATGCAGTCTGATAGCCTGTTCCTCGTCATCGGCTACGAAAGAGGATAAACCGGAAGAACAACAGCCGAAGAATGTTTATCGCAATCCGGTGATAGATTATAGTTTGCCAGACCCTTCTGTCATTGAGGGAGATGACGGATACTACTATCTGTATGCCACCGAGGACATACGCAATCTGCCGATTCACCGTTCCAGGAACCTGGTGGATTGGGAGTATGTAGGTACTGCCTTTACCGACCGTACGCGGCCTGATTTTGAGCCGAACGGCGGTTTGTGGGCGCCGGACATCAACAAGATAGGTGATAAATACGTGCTCTATTATTCTATGTCTGTTTGGGGAGGCGAGTTAACTTGCGGCATCGGTTGTGCTACTGCCGATAAGCCTGAGGGACCTTTTACGGACCACGGAAAGATGTTCCGCAGCAATGAAATCAATGTACAGAACTCCATCGACCCTTTCTATATAGAGGATGGAGGGAAGAAATATCTTTTCTGGGGCAGTTTTCGAGGAATCTATGCGATTGAACTGTCTGATGACGGACTCTCTCTGAAGGACGGCGCCACACCGCAGCAAGTGGCAGGAACCGCTTACGAAGGTACCTATATTCACAAGAAGGACGGGCATTACTACTTCTTCGCTTCCATAGGAAGTTGTTGTGAGGGATTGAAGAGTACTTACACTACTGTTGTAGGCCGTTCAGATAATCTTTTCGGCCCCTATGTCGACAAGAATGGCGGTAGCATGATGGATAACAAGCACGAAGTGCTGATTCAGAAAAGCAATTCCTTTGTGGGTACCGGTCATAATTCGGAGATTGTGACGGACAATGCCGGCAATGACTGGTTCTTCTATCATGCGGTGAGCACAAAGAAGCCTGAAGGCCGTGTATTGATGTTGGATAAGATTAGCTGGGAAGACGGATGGCCGACGGTAGAAGGCTCCGTTGCATCCACGGAAGCGGAGAAACCGAAATTCTGACAAGTATGAAGAAATCTATTTTAGTCTCCTTGTTGGCCCTATTGATGATGGGCTGTCAAGTATCGGGTGGCAGTTCCTTGAAAGTGGAGGAAACCACTGTTGAAATGCGGAAGAATCCCGAAGGAGTAGCTGTATCGGCTCCCCGTTTCTCATGGCAACTGGTAACCGACAAGCAGGATGTGATGCAGACTGCTTATCAGATTGAAGTGGCGGACTCGGAAAAGGGCTTGCAGGCCGGCTCCGGGCTGGTATGGAACAGCGGTCGTGTGGAGTCTGGCCAATCGGTGCTAGTGAAGTACGCAGGGGCGTCTTTGGAGTCGGGACAGAAATATTGGTGGCGTGTCACTGTATGGACAAATACCGGTGACAAGGCGCAAAGTAGTATCCAATATTGGTCAATGGCTTTGCTGGACAGTTCGGACTGGAAAGCCGGCTGGATTGGACTGAACGACAGTACAAACTTGAAACTGGACGGTGAGCGGACCATCCTTCCGGCACGTTATCTGCGGAAGGAGTTTGATTTGCCGTCACAGCCGAAGCGTGCAGTCCTTTATGTTTCGGGAGTAGGCTCTTCCGTATGCTATATGAATGGCGAGAGGATTGGAAATGATGTATTCGGTCCTTTGCCTACCTGGTACGATGCTTCTGTATCTTATCTGACCTATGATGTCACCCCCTTGTTGAAGTCCGGTACCAATGCGATAGGCGTGGCTCTGGGCAACGGCCGCTATTTTTCCATGCGCGCCAATGGGATGGTAGGTTTTGGTTTGCCCCGTCTCATGGCGCAGTTGAATATAGAGTGCGACAATGGTGAGACGGTGTCGGTAGTCAGCGATGATTCCTGGAAAGCGACGAACCACGGTCCTATAACTGCGAACAACGAATTTGACGGTGAACATTACGATGCCCGCTTGGAATTGGGTAAATGGACGGAAAGCGGCTATGATGATTCCGGATGGCAGTTGGCCGAACGGATGGAGGCTCCCAAAGGAAAACTTGTGGCACAGCTCTCTCCGAGTCTGAAGGTGATGGAGGAGATAAAGCCAATATCCGTTAAATCGGTAGGTGATGGAAGATATATCGTGGATATGGGGCAGAATATGGTAGGAATACAGCAGGTGAAACTGCGTGGCAAGAAGGACAAGCCCATTACTATGCGTTTTGCCGAAGTGCTGAAGGACAATGGTACGGAACTGTATCTTGACAACCTGCGCAGTGCCCTTGTCACGGATATTTATACTCCTGCCGCTGACGGTGAGTTTGTTTGGGAACCGTTGTTTGTTTACCATGGTTTCCGTTTTATGGAAATATCCGGTTTGGACTATGAACCGGCAGCGGATGATTTCACCGGTAAGGTGGTGTATGATGAAATGGCAACGAACGGTACGTTCGAGACTTCTGAGGAGTTGATTAACAGACTTCACAAGAATGCCTATTGGGGAATCCGTGGAAACTATCGCGGTATGCCTACCGACTGCCCCCAGCGTGATGAACGTCTTGGATGGCTGGGCGACCGCACTACTGGTGCCTATGGTGAAAGTTTCATTTTCGGCAATGCCTTGATGTATAAGAAGTGGCTGGTGGATATAGAAGAGTCCATGAATGAAAATGGAAGTATCTCTGTGGTATCTCCCCGTTACTGGACCATCTTCCATGATGACGTGACTTGGCCGGCTGCCTATTTTTACGTAGCCGACATGCTTTACCGCCAGTTTGGCGATGATAGCTCCATCAAAGGGCGCTATCCGTCCATGAAGCGCTGGGTAAACCACATGACGGAGACCAAAATGAAGGACTATATTCTGGTGAAGGATGAATACGGGGATTGGTGCATGCCTCCCGAGTCGCCGGAGCTGATTCATTCGGAGGACCCTGCCCGGAAGACGAACGGCGAAGTGCTGAGTACAACGGTGTTTTACAGCATTCTGCAACTGATGGAGAAGTTCGCGCAAATGAACGGACTTCCGGCAGATGCTGAAGAGTATGCAGCACTTGCCATTAAGGTCAAGGACGCTTATAACAAGAAATTCTTCAATACTGAGACTGCACAGTATGACAACAATACGGTGACGGCAAACCTGCTTTCCCTTAGACTGGGCCTGGTTCCCGACGGATATGAAGATAAAGTATTTGCCAATGTCGTGGAGAAGACGGAAAAAGACTGTAAGGGACATGTCAGTGCCGGTGTGCTTGGCATCCAGCATCTGATGCGCGGACTTACCGAGTACGGTGGACTGGAACTTGCCTATAAGATAGTGACCAATGACACTTATCCCTCATGGGGCTACATGATTAAGAAGGGTGCAACCACCATTTGGGAATTATGGAATGGTGACACGGCAAATCCGGCGATGAATTCAAGAAACCATGTGATGCTTTTGGGAGATCTGCTGATATGGTTCTATGAGGATCTTGCCGGCATAAAGAATACTCCCGCTTCCGTCGGGTTCAAGCAGATTCTGATGGAACCGGTATTCCCGGAAAAACTGAATTATGTGAATGCTTCGCATGTATCGCCTTATGGCAGAATAGGAAGTTCCTGGAAACGTGATGGCAATAAGCTGGAGTGGAACGTTGAGATTCCTGCCAATACAACCGCTACGGTCAAGCTGCCGCTTGACTTCCATGTACAGGTAGATGCCGGTCAGGCGGGGATTCATTCCGTGGAGGAGGCTGACGGTAAGCTGGTAGTCGAATTGGGCTCCGGCAAGTATGTATTCATGTCTGAATGATATTTTTCTAACAACAATAAAACAGATGTAACTATGAGACTAAAAAGATTGTTTTTGGGGGTAATGCTTTTGGTGGGCATTACGGGTGCCGGAGCGACAAATGCTGCTCCGGAAGACATCTCTGCTTCTATTTCCTTGAAAGTGCCGGGGAATGATGCCAAGCAATATCCGCTGGCCTTGCAGAAGATGCAGGATGGTATGTACAGCTGCCGGGCTTCGGAAAAGTTACCGTTGGACATCATCCGCCAGGTGGTGGACAAGGATGGCAAACAGCGCATTACCGTCACACTCAAGGCGCTGGAAAATGTGTATTTCAACTACGGGGAACAGATAAAGACCGGTTACAAGCATTCAGACTGCCAGTTCTACATGCCGGGCTTCTGGTATCGCCGCAACCTGCGTTCGCCGAAGGAAGCTCCTTCTTTCCACACATCGGACAGTTGGCTGGTGCGTGAGGACCGTTTGAGCACTCCGCTGACGGCAGCTTTCAATCCGGCAAGTGGTACGTCCATGTCGGTTATCCGTATTGACAAGTTCGACAAGGAAGCTTTGACCACTCATAAGGAGGGAGAGGTAATCTTGTCCGGTGAGACTTCCATCGGATATACCGGTTTCTGCAATGTGGATGGTATGACTGTCTTGGCATACGGTTTCCCCTATAAGGAAGCACCGAAGACATATATCCGCAAATTGACGTTGGCTCCTGCCGTTGAGGCTTTCCAGTTGCTGCGTAAGGGCGACAGCATCTCCATGACTTGGGAGGTGTCCGAAAGGAATGCTGCCGATTTCTCGGAATGCGTACAGCGCACCTGGGAGTATTGTTATGACACTAACCGCCCGAAACCGGTTGACACACCTTACACGGTAGACCGCATGAAGGAGGTGATGAGCAACTTCTTTGTGGAAAGCTATGTCAGCAATACCCCCACTCATTATTACTCCGGTGTAGAGTTGGAGACTGCTACTTGTGCCAATACCGATGTTGCCGAAGTGGGCTTTGTGGGACGTACGTTGCTGAACGCTTTCAATGCTTTGGAGTATGGCAAACAGCAGAATCGCCAAGACCTGGTGGATAATGCCAACCATATCTTTGACACTTATCTCCAGAATGGTTTTTCGCCTGCCGGTTTCTTCAACGAAGTGGTACACTACAACCGCGGCTTCAAGGAAACCAGACATAGCATCCGCCGTCAGTCCGAGGGAGTGTATGCCATCTTGAACTATTTGAACTATGAGAAACAGCAGAAGCGTAAACACCCCGAATGGGAGAAACGCATCAGGGGCATGCTGGACAGCTTCCTCAAGTTGCAGAACGAGGACGGCAGCTTCCCGCGCAAGTTCAAGGATGATTTCTCTATCGTGGATGCCAGCGGTGGTAGCACGCCTTCGGCAACATTGCCTTTGGTGATGGCGTCCAAGTATTTCAAGGACAAACGTTATCTGGCAAGCGCCAAGCGTACGGTAGACTATCTGGAGAAGGAACTGATATCCAAAGCCGATTATTTCTCTTCTACGCTGGATGCCAACTGCGAGGACAAGGAAGCCTCCTTGTATGCTGCTACGGCTGCTTATTACCTGGCTTTGGTTACCAAAGGAGAAGAGCGTGCACACTATGCCGGTCTGGCAAAGAAAGCCGCTTATTTTGCTTTGTCGTGGTATTATACTTGGGATGTTCCTTTTGCCGAAGGTCAGATGCTGGGAGATATCGGCTTGAAAACCCGTGGTTGGGGAAATGTGTCGGTAGAGAATAACCATATCGATGTATTTATCTTCGAATTTGCCGATGTGCTGCATTGGCTCTCCAAGGAGTACAACGAGCCGCGCTTCTCTGACTTTGCCGAGGTGATTTCCACTTCCATGCGCCAGTTACTGCCATATGAAGGACACATGTGCGGCATTGCCAAAGTAGGCTATTACCCGGAAGTGGTGCAGCATACCAATTGGGATTACGGACGTAACGGAAAGGGATATTACAACAATATCTTCGCTCCGGGCTGGACGGTTGCTTCTTTGTGGGAGTTGTTCACTCCGGGACGTGCGGAGCAGTTCTTGTTGAAAAAATGATAGTCTAAACAGTAACCAATATTTGTATTTATGAATAAGATGATGACTTTGTTGGCAAGCGTGATGCTATTGGCATCGGCTTGCACGGGCAAGCAGGCGAGCGAAAAGACTGCTTCTGGACTGGAACCTGCGAACTTCCGTACGGAAGTGGATGGCAAGCAGACAGACTTGTTTGTTTTGAAGAATAAGAATGGTATGGAAGTTTGTATTACGAATTTCGGCGGACGTATTGTATCAGTGATGGTGCCAGACAAGGATGGCGTTATGCGTGATGTGGTGCTGGGCTTCGATTCCATTCAGGACTACATCAAGTTCCCTTCGGATTTCGGCGCTACCATCGGACGTTATGCCAACCGTATCAATCAGGGTAAGATTACAGTGGATGGGGTAGAGTATCAGCTGCCGCGCAACAATTACGGTCATTGCCTGCATGGAGGTCCCAAGGGATACCAATATCAAGTGTTCGATGCCCGCCAGTTGAGTAATCAGGTTTTGGAACTGACTTATCTGTCGAAAGACGGAGAGGAGGGCTTCCCGGGTAACCTGATCTGCAAGGTCACTTTCTCGCTGACAGATGACGATGCCATCGACATTCGTTACAGTGCCGAAACAGACCGTACCACTGTTGTCAATATGACGAACCATTCTTACTTTAACCTGGACGGTGACCCCTCCAAGTCCAATTCGGATTATCTGCTCACTATCGATGCAGATGCTTATACCCCCGTGGACAGTACCTTCATGACTACCGGTGAGATTGTTTCCGTAGAAGGTACGGATATGGATTTCCGCACTCCTACTGCTGTTGGCGCCCGTATCGACAATGACTTTGAGCAGTTGAAGAACGGCAAGGGCTATGACCACAACTGGGTACTCAATACGAAGGGCGATGTCACCCGCCCGTGTGCCACCCTCGAATCTCCCTCAACGGGTATTGTGCTTGATGTCTATACCAACGAACCGGGCATTCAGATTTATGCCGGTAACTTCCTGGATGGCACACTGACCGGAAAGAAAGGTATTGTGTACGGTCATCGTGCTTCTGTCTGTCTGGAGACTCAAAAGTATCCCGATACGCCCAACAAGCCGGAATGGCCTTCTGCATTGCTGAAGCCGGGAGAGAAGTATGACAGTCATTGCATTTATCGCTTCTCGGTGAAGAAATAAATATAGGGGATGTGTCATCTGTGTGCTATCAACCGTTTTGATACCCTCTTATTGTATGGCCTTTTTTGTGAATCTAAAATATAATATACAATGAGACACTTTAGTGTTTTTTTATTGGCTACTTTATTCCCTTTGATTTTCATGGGTTGCAAAAGTGAGGAAGACTCTTATCCTCCTATTCATTATGGATACAATTTAGCATTTGTCGATGAAAATGGCAATGATTTGATTGAGGGAATGCAAACCGGTCTTGGAAGAAATGGTAAGCCTGCTTTGAGAGAGAAAGATTACTCCTATAAATTGGTAGAACCCGATTCTAAAGATGACTTTACCGGACCGGACTGTATCTATGTGGAAAGCAGGGACGGACTTTTTACTTTGGCAATCTTTGATGCACTATGGGATGGATATAAATATGACAAGAAGCCTGAAGTATTGAGGCGTACGTTTGTTTGTCCCTATATCTTTGGTGACGGAGAGGAACATTCTATTATTTCCCATTGGAAGTATAATGATGGTTATGGCAGTGTTGAACTTATTAGAGTAACTATAGATGGTGTGGATGCCCGCATCGAATTAGGAGCAGACAAATATCACCCGTTAGTTGTCGTTGTGTTGACAAAGTAACTTGTTTTTCTTAAATGCTCTGTCTTGGTAAAATCAGCACTTTATCAAGACAGAGTTTTTATTCTTTGGAATTACCGCATCGCCAGCGCCTTATTCTCCGCCTCCTCCATAATCTCCCGTTCTCCCGGCCCTTTGTCATTGATGCCGCAAAGGTGGAGGATGCCGTGGATGATGACACGGTACAGTTCACGTTCGTAGTTGTTATCGGCGAACTGTTCCGCATTGGTGCGTACGGTATCAAGGCTGATGAAGAGGTCACCGCTGAGACGGTTTCCTTCGCAATAGTCGAAGGTAATGATATCTGTATAATAATCATGTTGCAGATATTGGCGGTTCACTTCGAGTATCTTCTCGTCCGAGCAGAAGATATAGGCTATTTCACCGACTCTTTTTCCGTAAGTGGCGGCTACGGATTTTATCCATTCCGTTGTTTCACGCTTCTTGATGGAAGGCATTTCCACGCCGTCTGTCTGATAACTAATCATTTTATTTACAATTTTGCGATTTACGATTGAAATTACATTCCTGTGATTAAGACAGTTTCTTTAGAAGAAGAACATATAACTGATAATGATCGCTGCAATGATGCCGGAAAAATCGGCAATCAGCCCACACGTCACGGCATTCCTCGTTTTGGTGATACCTACGCTGCCGAAATACACAGCAAGAATATAGAATGTGGTGTCCGAAGCGCCACGTGCCACGCAACTCATGCGTCCTACAAATGAATCGGCGCCATACTGTTTCATGGTGTCAATCATCAGTCCGTTGGCACCGCTGCCGCTCAGTGACTTCATCAGGGCAGTGGGTAGGGCACCTACAAAGCTGGTATCTACACCGAATAGTCCTACTACATAACCGATACCGTTCACCAGTATATCCATGGCGCCGGAAGTGCGGAAAACGGCGATTCCAACGAGAAAAGCAACCAGATAAGGGATAATGCGTATGGCAGTGGTAAAGCCTTCTTTGGCTCCTTCTATAAAGGCATCGTATACATTGATTTTCTTCCATAGCCCCCAGAGGATGAACAGCAGGATGATGGAGAACAGCAGTATGTTGGCAATTAAAGTGGAATATACACCCATTTCATCACGGCTAATCTGTGTGAACAGATAAAT
The DNA here is from genome assembly GCF_900217715.1 of Bacteroides sp. AR29. Taxonomy (NCBI): domain Bacteria; kingdom Pseudomonadati; phylum Bacteroidota; class Bacteroidia; order Bacteroidales; family Bacteroidaceae; genus Bacteroides; species Bacteroides sp. AR29. The sequence continues at coordinate 223,007 of NZ_OBMS01000003.1, forward strand.
GAGTGCGGCAAAGAAAAGACTGATGCAGCCAATCAGGATAAGTATGGGCTTGTTCAGCAGGTTGATGCGTTGTGCAATGCTGACGGCAATGACACCGACAATGGTCGAGATGGCAGTCGTTATCAGTGTGGGGATAAAGATGTCCGTGGGTTGGGCGGCACCCATCTGCGAGCGATACATCATGATGCTGACGGGGATAAGTATCAGTCCCGAGGTGTTGAGGACAAGGAACATTACCATCGGATTGGTGGCAGTATCCTTTTTCGGGTTTAGTTCCTGAAGTTCCTTCATGGCTTTCAGTCCCATCGGAGTAGCGGCATTGTCCAGCCCCAGCATGTTGGCAGAGAGATTCATGAAAATGGAGCCCATGGCAGGATGTCCTTTCGGTATTTCGGGAAAGAGACGGCAGAATACCGGACTCAGCCAACGGGAGAGGGCATTGATCATGCCGCTGTTTTCGCCTATTTTCATCACGCCGAGCCAGAGGGCGAGTATTCCTGTCAGTCCCAGGGATATTTCAAAAGCTGTTTTGGAAGAGGAGAAGGTGGAGTTGACGAGTTCTGTGAATATCTCCACATCACCCATAAAAATGAGTTTGCAGAGGGCTACGATGAATGCGATGACGAAGAAAGCTACCCAGATGTAATTTAAAACCATGTATCGTTACTTTGTTTCTAGTGGATTAATATTTGTTTTCGTTGGCAAGATTCCAGGCGTTGAGGAAAGCTGCTTTGGTTATTTCTATCATTTTTTCCCAGTTCAGCCGGTCGGTGTGGTCCGAAGGCTGGTGATAATCGGGATGTCCGTCTGTGTGGTACCAGATGATGGGGATGTTGCACAGGGCAAAAGAAGCATTGTCACTTCCTCCCGTGGGGCGGTCCCAGGCGCGGTAGTCCGGTTGCAGGCGCAAGCTGTAGCGTGCAATGTCCTGCTTCAGCCAGTCGCCGAATACGGGGTGGGCGGCGGTGTAGAAGTAGACAACGTGTTGAGGCTGCTCGGGCTTATTGTTACGGCCTATCATGTCGAAATTGAGATAACCTTTCACCTGGCTGATGAAAGGACAGCTTTGTACAAAGTATTTTGAGCCGAGCAATCCCTTTTCTTCCCCATCCCAAAAGGCAAAGATGACCGTGCGCAGAGGCTTCTGTCCGGTGGCAAGAAATGCACGGGCTATCTGCAGGACGGCAGAGACACCGGAGGCATTGTCGTCTGCACCGTTGTATATCCGGTCGTTTGCCAGCGTCTCGTCCACACCCAGATGGTCGAAGTGGGCACCTACGATGACATATTCATCCGGTCGTTCTCCCGGGATGGTTCCCAATACATTACTCATCTGCAGGATGCGGTGGACGCCTTGTTTAAGGATGGCGATGGAGTCGGGATGCACTTGCCACCGTCCCCGTTGTTGGCGTTCCTTGTTGTAAGCCTCGAAGGGCTGGTAATAATTGTCCTTTTCCAGCGGGGCAATGCCGGCTTCTTTCAGGCAGGATGCCAGATAGCGGGCAGCCAGTCGTGAACCGTGCATGCCTGCTTCGCGTCCTTGCAGCTCATCATCGGCCAGAAAGCCGACAATAGCCTTGGCTGAAGTGCGGCTGATGCTTTGCAACCCCTTTTCTTGTGGAGATTGTGCATGTAAGGATAGTGCGAAAGAAAGGCAGCAGATTGCTCCCAAAACAGCTTTATACATGTCGTACGGTTTTAAGGATTGGACATACCGGTTGCAAAATTAAAGATAACTTTCCATAGTTTCTATATAAATGTTGTATTTTTGTCCATTGGTGGATGAATTCAAATCCGTGTAAATCAAATGAGAGAAGGATGAAAAAGAAGAATGAAGCAGTGGAAACCGTCTTGTGCGAACGTGTGCTTTCGGCAGAAGAAGTGGCGTGCATCTCGGTACAGATTCAGCAGGAATTGGAGGCGTATATCGACCCGGTGAAAAGGGAGTATCTTCCCCGTTTCTTCAAGACCGGAAAGGGGCAGTATGGCGAGGGGGATAAGTTTCTGGGAGTGGTGGTACCCAACACCCGGCAGGTGGCAAAGCAGCACAAGCACGAACCTTTCGGGGTAATGGCAGCCTTGCTTCAGAGTGAATGGCACGAGTGTCGCCTTTGTGCCTTGCTGATGTTGGTGGAGCGGTTCAAAAAGAGCGATGAAAAGGGGAAAAAGGAGATTTATGACTTTTACCTTTCGCAGACAGCCCGTATCAATAATTGGGATTTGGTCGATTTGTCTGCCCCCGGCATTGTGGGCGAATATCTGAAAGACAAACCTCGCAAAGACCTCTACCGGCTGGCGGATAGTCCGCTGCTTTGGAACCAGCGCATTGCCGTGGTATCTACCTATACACTTATCAAAAATGGTGATTTCATCGATATATTAGCCCTTTCGGAACGGCTGCTCCATCATAAGCATGACTTGATGCAAAAGGCGGTAGGATGGATGCTCCGGGAGATGGGTAAGCGGGACAAGGACTTGCTGGTGCAATTCTTGGAGAAGCATTGCAGGACGATGCCGCGAACGATGTTGCGCTATGCCATAGAGAAGTTTCCAGAGGAGGAGCGCAAGGAGTTTATGAAGCGCTGATGGGGAATGAAAATCGTTAAACTGTATTTTGCTCTTCTTGCCAACAAGTTGACAAGTTTTTGCCACCTTATTGGCAAGACTTTGCCACCGCGTTGGCAAACTTTTGCCATAGGCATGGCAAAGTTTTGCCAAAGGTGAGGCAAAGAGTTGGCAAAATTAGTCTCTGATGGTCAGTGTGTTACCAAAGGTAGCCTTCTGCGTAACTATCAAATTCTGTAGCCATGCCGGCATCCAGATGTCTGAAGACGTTCAGTACGGATTGTTGCTCTTCGGGGAGCAGCAGGCGTTCGCCTTTGCGGGCGCGGTAGTAGGTGCGTTGGCCGAAGCCGGCTATCAGGTTGGCGATGGCGATTCCCCGCTTGTTGTAGGGTAGGCTGTTCAGCATGTTCATGAAGCCTTTGGCGTAACGCGCCTTCTGACTGGAGCGGTAGAAGGGGCATTCCCCTTTGACGGTGGCAAGGCGTTTGGGGCTGATGATTTTCCAGTAATCCTTTTCGGTAGGCATGCTCTGCATGGCGAGCTGGCGGAGGCAGGTGGCAGCCTTGGGGCATTGCCCGTTGAGGCATAAGGGGTAGTCGAAGGGGACTTGGGTAAAGGATATTTCTTCTTTCATAAGTAGCGTGTTCTATGCATTGTGCTTTCAGCAGGGGGGAGATTCGGCTTGCTGTCAGTAAATGGCTGGTTATTCTGCACAAATGTAGGAAGAAAGTGTGAGCCTGCAAATATATTTCAAGTATATATCTTGCTACTTCTATCGTTTTTTCTGTAATTTGCCTCCGGGCAGCATAATATTCCGTTGTATGGAGCGTACCAGGTATGTCATACGCCTTTTACTTATGTGAAAAAAGAAAGGGGATGAGTGCTATCTCAAAATAAATTCGTTATTTTGCAGGAAACAAAAGGAATATCCCTATGATTACTTATCTTAAAATAAATGGTTTTAAGTCATTTCATAATTTTGAAATGGAGTTTACCCCTTTGACCATTGTTGCAGGAACAAATGCTGCTGGGAAGAGTAACTTGTTTGATGCATTGAATCTGTTGTCACGCTTGGCTGAAGTGGACAAAATACATACAGCATTCAGAGAAGGGCAAAGAGGTGATTTGTTTGAACTATTCACTCAGTATGATGAACATGCTTATGCCGATGAAATGGAGTTTTGTGTGGAAGTGCTGGTAAATCGTGAAGTGACTGATGCTTGGGGAGCTACTGCAAGATTGAAATATACGAGGTTGCGTTATGAACTAAAAATACATCGCTTTGTAAACTCCAGTGGTATTGATGATTTAGAAGTTGTTTATGAACATTTGGCTACATTGAAACATCAAGAAGACAAATGGATAAAACTTTTGCCTAAAGAACAAATAGAATTTTGGAGACCTAAAGTAATTACAGGGAAACGTGGTCAACCTTATATCTATACACAAGAGCAAAATGAATTGCCTACGGTATTTGTTCCTCAAGATGGTGGTGGAGGTAACAAGCGAAGTTTTCCCCTGAGAAATGCTACGCGTACGGTATTGAGCAGCATTGATTCTGTTGATTTCCGCCATATTCTGGCCGTGAAGCAGGAAATGATCAGTTGGCGTTTCTTACAGTTGAACCCGGAGGATTTACGTCAACCCACAAGTAAGAGGACGGGAGAAGATGTCATTGGTGTTTCTGGGAAAAACCTGGCTGCAGCATTATTTAGGATTCAGCAGGAAGATAAATATTCATTGGTAGAGATATCTCGTGAATTAAATAGTTTTATTCCCAACTATACCCAGGTCTTTGTAGAAGATGATACAGAAAACAAGCAGTATATCATTTATCTGAAGAATGTGGACGGAAAGAAATACTCTTCCCGCGTGTTGTCCGAGGGTACGTTGCGATTGCTTACGCTTTGCATCCTGCAACACGATATGAAATACTCCGGTTTGCTTTGTTTTGAAGAACCGGAGAATGGCATTCACCCATTTAGGATAAAATCAATGGCGAAATTATTGAAGGATTTGACCACTAACTTTGAAGACCATGATCTACCTTTAAGACAAGTGATTGTGAATACGCATTCTACCGTTTTTGTCGGTGAAATTCAGAAATGGGAAGATGATTTGAATGTTTCCATCCATTTTGCGGAGATGAAATCAAGAGTGCTTTCTTTGCCATCGGGCAATAAGGTGAAACTCGATGTTTCGAAAATTATACAAGTTCCTAAAGAAGGGCAATTGACTATCAATTTCTCTGAGCAAGAACGAAAGCTTTCTTTGCAAATGATTAAGGAGTACTTAGAAAATACCCTAAAGGAGTGGTAATATGGCTAGACAATTATTTATTGGATTAATCACGGAAGGCCCTACGGATGTACGTTTCTTGCAGAGTGTGGTGGAAAGGACTTTTATTGATGTGGCTTTTGAATGCGAGAATGATTTAGAACCATACGTGAAATGCTTGACTGTGGAAAAAGTGCGACTTAGTTTTAATGAATATGTAGAGAAAGCTTCACGTCGAGGAATGGAAGAGATGGGTATGGATATACTTTGTGTCCATACAGATGCTGATAGTAAGGATACTAAAAGAGCCTATGCTGAAAAGATAAATCCGGCCAAAGAGTTCTTGTCTGATAAGAAAGGGGAGATTTGCAAGAGTCTGATTCCTATTGTTCCAGTGAGGATGGTAGAAGCATGGATGCTTGCTGACAAAGAACTATTAAAAGAGGAAATGGGTACAAGGATGTCGGATGAAGAATTGGGTATAAATCGTATGCCGGAACTTTATCTTGATCCTAAGGCTACCATTATACAAGCCATAGGTAAATCTAATCGGACTACGACACGTAGGCATAGGAAGGATTTGGATATTAGTGAACTATATGCTTCCATTGGTGCGAGGTTGGAATTGGAAAAGTTGCATCTGCTTCCTTCATATAGGCAATTTGTGGATGAGGTCAGAGAAGCCTACAGACAGTTGGGATTGTTACGGTAATGTGGAAAAATCAATAGGAAATAAAGCAGTGTTTGGAACATGATAGATAGTATGGAACAAGAAGATTTTGATATACGCAACCAGCAGCCCGTCACCAGCCGAGAACGTGATTTCGAGAACGCTCTCCGTCCGTTGAATTTTGAGGATTTCAGCGGGCAGGACAAGGTGGTGGACAATCTGCGCATATTTGTGAAAGCTGCCCGCCTGCGTGGCGAGGCGCTGGACCATGTGTTGCTTCACGGCCCTCCCGGATTGGGAAAAACAACACTCAGCAATATCATAGCCAACGAACTGGGCGTAGGTTTCAAGATAACTTCCGGTCCGGTACTCGACAAGCCGGGGGATTTGGCGGGAGTGCTTACCAGCCTGGAGCCCAATGATGTACTTTTCATCGACGAAATACACCGGTTGAGCCCCGTAGTGGAGGAATATCTGTACTCAGCCATGGAGGACTACCGCATAGACATCATGATAGACAAAGGCCCTTCTGCCCGAAGCATACAGATTGATTTGAATCCTTTCACGTTGGTGGGAGCTACCACGCGTAGCGGTCTGTTGACAGCTCCGTTGCGTGCCCGTTTCGGTATCAACCTGCATCTGGAATATTACGATGATGATGTGTTGAGCGGCATTATCCGTCGTTCGTCCGGCATCCTCGATGTGCCTTGCTCCGTAAGGGCTGCCGCCGAGATTGCGAGCCGCAGCCGTGGCACACCGCGTATTGCCAATGCATTGCTGCGGCGTGTACGCGATTTTGCCCAAGTGAAAGGTTCGGGGAGTATCGATACGGAAATCGCACAGTTTGCCCTCGAAGCCCTGAATATCGACAAATACGGTCTGGATGAGATAGATAATAAGATACTCTGCACCATCATTGACAAGTTCAAAGGCGGCCCGGTGGGACTGACCACCATTGCCACCGCTTTGGGCGAAGATGCCGGCACGATAGAGGAAGTCTATGAACCGTTCTTGATAAAAGAGGGTTTCCTGAAACGTACCCCCCGTGGGCGTGAGGTGACGGAGCTTGCCTACAAGCATTTGGGGCGGAGTCTCTATAGTAGCCAGCGTACCTTGTTTGGCGACGAGTGATTCATTAATCATTAATCACTAACCATTAATCATTAAAAAGAAGTGGCCGGATTAAAATCATTGGCAAAAGAAACTGCCATTTATGGGCTGAGCAGTATTGTGGGGCGTTTCCTCAATTACCTACTGGTGCCCGTATATACCATGGCGATGTCTGCACAGAGCGGCGGCTATGGCGTAGTGACGAATGTATATGCGTGGGTGGCCCTCATGCTGGTATTATTGACGTGCGGCATGGAAACCGGTTTCTTCCGCTTTGCCAATAAAGGGGAGGATGACCCGATGCGTGTGTACTCCACGACATTACTCAGTGTGAGTATGGGGGCGCTTACTTTCCTTGCATTGGGGCTGCTGTTTCTCGACCCTATTGCCGGATGGATGGAGTACAGTGAGCATCCCTGGTACGTGGGCATGATGATGATTGTGGTGGCGATGGATGCTATTCAAAGCATTCCTTTCGCTTATTTGCGCTACAAGAAGCGTCCCATTAAGTTTGCGGCACTCAAACTGCTGTTTATCTTCCTGAATATAGCACTGAATCTGGTCTATTATGTAGGGATGAAAGGGGATGACGTGGGCTATGCCTTCCTTTTCAATCTGATATGCACCTCTACCATTATGCTTTGCATGATTCCGGAGTTACGCGGGTTTGCTTATGTGCTGGATAAAAAACTGTTGAAGCGGATGCTTGCTTACAGTCTGCCGTTACTGGTACTTGGCTTGGCGGGTATCTTGAATCAGGTGGCCGATAAGATTATTTTTCCTTTTGTCTATCCGGATGAGGCGGAAGCTACCGTGCAGTTGGGCATTTATGGAGCTGCCAGCAAAATTGCTATGGTGATGGCGATGCTTACACAAGCTTTCCGCTATGCATACGAGCCTTTTGTCTTCGGAAAGAGCCGGGACAAAGACAATAAGCAGGTATATGCGCAGGCCATGAAGTTTTTCATCATCTTTACACTGCTGGCATTCCTGGCTGTCATGTTCTATCTGGATATTTTGCGCTATATCATCGGCCCTGATTACTGGCCGGGATTGCGGGTAGTGCCTATCGTGATGGCTGCCGAAATCTTTATGGGTATCTATTTCAATCTTTCCTTCTGGTACAAGCTGATTGACGAAACGCGTTGGGGAGCTTATTTCTCCTTGATAGGTTGCACGGTGCTGGTAGTGATGAACATACTTCTGATTCCCCGATACAGTTATATGGCTTGTGCCTGGGCAGGATTCTGTGGCTATGGCATCGCCATGCTTCTGTCCTATTTCGTAGGGCAGAAGAAGTATCCCATTCAGTATGACCTGAGGGCTATCGGTAGTTATGTGCTGCTTGCGGCAGTACTCTATCTGGCTGCCGAATATGTCCCGATAGAAAATATTTACCTGCGTATGGCGTACCGTACCGTTTTGTTGCTGCTCTTTGTGGCCTATATCGTGAAGTGCGACTTGCCGTTGAGGCAGATTCCGTTCATTGGTAGGCTGGTGAAGTGAGGTTAGAGAAGTTAGATTGATAAACATTGCGTATTTAACAGTTTTGTCAAGAAAAGCATTACTTTTGTACTGTTATTAAAACTGAAGTGACACAATGGACAGAAAAATCAATCGCATAAAGATTGTTTTGAAATCAAGGATTGTGCAGAAGAGCAAACAATAAATTCAGAATCAAGTATGATTAAATCAGAAGCAATTCAGAATCTCCTCGCAAGATTCGAATCCATTGCGTGTGAATACGAAGGCGTGGAGTGCTGGAGTGCTCGCGAATTATATCCCATTCTGGGCTATGCCAAATGGCAAACGTTTGAGAATGTTTTAGGAAAAGCTAAGGAGGCTTGCCAAAACGCTGGTGTAGAGACGAGTAATCATTTTACCGGCATCAGTAAAACGATACTTATGCCTAAAGGTGCATCAAAGGACATTGAAGACTTTATGCTCACTCGCTATGCCTGCTACCTCGTGGCACAAAATGGTGACCCTCGTAAGTCGGAGATTGCTTTTGCCCAAAATTACTTTGCTGTACAAACACGTGTGGCAGAGGTAATAGAGCAACGACTTCTTGACTACGACCGTGTCCAGGCTCGCCATAAGTTGGCAGAGACAGAGAAACGCCTCTTTGGTGTTCTTTACGAGCGTGGTGTGGATGACAAGGGGTTCGGAATCATACGTAGTAAGGGCGACCAAGCTCTTTTTCGCATGAACACTGCTATGCTTAAACGTAAACTTGGGGCACCGGAAAAACGTGCTTTGGCAGATTTCTTGCCAACTCTTGGCATTAAGGCAAAGGACTTTGCTGCCGAGATGACCAGCAGTGTTTTACGAGGCGTTTCATTGAGAGAAAATTGAAAACTGATAATTGATAATGGAAGAAAAGACGACCGACAACAGAAATACCTTCGCTATCAAGACTTTTCTGAAAGACTATCTTGATTTGCGTAAAGACAAGGACAATGAACTGGAAACTGTAGATTCCATCCGTAAGGGAGTGGAATTCAAAGGAGCCAATCTTTGGATTCTGATATTCGCCATATTCATGGCCTCGTTGGGATTGAATGTAAACTCCACAGCCGTGATTATCGGTGCCATGCTCATCTCGCCGCTGATGGGGCCTATCATGGGCGTGGGGCTTTCTGTGGGGTTGAATGATTTTGAATTGATGAAGCGGTCTTTGAAGAGCTTCTTGATAACTACCTTGTTCAGTGTGACCACTGCTACCATTTTCTTTCTGGTGAGTCCCGTTGCCGAGGGGCAGTCGGAATTGCTGGCACGTACGTCACCCACCATTTATGACGTATTCATCGCCTTGATGGGTGGCTTGGCAGGTGTGACGGCGCTCTCTACCAAAGAGAAAGGAAATGTGATTCCGGGTGTTGCCATTGCTACGGCTTTGATGCCGCCTCTCTGTACGGCAGGCTACGGGCTGGCAACGGGTAACTTGATTTATTTCCTCGGTGCATTCTATCTTTATTTCATCAATTCCGTGTTTATCAGTCTTGCCACTTTCCTGGGCGTGCGCGTGATGCACTTCCAGCGCAAGGAGTTTGTGGATAAGAACCGGGAGAAGAAAGTACGTAAATATATCGTCCTGATTGCTATCCTGACCATGTGTCCCGCTGTCTATCTGACGGTAGGTATCGTCCAGGATACCTTCTTTGAGAGTGCTGCCAACCGTTTTGTCAACGAGCAGCTCTCCTTTGAGAATACGCAGGTGCTGGACAAGAAAATCCATCACGAGGGCAAGGGCCACGAAATACGTGTCGTGCTGATTGGGCAGGAGGTGCCCGAAGCTTCCATCGCCATTGCCCGCAGCAAGATGAAAGACTATAAGCTGGACAATACCAAGCTGATAGTCCTCCAAGGCATGAACAATGAAGCAGTGGATATTTCTTCCATCCGTGCCATGGTGATGGAAGACTTCTACAAGAACAGCGAGCAGCGTCTGGTGGAACAGAAACAGAAGATTGCCACACTGGAGCAGAATTTGGAAAGATACAAAACCTTCGATGAATTGGGCAAGAAGATTATTCCGGAACTGAAAGTGCTCTACCCGTCGGTAAAGACCGTATCAATATCTCATGCGATTGAACTGGCGGTAGATTCTGTACGGGTGGATACTGTGACCCTTGCCGTCTTGAAATTCGGCAAGCATCCGGGTGCGCACGAGAAGGAAAAGATTGCGGAGTGGCTCAAGGCGCGTACGGGTGCCAAGCAATTGAGGCTGATTACTGAATAATACAAGAATTGACGGAATGAAAATAAGATTTATACTGATAGCTGTCTGCTTCCTTTTTTCTCTGCCGGGACAAGCGGATGAAGGGATGTGGATGCTGGGAAATCTGAACAAGCAGACACGCCAGACCATGAAAGAGTTGGGCTTGCAGATGTCTGTCAACAAGCTATACAATACGAAACGCCCGTCTCTGAAGGATGCGGTAGTCAGCTTCGGAGGCTTTTGTTCCGGAGTGGTGGTGTCCGGGGACGGGCTGGTGTTTACCAATCATCACTGCGGCTTCAGCAGCATACAGCAACACTCGTCTGTGGAGCACGACTATCTGAAAGACGGCTTTGTGGCACGTAATCTTAGTGAAGAACTGCCTAATCCGGAACTTTACGTCCGCTTCCTCTTGCACCAGCAAGACGTGACCCGTCGGGTACTTGGAGCAGTAAAACCGGATATGAACGAATCTGAGCGTACAAGTGTAGTAGATTCGGTGATGCTGGTCATTGGCGAAGAGGTTTCTCGTAAAGACTCCACGCTGATAGGCATTGTGGATGCTTACTATGGAGGCAATGAATTCTGGCTTTCCGTTTATCGCGACTACAATGATGTGCGTCTGGTATTTGCACCCCCTTCTTCAGTGGGCAAGTTCGGCTGGGACACTGACAACTGGGTATGGCCACGCCATACGGGCGACTTCGCCGTATTCCGTATCTATGCCGGCAAAGACAACCGTCCTGCCGACTACTCTCCCGACAATGTTCCCTACCATCCCGAATACGTGGCTCCGATATCCCTGGACGGCTATCGTGAGGGTTCCTTCTGTATGACGATGGGCTATCCGGGCAGTACGGAACGCTATCTTTCCTCTTTTGGCATCGAAGAGATGATGACCACCACCAACCAGGCTCAGATAGATGTCCGTGGTGTGAAGCAGGCCATCTGGAAGCGTGAAATGGATAGCCGTGACAGCATCCGCATCAAGTACGCTTCCAAATACGACGAAAGTTCCAATTATTGGAAGAACAGCATAGGAGTGAACCGCACCATCAAGAAACTGCATGTGCTGGACAAGAAGCGTGCCATGGAGACCGAACTCCGTCGCTGGATACAGCAGACACCGGAGGAGCGGGAACATCTGCTGCATCTTTTTTCCGACCTGGAGCTGAACTACAAGAGCCGCCGTGATGCTTATCGTGCCAGAGCTTACTTTGCCGAATCTTTCCTGAACGGTCCGGAACTGGTGCAGCTTGCTTTGTCCATCCTCAACTTCGACTTTGAGGGGGAAGAGAAAACGGTGGTTGCCAATCTGAAAGCTATCGTTGAGAAATATGCCAATCTGGACTTGGGCATTGACAAGGAAGTGTTTACAGCACTGTTGAAAGAATACCGCTCCCAAGTGGATTCCACCTATCTGCCCGAGCTCTACCAGACGATTGCGACAGAATACGGAGGTAACGAGCGTACCTATGTGGATAGTCTTTATGCCCGCTCGGAGCTGACCACCCCCCGTGGATTGAAGCGTTTTCTGGAGCAGGACACCACCTATCAGATATATAATGACCCTGCCATCAACTTGGGCATCGACCTCATCACGAAGCTATTCGAGATGAATATGCAGGTACAGCAGGCTTCCGGTGAAATCGAGCGGAATGAACGTTTGTTCAACTCTGCCGTGCGACGTATGTACGCATCCCGTAACTTCTATCCCGACGCCAACTCCACCATGCGTTTGAGTTTTGGCACTGTCTGCGGTTATGCCCCCTTCGACGGAGCGGAATATGATTATTATACCACCGCGAAAGGTATTCTGGAGAAAGTCAGAGCCCATGCAGGCGATGTGGATTTTGAAGTGCAGCCTGAGTTGCTATCCCTTCTTTCCTCCGGTGATTTTGGTAGATATGCCGATGAGAAGGGAGAAATGAATGTCTGCTTTATCTCCAATAATGACATTACGGGAGGCAATTCCGGCAGTGCCATGTTCAATGCCAAAGGAGAACTTCTGGGGCTTGCCTTCGATGGGAACTGGGAAGCCATGAGCAGCGACATCCTTTATGAGCCGAAGATGCAGCGTACCATCGGGGTGGATGTACGCTACATACTGTTTATGATTGAGAAGTATGGGAAGGCAGGAAATCTGATTCAGGAACTGAAGCTTGCCAATCCTTAACGTGTGCCCCCTGCCTATACTTTTATGGGTGATATTTTCTAAATCACTCCACGGATACGGTCATCGAATGCCGAGAGTGCTGCCTTTGCCCCTTCGCCCATGGCAATGACTATCTGCTTGTAGGGAACATTCGATACATCCCCTGCCGCATATACCCCCGGAAGTGTGGTACGGCAGAAAGCGTCAATCTTAATCTCCCCGGTCGGAGTCGTTTCCAGCTTGTTGCGGAAAGGAGCGCTGTTGGCTGCCAAACCGATTTGCACGAAGATGCCGTCTAACGGGAAGTCGCGTTCCTCGCCGGTAAGGCGGTCCTTGATGCGGATAGAAGTTACTTTTTCCCCGTTTCCATCGACTTTTACGGTCTGTGACGAGGTGAAGATTTCCACATTCGGCAGGCTCCGGGCTTTCTCTTGCAGCACTTGGTCGGCTTTCAGTGTATCGGCAAATTCGAATACCGTTACCTTCCGGCAGATGCCTGCCAGGTCGATGGCAGCTTCAATCCCCGAGTTACCTCCACCGATAACCGCCACATGCTTGCCTTGATAGAACGGACCGTCGCAATGCGGACAGAATGCCACGCCGCGTCCTATGTATTCCGCTTCGCCCTCCACATTCAGTTTGCGCCAGCTTGCCCCTGTGGCAATGATTACCGCCGGTGCATGGAACACCTCGCCGCCTACGGTGGAGACACTTTTTTCCGTTCCCTGCAACTTTACTTTCTCTATCTTACGCTCCTCGAAAATCTCTATCGGATAGTGCTCTATATGTGTGCGGAGTGCGTCGGCAAGTTCTGCACCAGTAGTCTGCGGCACGGAGATAAGGTTTTCTATGCCTACCGTCTCTTTTACCTGTCCGCCTATGCGCTCGGCAACAATCGCCACCCGTAGGCCCTTGCGTGCAGAGTAGATGGCTGCGGAAGCTCCGGCTGGTCCGCCGCCCAATACCAGCACGTCGAAATCTCTCTCTATCGGCGCTTCGTCCTCTTGCGGAGCACTGCCGAAGGCTTCTTCCAGCTTCTGCAAAAGCTCTCCTAAAGAACCGCGACCTACGTGAAGCAGCTTGCCATTAGCGTAGACTGACGGCACGGCTTGTATCTTCAGCGCATCCACTTCCTCTTGATTAAGCGCCCCGTCCACCATCTCGTGGGTGACGTGCGGATTCAGCAATGCGATGATGTTCAGTGCCTGCACCACATCCGGACAGTTGGTGCAAGTAAGCGATACATACGTTTGCAGGCTGATGTCGCCTTGCAACGCCCGGATGCGGCGACGAATTGCTTCGTCCGGCAGATTTTTCCCCTTTCCATCGGCATTCAGCACGGCAAGTAGGAGGGAAGTGAACTCGTGTCCGCCGGGGATGCCGCGGAACTTGATGCCGGTTTCCACATCGTCTTTCAGCAATGTGAACTCCAACACGGGGTTCTCTATCTCACTCATCCGGCAGGAGAGCTTGTCGGAACAGCTTGCCACATCCTTCAAGAATCCGATAAGCTCTTGTGCCTGCTCGTGACCTGGATGATAGGTGATGTGAAAGACGTAGCGGGCTTCCAAATGCTGGAATACGCTCCGCACCTGGTCTAATATAGTTGTTTCTAACATGATTAATAGGGTGTTTGGGGTGAGAAAATAGTCTTTTAATATGTTTGATATAGAGTAGTTGCAGAACTTGTGAGGAAGTACTCCAATACTCCTTCGAAAGTACTGCGGTACTCCTTTGAAAGTACTACAGTACTTCTGTACAAGTACTGCGGACGTCTTAAAGGAAAGCGGACGTCTTTCTATGGTGAAAGCGCCCGCTCCTCCTATTACTTATCAAATCTTTCCTACAAGGTCGATGCTCGGCTTCAAAGTTTCCGCTCCTTTCTTCCACTTGGCAGGGCAGACTTCTCCATCGTGTGTGGCAACAAACTGTGCAGCTTCTACCTTGCGCAGCAGCTCGTCGGCATTGCGTCCGATGTTGTTGTCCTGTATCTCGGCAATCTTGATTTTACCCTCGGGATTTACGAGGAATGTGCCGCGATATGCCATGCCTTCCTCTTCAATCATCACGCCGAATGCGCGGCTCAGCACGCCTGTGGGGTCGGCAAGCATGGGGTACTTAATCTTGCGGATGCTTTCGGAAGCATCGTGCCATGCCTTGTGCACAAAGTGCGAGTCTGTGCTTACAGAATATACTTCTACGCCCATTGCTTGGAATTGGTCATATTTCTCTGCGATGTCTACCAGCTCGGTAGGGCATACGAAGGTAAAGTCTGCCGGATAGAAGAAGAAAATGGCCCATTTACCTTTTACGTCTTCGTGGGATACTGTTTTGAAACTTCCGTTTTGGAAAGCCTGAACCTTGAATTCAGGGAGTTGTGAGTTGATGATCGGTTCCATAATTTTTCTCTTTTAATAGGTTTAGTTTTTTGTTTTACCAATGCGAAGATTGTGCAGACAGAATGTAGAAGCCAGTTTGCTTGATGATGCTGAGGTGCAACCGACCTTCGCTTTTTCTGTTTGCAAAAATATAGCATTTTTCCCCGATAGAACAAAAAATCCGATTGAAAGATTTTATGGAGCGATAGATGAAATCTATACGACTGCTTGGGTTGCTTTCAGTGAGAGCATTTCCTTGGGTACGGAAAGTTTTATCTCCTTAACCAGCACTTCGAGCAGCGTGTGGCGGATAAAGTTCTTATTGGTCAGCAGCACGACCTGGCGGGTGGGGCAGGGGATGGCGAAGGAACGTACCAGCTCTTTCTGGGCATTGCCCAGTTGCAGAACGGCCAGTTCGGGGATGAAGGTCACGCCTTTGCCGCTTTCTACCATGCGCATAAAGGTCTCCATGCTGCCCAAGTGATAGGCAAGCTGGCTGGCACGTGCCGACTTCATCTGGCAGAAGCGCACCAGCTGGTCGCGGAAGCAATGGCCCTCGTCGAGCAGCCAAAGCTGTTCGCCGTTCAGGTCGGAAGTACGGATTACCTCGTTGTTGAAGAGGGCATCTTCGCGCGACACGTAGGCAAAGAACTGTTCATAGAACAACGGCGTCTGCTGCAACTCTTCCATACCTGCCAGACTCGCTACGATACCTGCATCTATTTCTCCCGTCTGCAGGGCTTTCTTGATGTCGTTTGTTTTCATTTCGACTACCCGGATGTCGAGGTTGGGGTATTTCTTCATCAGCTGCGGAAAGAAACGGGGCAGGAGGTAAGGAGCTACGGTGGGAAGTATGCCCAGCTTGAAGGTGCCGGTCAGTGAGTGTTTTTCTTCTTCTATAATATTCTTTATACGGTTGGCTTGAACCAATATATTCTGTGCTTGTTCTATGATGTGGATACCGACGGGAGTGGGGCATACCGGCTGCTGGCTGCGGTCAAAAATCCGGGTGTCCAGTTCCTCTTCCAGTTTCTGAATCATGGCACTGAGGGTGGGCTGTGTCACGCGGCAATATTCGGCTGCTTTGGCAAAGTGGCGGAACTGGTTGACGGCAAGGATGTATTCCAATTGTTGTAAAGTCATGATGAACAAGGCATTTGAAGGTTATGTATAGAGTTCGTCTATGCAAAGATAGAAATTATCTGTTTGACAAGCCTTGATTTACCCCTTATCTTTGCAATACCCAAAAGAAAAATAGTATAAATATTTAAAACAATAGAATTATGAAAACTTTAGATTACTTGCATTTGAATGAAAAGAAAGTGGCTGGCGTAACATCAGCATTGCACCAATTATTGGCCGACTTCCAGGTACATTACACCAATCTGCGCGGTATGCACTGGAACATCAAGGGACACGGCTTCTTTGTGCTGCACGAGAAGTTCGAGAGTATGTATGACGATACCGCCGAGAAGATTGACGAGATTGCAGAGCGCATCTTGATGCTGGGTGGCGTGCCCGAGAATAAGTTCAGTGAATACCTGAAGGTTGCTAACGTGAAGGAAGTATCCGATATCTCTTGCGGCAGTGAGGCTGTGGACCATATCCTCGAGACTTACGGCTACCTGATTGGTGAAGAGAGAAAGGTAATTGAACTGGCAAATGAAGCCGGCGATGACGTGACGGCAGATTTGATGACCGGCTACTTGAAAGAGCAGGAGAAAATGGTTTGGATGCTCGTTGCATTCAGTACGAAAAGCTGTACGAAATAAAGGATAAAGAGTTGTGAAAAAGGATAGGGTGATAAAACGGTAGCGGATGCTGCCGGTTTTATCACCCTATTATCTTTCTATAGTTTATATCACTTCTTCTTCTTCGGTGTCCGTCTTGCCCACCCTTCTTCACTGAAGTCGGGCTCTGCATCCTTAAAGTCATTGTTGCCCTGGAAGAACTGTTTCCAGTCATCCTTTTTGCCACGGGCTTTGGTGTAACCCCGCTCTTCGCGGCTGGGCTTGCCTTTCTTCTTGTCGTTTGCAGGACTTTCGGCCTTTTCGCTGCGTTTGCCGGTGGCATCGTTCCGTTTGCCGTCTTCCTTGTAGCTGCGCTTCTTGCTGTCAAACTCTTTTTTCCCATAGCTTCCGGCTGTACCCGGACGTTTGCCCCTCGGAGCCTCCTTACCCTCGTCTCCGGCAACCTCTACGGATACTTTACGGCCGTTCCAGCTGGCGCGGTTCAGGGCCTTCACTACATTGGTGGCTTCCTTTTCCTCCACTTCGAAGAAGGAGAACTTCTGCATCAGGTCAATTCGTCCCAGCTCTACACGTCCACGTGTATTGTTGTTCAGCAGGCTGATTAATTCGTTGGGGAAGAAGTTGTCCATTTTACCCAGGTTGATGAACAAGCGGGTAAAGCCGGGTTCTGCTTTGCGGCTGCTTCTACGGTCGTTGCGGTCGCCCCTCTCGCCACTTCTTGCACCACGCTCACTACCGGTTGCTGTCTCTATCTCGTCACGGCCGCGATAGTAATCCAGGAAACGGTTGAATTCATGCGAAACCATGCGTTTAATCAGGTCCTCTTTGCTCAGCCAGTCCAGCTTGCGGTAGATGTCGGTCATAAAGTCGGCGATTTCCTCCTCGTTCACTTTCACCTTTTCAAGATCGTCTATCACTTTGAGCAGTTGCTTTTCGCATATCTGTTTGCCGGTGGGCATTTCGCCTGCAATGAATTTCTTGCCGATGATGCGCTCAATCTCGCGCATTTTGCCTTTCTCTCGCAGGTTGATGATGGCGATGGAAGTCCCGGTTTTGCCGGCACGTCCCGTACGGCCGCTGCGGTGGGTATAACTCTCGGTGTCATCGGGCAATCCGTAGTTGATGACGTGTGTCAGGTCGTCCACATCGAGGCCGCGTGCGGCAACGTCCGTGGCAACCAGCAGTTGTAGGTTGCGGATGCGGAACTTCTGCATCACGGCGTCACGCTGCGCCTGACTCAGTTCGCCGTGCAGCGAGTCGGCATTATAGCCTTCCTGCATCAACTTGTCAGCTATTTCCTGCGTTTCTTTGCGGGTACGGCAGAAGATGATGCCGTATATCTGCGGATAGTAGTCCACAATACGTTTCAGGGCAGCATACTTGTCTTTGGCATGTACACAGAAGGCTACGTGTTTCACGTTGCTGGTGCTTTCATTTTTGCGTCCGATGGTGATTTCCTTGGCATCGCGCAGGTACTTCTTGGAGATGCGTGCGATTTCCGGGCTCATGGTAGCGGAGAACAGCAAGGTGTTGCGCTCCTGCGGCACATCGGCGAGAATGGCGTTGATGCTGTCTGTGAATCCCATGTTCAGCATTTCGTCCGCTTCGTCCATAACCACGTTCTGTATGGTGGCGAGGGACACGGTTTTGCGTTCCATCAGGTCCAGCAGTCGTCCCGGTGTGGCTACGATGATGTGTACACCCCGTTTCAGGGCGCGTATCTGGCTTTCGATGGACGAGCCTCCATATACGGGCAACACTCGCAAGCCATCGGTATATTTAGAATAATCGTTCAAGTCGCCTGCTATCTGCAAACAAAGTTCGCGGGTGGGGCAGAGAATAAGTGATTGGGGAATTCGGTTGTTGACGTTAATCTTCTGTATGAGCGGCAGGCCGAACGCTGCGGTCTTTCCTGTTCCTGTTTGTGCCAGTGCTACTACATCATTGTTTTCTCCTAAAAGGTAGGGAATTACTTCCTCTTGTACCGGCATGGGCTGCTCGTAACCCATTTCTTCGATGGCGCGGCGTATCTCCGGCGACACACCGAGCTCTTCAAATGTCTTCATTAAATCTTCTGTATATCTTTATCTTTATATTTCGGGCGCAAAGATAGTGCTTTTCAATGGATAATTGATAATTGATGGTTGATAATTATGCAATTACATGATAAAATCGTTTTTTATTGGCTACTCATTATCCATTATCCATTGTCAATTATCCGTTAAAAGAATGTCTTGCAGTCTCTTTCTTTCTTCTTTTGTCAGACCGATGCCTCTTTGCAGGTAGGTGTCGGTATCTCCATACCTTCGTTCCATTTCTTCGATGGCGGCATTCAGGAAATCCTCGCGTGCCGAGAAGAGGGTGGTGATGGCCTCTTGCGAGCGTGCCGGAAGCTGGTAGGCGTATCGGGAGGCCGCCGGGATGTTGAAGTAGTCGTTGCTGAGGCGGTAGTCTTCCATGATGATGTCTTCGTCCACTCCAAGGGAGGCAAGCACAAGTGCCGATACGATGCCTGTGCGCCCTTTGCCCGACGAGCAATGGATAACGACGGGATAATTGTTCTTGTCCAGCAGAATATCGAAAATCCGGCGGTATTCTTTGGTGTAGTTGCTGATGAGCTCGCGGTTCATCTGCTCCACGATTCGGTAGACAGTATCGCTCTTGATTTTCTGTTCCTGTACACCTTTCAGGATATACTCCATGTCGCCGGTAGGAATGGGGATATGGATCACTTTGAATGCCTGTTGCAAAGGGCTTTGTCTATTCGCTTCGACAGATGAACGCAGGTCGATGATAGTCCTTATGCCTATGTTCTTGAGCTCTTTGCGCGAACACGGTTTCAGTTTATCTATTTCGGCAGAGCGGTACAGCATGCCCCAATGCACTTTCTTTTGGGTGGGATAGGAGGAATAGCCTCCCAGGTCTCGGAAGTTCTGTATGCCGGGGATGTTGATGTTGCGGGTGGCAATCTTTACCCGGTATTTGTCAGCGAATACAAGTGTGTAGTAGTATCGTTGTGTAGGGTCGGTAGTGATGACAGTCATCTTCAGGTCGGAGATGTTGGCGACGGCAACGGGAACATCTTCGGGGATATGGTTGGGATTGGTCGAAGCATATACCTTCACATTTCCTTTGATGAGAGGGGCCATTTCCCATTTTACAATGCAGTTGCCCACGTTGTTTTCTTCGCATACAACGGAAATGTGAGGGGCAGTGCCATTGCAGGAAGGGAGCAGCACTGCCAAAACAAGCAAGTTCAATAAGTTCTTATACATAATTCGTAACCTCTCTGATGTCGTTAATCACAAATATATGTAATTTACCCACAGAAGGTAACAGCAATGCCAAGCTTTTATATTTCTTTTTTGAACTTTAAAAAAACTGCTATAGATTCTTTCGTGCATAGGCAGGTTGGTTTACAATGTTACATCAGCGAACCGGGAGGTGGTAATGGGGGGAGTTTCCCTTGGGGCTTTTGTCTCCATGACAGCATGATGTAATTGAGTTGTTTTCCCACTTCTCCGGGTTTAAAGTGTATTTGTTCTTTCAGTTTTACTTCGATTTCCCTATATACATGCAGTGGTACTCTGGCGTATGGGCTAAAGGTCGTGAAATTGAAATTCACTTCCATTACTTTCCCCGTATCCGGACTGAGTAGCATGGTTATTGTGAACTCACGCTTTCCGAGTTCATCTGCCATGGCTTTGGTAAAAGCTTCGTCCACAATGAAGTCTGCTTGTTTACTCATGGAGCTATTGTATTCAATTACTTTTTTTTCATTCCAGCTACCGATGTATATTTTTCCTGTGGCTTTATATACAATATCTTTGTATGTCAACTTGTTCTCTTTGTTATAAAGAGTCACAAACTGGCTACCGTCATCTACGTCACATTGATACGTATAACCATCTACCTCGAAAGTGGTGGTTTTTTTATAAATGACTGTTCCTTCAAGCGATTCTTCTGTTCTGATAGGTTTATCCTGTGCTACACAAGGGTAGATGTATCCTATAAGCAGTGTAATAAGCAATAGTCTTTTCATTCGTCACAATTTTTAGTTGTTAATTTTGTATGTTGCTTACATTAGCGAACCGGGAGGAGGTAATGGGGGGAGTTTCCCTTGGGGCTTTTGCATCCATGCCAGCATAATGTAGTTGAGTTGTTTTCCTTCCTCTATGGGTTTAAAATGAATTTGTTCTTTCAGTTTTACTTCGATTTCCCTATATACATGTAGTGGCACTTTGGCGTATGGCTCAAAGGTGAAAAAATTGAAATTCACTTCCATTACTTCTCCCGTATTTGGACTGAGCAACATGGTTATCATAAGTTCCGTTTTCCCAATTTCATCTGCCATGGCTTTGGTGAATGCTTGGTCTACTATGAAATCTGCTTGCTGACTCATGAATCTGTCATATTCAATTACATTGCTACTCCAGCTGCCAATATATGTCTTCCCCGTGTCTTTATACACAATCTTTTCGTATGTCAGTTTGTTTTCTTTGTTATAAAGAGTCACAAACTGGCTACCGTCATCTACGTCGCATTGGTACGTATAACCATCTACCTCGAAAGTGGTGGTCTTTTTATAAATGACTGTTCCTTCAAGTGATTCTTCTGTTCTGATAGGTTTGTCCTGTGCTACACAAGGGTAGATGTATCCTATAAGCAGTGTAATAAGCAATAGTCTTTTCATTCGTCACAATTTTTAGTTGTTAATTTTATGTTGGGAAAAATATTGGTGATATCCAAATACTCTTTAAATGGATAATTGTCGTATCCTTCCTGACGGAAAGCATTAACGACATTATTAGATATATAGGTTTCAAAGATATCCAAGAATGAAGTTGTAACATGACCTTGCTGATTTACATATTTAGTCAATGAAGTTGTTGCTCTTAGGCGTTGGCTTTTTGCATATTTATCTTGTTTTTTGTCCGTCCACTCCGCGCTCCTTTGTAAGAACAGGTATTGCGCATAGTGCGCTTCTATCTCTCTGTTCATCATAGAACTTTTGAACGATGATATAGGCTCTTGTGTGGTTTGGAAAACATGGAACATTTCATGCAGAAGGTTGTTTGCTTCCAATTCTTCCAATCCGATGTGCAAGGTATGCTCTTCCCAATTGTAGGAATACCCTTTGCCGAAATCGAATTCCAGATTGATTTTGTTGTTTTTGACTTTCTCTTTCAGTTGGCTGTATAGGTCTCCTCCCAAACAGTCTTCCATGATTCGGGCTGTCATGTTTTCGGTGATTACCCATAAAAGCGAGTCTTGGTCGGCCTCTTTCTTGAATATATTTCCTGCCGGAGTGCCCGATGAAGAGCCGGAACCTCCTGAACTTCCTCCTCCAATCCACACATCGCCGCTTCCTCCTCCTTCACTGTTCCAGTTGCTATTATTTATAAGGGCATCATCTACCCAATAGGAATGACTAACGCAGTTGGTATAGCTGTATTCCAGCTGGTCTTTAGGTCCGGTATATACATCCCAGCATTGGGTGACGGTTATTACCGAACGGGTCTGGGCATGAGGCTTGAATGTGAGTCCTTGCGCATTCTCTTCGCCAAATACTAGATAGCTTAACAAGTCGAATATGAACACTTGGTCGCTTTCTCTTATGAGTTCGTCATCACGCTTCAATGGAAAAAACTTCATCCATCCGTCTTTGATGTGCAACAGCCAGATGGCATCGATGCAGTGTGGCTTGTCAAGGCGGTAGAGGGGAACGAAGATACAGGTCTCTTCTCCAGTCAATTTATAGGTGAAGTTCCAGAGAGGAATGCCGTATTTCAACAGGAAAGAAGCGGTGAAATGCTTTTCTTCTTCCACTCTGCGTAGTGCGGAAATCACGGCTTTTAGGGTAGAGTCGGTGTAGGCAAAGAAGTTTTCCGGCTTGAATAACGCGTGCCGGGTCAACGGGACATCGTTTGCCGGGAATCGGGGTTGATAGAAGGATTCTTCTGTTTCGCAAGAGGCGAGTATTCCTAAAAGAATGCACAAGGCAAGGCAGATGTTTTGCCATTTCTGCTTAGGAGGGGTTGGAGAGTGCTGTCTGCTTCCTTTTGTATTCATAGCGCGAATGCTTAAGGTATAAAGGATAGACAAATAAAGCAAAAAAAAAGCAGAAATGAAAGGAAAAGCGGGAGAATTTTGTTAATCCGGAAGCTGTTCTACCACAGATTGCATGGATTTTCAGGCCATGTAATCTGTGGTGAACACCCTTTTGTAAGGGTGTCTATGGCTGGTATTTTCGTGCTTCTGCAAATTCCTTTGAAACGGAGTTGTTGAAACTCTTGCATACCTCGGCGGCAAACTCAATGCCGTATTGGATAACTTGGTCCCAAGTAGCCTCGTCCATGGTATCGAGGTCCTCGTAGCGTACATTATGTTTCAGCAGCCCGAAGATGATGCCTGCGTTGAAGTTGTCTCCTGCACCGATGGTGCTGACCGCCTCCAGTGGGGGGATGGAATATTCCTTGGAAATCGTGCCGGTGCGCAATGAAACCTGCTCCGCGCCGGCTGTGCAGAGGAAGTTGCGGCAGTAGAACTTTACTTTGTCTTTGTATATCTTGTCGGCCTCCTGCAGGCCCCACATATAGAAGAAATCCTCTTGCGAGCCGCGTACAATGTTGGCGTATTCCAGATTCTCGATGATGGTGGGAGCCAGCTTGATGGCCTCCTCTTTATGGGACGAACGGAAATTGGGATCGTAGTAGATAATGGCATGCATGTCGTGTGCGCGTTCCAGTAGCTCCACCACTTTGTCGCGCAGTACCGGATTCAGGGCATAGTACGACCCTATGATTACGATGTCGTCTTCCTGAATCTGCGGATATTCCACGTCCAGGCGCTGCTTGGGATAATCTTTGTAGAAGATGTATTCCGCATCGCTCCGGTTGTTCAGGAAAGCGAGTGATACGGGGGACTTCCCGTCGGGGAACACATTGACATGGTCTGTGGGAATATTGTTCTCGCGCATGAAGTTGAGGATGATATTGCCCACGTGGTCGTTGCCCGTTTCACTGATAAAGCAGATGGGAACACCGATACGTCCCAGTGAAACGATGCCGTTGAATACCGAACCGCCCGGAACGGCTGCTGTGGGCTGTTCGCCACGGAATATGATGTCCAGTATGGTTTCTCCGATGCCTATTACTTTACGCATAGCGATCTTGATTTTTCTCCGAGGTAACCACCGTGATGGCGCTTGGAGTAGTCTTCAATGGTGAATCCTGTTTCTTTCATGGTCTGTACCACCAGGATGTCGCCGATGACGGTCATGGCGGTGGTCGAAGTCGTGGGTGTCATGCCCAGTACACATACTTCTTGCGGTTTCCCGGTGCTGAGGCATACGTTGGATTCGTGTGCCAGGGGGCTGTCGGGGTTTCCGGTGATGACGATGAACTTCAGTCCCGGGTTCAGGTTATGTGCCAGCTGTGTCAGCTCCACGATTTCGCGAGTTTTGCCCGAATTGGAGATGAGCAGCAACAAGTCATTCTCCTGGAGGATGCCGAGGTCACCATGCTGTGCTTCGCTGGGGTGCAGGAAAACGGACGGAATACCGGTAGAGCAGAAGGTGGTAGCGATGTTCATGGCTATCTGTCCTGCCTTGCCCATACCCGAAGTTACCAGTTTCCCTTTTTTGCGGTGCACTTGTTCTACGATGAGTTCTACAGCTCTTTCATAAGCGTCCGTCACTGGAATGTTCAGTACGGCCTGTGCCTCTTTCTGCAAAAGCTCTTGAATGGATGCAATCATACTTAATGTGCTAATTTGATTAATGTGCTTAAAATTATAGCAATTGCAAATATCTGCAATTTTCTATAAACGGCAATAAGTTTTATTGTATTTTTGTCGCCTCAAATAGTTTGAAACGTCAGAATGAAGAACTTAAAAGAAAATTTACTGCCAACTTTCAATCAATATACTCTGCCCAATGGCATGCGCATCATTCACGAACCCTCAGCCTCCAAAGTGGCTTATTGTGGTTTTGCCGTAGATGCGGGTACGCGCGACGAGCTTGAAAACGAGCAGGGTATGGCGCATTTTGTGGAGCACCTTATATTTAAAGGTACCGCCAAGCGCAAGGCATGGCACATTCTGAACCGCATGGAGAATGTGGGCGGTGACCTCAACGCTTACACCAACAAGGAAGAGACGGTGATTTACTCTGCTTTCCTGACCGAGCATTTCGGCCGTGCCTTCGAACTTCTGGTGGATATTGTATTCCACTCCACCTTTCCGCAACGCGAGATAGAGAAGGAGACAGAGGTGATTATCGACGAGATACAATCCTACGAAGACAACCCTTCCGAGCTAATCTTCGATGATTTTGAGGACTTGATATTCAGGGGGCATCCCTTGGGACGCAACATTCTGGGCAATCCCGAGCAGTTAAAGCAGTTTCGCAGTGAGGATGCTGCCGCATTCACTGCCCGCTTCTACCATCCCAACAATATGGTTTTCTTTGTTCTGGGTAATCTGAGTTTCAAGAAAGTTGTGCTTATGGCAAAAAAACTTCTGGCGGATATACCGGCAACACCGGTGCATTATGGTCGTACTCTGCCGCCCCTCTATGTACCCGAGCATCTTGTAGTGCATAAGGATACTCACCAGGCACATGTCATGATTGGCAGCCGGGGATATAATGCATACGATGACAAGCGCACCGCACTTTACCTGCTGAACAATGTCTTGGGTGGCCCGGGCATGAACAGCCGCTTGAACGTCTCTCTCCGTGAACGTCGTGGGCTGGTCTATAACGTAGAATCCAACTTGACTTCCTATACCGATACGGGAACTTTCTGCATCTACTTCGGTTGCGACCCTGCAGATTTGGACTACTGCACCCGCCTGGTATATAAGGAATTGAAACGCTTGCGTGATGTCCGGATGACTTCCTCGCAGCTTGCGGCCGCCAAGAAGCAGCTTATCGGGCAAATCGGTGTAGCTTCGGATAATAATGAGAACAATGCGCTGGGTATGGGAAAGACTTTCCTGCATTATAATAAATGCGAAACTTCCGAAGCCGTGTTCCATCGCATTGAACAGCTCACTTCGGAAGCTCTGTTAGAGGTGGCGAACGAGATGTTTGCCGAGGACTATCTTTCGACGCTCATTTATCGCTGACCGCTTTTTTTATTTGAAAACCTGCAACATAGGACGTCCTATCCATACTTGTGGCTGTTTCAGCCCGAAGATGTGGGCAATGGTGGAGGCAACGTCATACTGCATCATGCTTTCGTGGAATTCGCCTTCTTTCTTAATGTTCTTTCCGGAGATGATGAAGGGAGTCTGCATTTCCTGCATGGTCTTGCCGCCATGTCCTTTTTCAATACCTCCGTGGTCGGCAGTAACGACGAAGATTGTTTCTTTCAGCATGCCTGCCTCTGTAACGGCCTGGATGATGCGGCTCACATAACCGTCGAGTTCTTTCAGTTTGGCGTAATATTCAGGAGTATTGTGTCCGGCTTGATGGCCTACATGGTCGGGGTTGTCAAAGCAAATGGCAAGAAGGGTCGGTTGTTTCTCCTTGATATACTTTTCTGCCATACCGCATAAGGCTTCGGGATGTTTGTTGTAGTCGGGCGCTTGCGCATAGTGGCTTAAGGCAAGAGTGTCTACAAGGTATTTGATACCGTCCCATTCATACAGGCAGCCTATTTCCGCTTCCGGCCGGGCATCACGTAGCAGCTGGAAGATGGTAGGAAATATGCCGTGCTGGTTCAGTACGCGTGACGGAAGCTCGGGAGTCTTGGAGCCCCATTGCGTATATCCGTGCAATTCAGGACCTGCCCCCATAAACATGCTTGCCCAGTTGACGGCGCTGGAGGAGGGAAGTACAGTCCGTTTTTCTAATGTATAAGAACCGTCTGCCATCAGTTGCTTGATGTGGGGGATGTCTGCTTTGGGAACACTGTAGCTACCCCAGCCGTCAAGACCGATGAAAACTACGTGTTTTGCTTTTCCCTTGGCATTGCAGGGAACTGAAAAGAGGCATGCCACTGCTAGGGCGATGAATAATGTAAAAGTCAGTTTCTTCATGTTTTCTTTAGTTCTTATTGTTAACATGAAACAAAGTTACGGGAAACGTACCTAGTTTTAGTACGATATCGTACATAATCCGGCCGATTTTATATCGTTTCGTTCTTTTCCAACCGTTGCATGCTGAATTCACAGCCGCAATACTGCTGGTTGTAGAAGTCATACTCTTTCAGCAGTTGGTTGCGCCGGTCCTGAAGTCCGCCTTTCCGCCAGTTCTGTTCCCAGAAGAGGGTGCCCGGGTAGAGCGCGGCGGCACGGCGTCCGGCTTCATTGATTTGTTCCAGGCTTTTCCAGCGCGAAGAGGCGAGGGTAGTGGTGAATACGGAGAAACCGTGTTCGGAGGCGTAGCGGGCTGTCTCTGTCAGGCGCAGGGTGAAGCACTTCAGGCAACGGCTGCCGCGTTCCGGTTCGTGCTCCAGGCCTTGCATGGTGTGCAGCCAGTGTGCATAATCGTAGTCTGCATCGATGAAATCGATGTTTTTGGAGGTTACGAAACGGATAGCCTCGTTTTTCCTTATCTCATATTCCGCCTGCGGATAGATGTTGGGATTGCAGTAGAATACGGTGGGGCGTATGCCGTTCTCCAGCATGCACTCGATGATGGCAGAGGAGCAAGGTGCGCAGCACGAATGCAGCAGCACCTTGCGGTCACCGTTGGGTGTTTGGACTTTCAACATTATACTTTCAGTTTAATCTTGCCTTTCACCAGCAGGCCGGTCAGCCCCACAATGACAAGCGAGAAGACGAGGGACTTGAGCAGCCCCGGTACACCGCTTCCCAATGCTTCGGGATAGTGCAGATGCAGCAGTTGCTGGACAGCATACCAGATGTAAGGGATAATATAGCAGGTCAGCGTTGCCGTGCCTGCGGGTTTGATAATATCGAACCAGTTGGTCTTGCCTTTCACGTCCGTCAGCCAGTAGAAGAAGCCGAACAAGGGGAAGAACATGGCGAGGCAGTAGAACAGCCATGTCGGTGTGGCTTGTATTTTGGATATAATCCAGAACGGGTGTGAGACGAGGGCAAGGACAAGCATTCCTATGCCGAGGGCACAGAGCATGCCGATGAACCGTCCCGGCCGTTCCCGGTCGGCATAGCGCTGCATGAGCAGGGAGGTCAGTACGCCGGACATACCAAGGGCATGCAGCGTCCAGTCGCTCGGGATAAAGGGAAGCAGGACAATCCGGCTGCCGTACTCTCCCGGTATCAAGTCGGAATGGCTGACTACGGCAAGCAATACGACCACGAACCAGGCAATGGCATTCTTCCGCAGGTTCTCCCGAGTGAATAGATAGATGCCTGCACATACCGCATACGTCCAGCCGATAAGTCCGAGGATGCCCCACCAGCTTATCTGGAACGGTTTCCCGTTCATGTCCTTGTAGATGACGAGGAAGGCAAGCAGAAGCACGCCTGCTGTTTTCATTGCGGTGAAAAGGACCTTTTTCGTTCCTACCGCTTTGGGATATACCCCCCAGGTGAGGAAGAAACCGATGACCATCAGGATGGAGAACCATGGGTGCGAGAGGCCGCCTTCGATGCCTCCGCTGTTCAGTGAAAACAGTCCCATGGCAATCAGTGCCACTGTCCGCCAGAAGATATGGGCCACGACTTGCAGGGTGTTGTCTCCCTTTTTGTACCGGTTTTGTATGGCAAAGGATACGGACATGCCCATACAGAAAAGGAAAGCGGGGAAGATGGTGTCGGAGAATCCCATCATGTCTTCGTCTATCCTGGCATGCATCAGCCAGTGGGGGACGTTTTTCAGTCCGGGAATGTCGTTGACAAAGAGCATGAGGAACATGGTGAGTGCGCGGAATACGTCTACCGCGGCAATCCGTTGGGGTGTTAAGCTTTTCATGATAGATAATTTGTTTGGGGGTTTTGAACGCAAATATAGGAAACTATTCTTTCCGATGCTACTGCTTTGCAGGATTTCTTGCTATATTTGCATGAACTTTATGGTCATGGAAAGGAGATTGTTCATTTTTTGTTTTCTTGCCGTCGTGGTATGGCAAAGTGTGGCTTTGGCTGCCGGCACGTCGTCTTTCACTGCACTGACGGCTTCTTTGGATGAGGCTATCGAGGCGCATCGGCACTATGTCGCCGTGCGTGAAGGGCGCATTGCCCGGCTGAAGTGCCAATTGCTGGATGCCGACACCGCCAATCTCTCTTTTTTTCGATGGAATGGGGAAATTTATAAGGAGTACAAGGCATATATCTGCGACTCTGCCATCCATTATCTTCGTGTCAATCTGGATTGGGCAGAACGCTATGGCCAACGGAATGCAGCACTCGAAACAAGGCTGGAGCTTGCCCACCTGATGGCTTCGGCAGGCATGTACGAGGAAGCCGCCGAACTCTTGAGGCAGACGGACAAAGCCTCCCTTCCCTCCCATCTGCTGCCGGACTATTACAATGCCTGTCATAAACTTTACACAGAACTGAGTTTCTATACGCTGGACGATTCTTTCAAGAAGCATTATCAGGCTTTGGCTACCCATTATGACGATTCTTTGATGCAGGTACTTCTGCCTTCATCCCCCCTCTATCTGGAACGAAGAGAGACGCGGGAGGCCGCTGCAGGCCATCCGGACGAAGCCTTGAGCATCAATGATACGCGTCTGGCACATGCCAAGCCCAATACTCCCGAATATGCGCTGGTGACCTATCAGCGCTCATTGCTCTACCGCCGGCTCGGGAACCGGGAGGAGGAGAAGCGCTATCTGGCTTTGTCTGCACTGACCGATATTCGCCTGAGCATCACAGACCATGCCTCACTCTGGAACCTGGCGGAACTTCTTTATGAGGAAGGGGATATGGAGCATGCCTACCGTTACATCCGTTTCTCGTGGGACGAAACCAACCGATACAACGCCCGTAGCCGCAGCCTCCAGACTGCCGGCATCCTTTCACTGATAGACCTCACTTATCAGGCCATGCGTGAGAAGCAGAATGACCGGCTCCGGCTGTACCTCTGGCTCATCAGCGCTTTGATTGTGCTGTTGGTGGTGGCAGTGGGCTTTATCTACCGGCAGATGCAGCGACTCTCTGCCGCACGGAACAAGCTGGAGCATGCCAACGAGCAACTGCAACTCTCAAACAACATCAAGGAGGAGTATGTGGGCCGTTTCATGAATCTCTGCTCCGTTTATATCAACCGGCTGGATACCTACCGGCGGATGGTCAACAAGAAAATCTCTGCCGGGCAGATGGAAGAGCTGCTGAAGATGGTGCGTTCCCGCGAGGTGCTGGACACCGGACTGAAGGAACTCTATGATAACTTTGATACTGCCTTCTTGCACCTTTTCCCCGATTTTGTCGATAAATTCAATGACTTGCTGCAGCCCGAAGAACGCATCGTGCTCCGTAAAGGCGAGTTGCTGAATACGGAACTCCGCATTTTCGCCTTGATTCGTCTGGGCATCGACGACAGTTCGCAGATTGCAGAATTCCTCCGTTATTCCGTAAACACCATCTATAATTACCGTGCCAAAGTGAAGAACAAGGCCCGCATTTCGCGCGAGGACTTTGAAATACGGCTGATGCAGATACGCTGACAATACGTCAAACTGGCTTTTTGAATCCACTTTCTGCCTTTCTCTTCTTCTGATTATATTTCTGATTATTAGTTGTTTGTTTGTTCATGCTTCTTCACTTCTTCCACCTATTCCCGATTCGCCGGTACGAGGTGTTCTTATCTTTCCTAACTTTGGGGAAGCAAAAGCGAATATCGCAACTAATACTATAACCAAAATTATTGCCATGAAACATTTATTAGCGACAAGCATTACCATCGCCCTGCTCTCTTTGGGCCTTGCGGGATGCGGTGAGAAACAAGCGACAAAAGAAGTAACTTCGGATGCATTCGTAACCATTCAGGGTCAGGACTTGATAAAGCCCGACGGTACCAAACTCTTCATCATGGGTACCAACCTGGGCAACTGGCTGAATCCGGAAGGATACATGTTCAAGTTCAACAAGACCAATTCCGGCCGTTTCATCAATGAGATGTTCTGCCAGTTGGTGGGACCGGACTTTACGGCCGACTTCTGGAAAGCATTCAAGGACAATTATGTAACGCGCGAGGACATCCGCTTCATCAAGGAGCAGGGTGCCAACACCATCCGCCTGCCTTTCCACTACAAGCTGTTTACCGATGAGGACTATATGGGGCTGACCGCCGCCCAGGACGGATTTGCCCGCGTGGACAGCCTGGTAGAGTGGTGCCGCGAATCGGACTTGTACCTCATCCTCGACATGCACGACGCTCCCGGCGGACAGACGGGCGACAATATCGACGACAGCTACGGCTATCCCTGGCTGTTCGACAGCGAAGTCAGCCAGCAACTCTACTGTGACATCTGGCGCCGGATAGCCGACCGCTACAAGAACGAACCGGTCATCCTCGGTTACGAACTCTTCAACGAGCCCATTGCCCCTTACTTCGAGAACATGGAGGAACTCAACGGCAAGCTGGAAGATGTATATAAGAAAGGTGTAGCCGCCATCCGCGAGGTGGACAGCAACCACATCATTCTGCTGGGCGGTGCGCAATGGAACGGTAATTTCAAGCCTTTCAAGGACTCCAAGTTCGACGACAAGATAATGTACACTTGCCACCGTTACGGAGGCGAACCTACCCAAGCTGCCATCCAGACGATTATCAACTTCCGCGACAGTGTGAACCTGCCCATGTACATGGGTGAGATAGGCCACAATACGGACGAATGGCAGGCCGCTTTCTGCCAGACGATGCGCGAGAACAACATCGGCTATACCTTCTGGCCCTACAAGAAGATGGACGGTTCTTCTTTCGTCGGCATCACTCCGCCGGAGAACTGGGCAAACATCGTGTATTTCTCCGAAGCACCGCGTGCCACGTACAAGGAAATCCGTGAGGCACGTCCCGCGCAGGCCATGTCCCGCAAGGCGATGATGGACTTTATCGAGGCATGCAAACTGAAGAATTGTGTGGTTCAGGAGGGTTATATCCGGTCATTGGGAATGAAGTAGCGGGTGCTGCCTCGCTGCAAACAGTACGTATCAAGTCCCAGAGGATGAGATGCCGGGACTTAGTATGAAAGAGGTAGGGACTGAGCTGTACACACCATAGGACTGAGCATCCAAAACATCCGGGTGTTTTGGGGTAAAACATGGGGATGTTTTGGACAACAACATCCGGATGTTATGGGTACTCACTATACGGGTGTAAGGACTTCAGTTCCTATGTAGGTAGGGCTAAGTCATATTCCCTTGTATGTTGGGGATTATCAATGGTACGGACTGATTATGATTGCTTATTTATATAACAACTTAATTATACAACAATGAAAAAAGTATTATTCGGTTTGGTTCTGGCCGCTGTCGCGCTGCCTCTTTCGGCCCAGCAGAAGCCCGTCTATCTGGACGCAAGCAAACCTATTGAAGAAAGAGTGGAAGACGCCTTGAGCCGTCTGACCCTGGAAGAGAAAGTGAAGTTGACTCATGCGCAAAGCAAGTTCAGCAGTGCGGGTGTGCCCCGTCTGGGCATTCCCGATGTATGGACGGACGACGGCCCCCACGGCATACGTCCCGATGTGTTGTGGGACGAGTGGGAACAAGCCGGATGCACCAACGACTCCTGCGTGGCTTTCCCTGCCCTGACCTGTCTGGCGGCAACCTGGAACCCCGAAATGTCTCTCCTTTACGGACAGAGCATCGGTGAAGAGGCACGCTACCGCAACAAGTCCGTCCTGCTGGGCCCCGGTGTCAATATCTACCGCACACCGCTCAACGGACGCAACTTCGAGTATATGGGTGAGGACCCTTATCTGGCCGGAAAGATGGTGTCGCCCTATATCCGGGGCGTGCAGCAGAACGGCGTGGCTGCCTGCGTGAAACACTTCGCCTTGAACAACCACGAAGTGAACCGCCACACCACCAACGTCATCGTGGACGACCGTGCTCTTTATGAAATCTATCTGCCTGCTTTCAAGATGGCCGTGCAGGAAGGCGGAGCGTGGAGCATCATGGGTGCCTACAACCTATACAAAGGCCAACATCTTTGTCACAACCAATACACATTGAACGATATATTGAAGGGCGAATGGGGATTCGACGGCGTAGTCATTTCCGACTGGGGCGGCACGCACGATACCTGGCAAGCCATCACCAACGGGCTGGATATGGAATTTGGCAGTTGGACCAACGGGCTCTCGAACGGTGCCAGCAACGCATACGATAACTATTATCTGGCAAATCCCTATCTGAACCTCATCCGCGAAGGTAAGGTAGGTACCACGGAACTGGACGACAAGGTACGCCGCATTCTGCGCCTTATCTTCCGTACGGTGATGAACCCCGACCGTCCGTGGGGAAGCATGCTCTCTCCGGAACATTACGAGGCTGCCCGCCGCATCGGTGAGGAGGGCATCGTACTGTTGCAGAACAAGGGCAATGTGCTCCCGATAGACCTGAACCGGGCTAAAAAGATTCTTGTAGTGGGCGAGAATGCCATCAAGATGATGACCGTAGGCGGTGGTAGTTCTTCCCTGAAGGTACAGCGCGAACTCTCTCCGTTGGACGGCATCAAGCAGCGTGTGGCCGGCAAGGCCGAGGTGGTCTATGCCCGTGGCTACGTGGGCGATGCAAGCGGTGAATACAACGGGGTGGTGACCGGACAGAATCTGAAGGATGACCGTACTCCCGAAGAGCTGATAGCTGAAGCCGTGAAAGAGGCCCGGGATGCCGATTATGTCATCTTCATCGGCGGCCTGAACAAGAGCAACGGCCAGGACTGCGAGGACTCCGACCGTAAGGGTCTGGGCTTGTCCTACGGTCAGGATGCCGTTATCTCCGCACTGGCCGAGGCGAACAAGAATCTGATTGTCGTCAACATCTCCGGCAACGCCATTGCCATGCCGTGGGTGAACGAGGTGCCTGCCATCGTGCAGGACTGGTATCTGGGTTCCGAAGCCGGCAGTTCCCTTGCCGCCATCCTCATGGGTGATGTCAATCCCAGCGGCAAGCTTCCGTTCACCTTCCCCGTGAAGCTGGAGGACTGCCCGGCCCACAGCTTGGGCGAATATACCGGCAAACGGAGCAAGGACATCATCGACATCAAGTATAATGAAAGCATCTTCGTGGGCTACCGTTGGGCCGATAAGCAGAAGAAGGTGAAACCGTTGTTCCCCTTCGGCCACGGTTTGAGCTATACCACTTTCGAATATGGCAAGCCGACGGCCGACAGCAAGACCATGCAGGCCGACGGTACGCTGACCGTGAAGGTTTCTGTAAAGAATACCGGAGCGCGCGAAGGGCAGGAAGTTGTCCAACTGTACATCAGTGACAAGAAGTCCTCTCTGCCTCGTCCCGTCAAGGAACTGAAAGGTTTCCAAAAGGTGAAACTGGCTCCGGGCGAAACAAAGGAAGTCACATTTACCATTGATAAGGAGGCTCTTAGCTTCTTCGATGACACCCAGCACGCTTGGGTGGCCGAGCCGGGCAAGTTCGAGGCTGTCATAGCAGCTTCGGCAGCCGATGTGAAGGGAACGGTTCCTTTTGAATTGAAATGATGTAGGAAAATAAAGTTTCCTTTTAGGTTATTATCAAAGATAGTGTAGATGGAGGGTGTGGCCGTGAGGTTGCACCCTTTCTTTGTACTCTTTACAAGCCAATATGTTTTCTTATATTTCTGAGTTTCTTCGGGTTGGCTAAGGAAGATGCAGATATGCTGGATGTTAGAGTTAAAGCAGTGATGTTTTGTAGTAATGGGTGAGTTTTTACCGCCGTGTTTGGGCAGATTTTCATCTTTTATATTTATTTTTACAGAAATGATCGGGACAATGGTTCTTGTCCTGATGGGATGTGGTAGTGCTGTCTTTGCCGGAAGTGCGGCGGGGGCGGTTAGTGCAGGTGTCGGAACGCTGGGAGTGGCTTTTGCTTTCGGCTTGTCCGTTGTGGCGATGGCATACGCTATCGGAGGAATCTCGGGCTGTCATATTAATCCTGCCATTACCCTGGGCGTTCTGTTGTCCGGCAGGATGAGCGGGAAAGATGCAGCCATGTATATGGTGTTTCAGGTTATCGGGGCGGTTATCGGTTCTGCCATTCTTTATGCATTGGTGTCTACGGGCGCTCATGGTGGTCCTACGGCTACCGGTTCCAATGGGTTTGCTGACGGAATGATGTTGCAGGCATTCATTGCAGAGGCTGTGTTCACGTTTATCTTTGTGCTGGTTGTGTTAGGTTCTACTGATTCCGAGAAGGGGGCGGGTAATCTTGCAGGATTGGCCATTGGTCTTACGTTGGTATTAGTGCACATTGTTTGTATTCCTGTTACGGGAACTTCTGTCAATCCTGCCCGTAGCATCGGTCCGGCACTGTTCCAGGGTGGCGAGGCTCTCTCTCAGTTGTGGCTGTTCATTGTAGCTCCGTTTGTGGGTGCTGCGCTGAGTGCCGTTGTATGGAAAGTGCTTGCTGCAAAAGAAGGTAAATAAATGTCGGCAGACAGTGCCTTAAGAAGAGGCGGCTGATGGCAGAAAACTTAT
The DNA here is from genome assembly GCF_900217715.1 of Bacteroides sp. AR29. Lineage (NCBI taxonomy): Bacteria > Pseudomonadati > Bacteroidota > Bacteroidia > Bacteroidales > Bacteroidaceae > Bacteroides > Bacteroides sp. AR29. The sequence continues at coordinate 258,209 of NZ_OBMS01000003.1, forward strand.
AAAGGGAAGCCCTCCGTCCGAAACTTCAAAGTTTCGGACGGAGGGCTTCCTGTTCTTTCCTTATGCTTGCTATATCTTGTGCCTTATTCGTACAGCGATTTGGCTATACCCATTTCCAGTCCACGAAGCTCTGCCAGTCCGCGCAGACGGCCGATACAGGAATAGCCGGGATTGGTTTTCTTCTTCAAGTCGTCTACCATCTGGTGTCCGTGGTCGGGTCGCATCGGGATAGAGACACCACGGCGTTGTTGCAGTTCAAGGAAGGCTTTCATCACGTGATACATGTCCACGTCTCCTTCCAGGTGGTTGGCTTCGTAGAAATTGCCTTCGGCGTCGCGTTGTGTACTGCGCAGATGGACAAAGTTGATGCGGTCGGCAAATTGCTGCATGATGGCTGCACAATCGTTGGCGCTGCTTACACCGAGCGAACCGGTGCAGAGGCAAAGACCGTTGCTCTTGTTGGGAACAGCGTCAATCAGTGCCTGGAAATCGGCAGCACAGCTCATGATGCGTGGCAGGCCGAGGATGGAGCACGGTGGGTCGTCCGGATGGATAACGAGCATGACACCTGCTTCGTCGGCTACCGGAGTGATTTCTTGCAGGAAATAGATCAGGTTGGCACGCAGGCGTTCCGGAGTGATGCCCTTGTAGCGGTCCAGTTCCTGTTGGAACTGTTCCAGGGTGAAGCTTTCTTCTGAGCCGGGAAGTCCGGCAATCATGTTGCGTACAAGCAGTTGTTTGTCTGCCTCTGTCATCTGTTCGAAGCGGGCACGGGCTTTGGCCTTTTCTTCATCGGTGTATTCGCCTTCTGCACCGGGACGACGTAGCAGGAAGAGGTCGAAGGCGATGAAAGCGGCACGTTCAAAGCGGAGGGCACGACTGCCGTCGGGTAGTTCGTAGGCGAGGTCGGTACGTGTCCAGTCCAGTACGGGCATAAAGTTGTAGGTGACAATGTGAATGCCGCATTTGCCCAGGTTACGCAAGCTCTCTTTATAGTTGTCGATATACTTCTGGAAGTCTCCGGTTTGGGTCTTGATATGTTCGTGTACGGGTACACTTTCTACTACAGACCAGCGCAGACCTACGGCTTCAATCATTTCTTTCCGTTTCTTGATTTCCTCTACTGTCCATATTTCCCCGTTTGGAATATGATGCAAGGCGTTTACAATGCCGGTAGCCCCGGCTTGTTTGATGTCCCAAAGGCTTACCGGGTCGTTGGGACCGTACCAGCGCCAGGTTTGTTCACAAAGAATCATGTTATTTATTGTTTGATGATTTGCAATTTACTATTTACATGGCGAATGCGTTGAACCCTCCGTCCACTACAGCCACCGTACCGGTGACAAAGCTGGAAGCATCGCTGATGAGGTATTGGATGGTTCCGCAAAGCTCTTCTGCACGGCCCATACGTCCGAAGGGAGTTTGGCGAATCACATCTTGCCCACGTTCCGTGTAGCTTCCATCCGGGTTCGTCAGCAGGGCACGGTTCTGCTCTGTGAGGAAAAATCCGGGTGCGATGGCATTTACACGAATACCTTCACCAAACTTCTTGGCAACTTCCGTAGCCATGAAGGCTGTGAAATTGGAGATACCGGCTTTTGCGGCAGCATATCCGGCTACACGCGTCATGGGGCGGAAAGCAGCCATGCTGGAGAAGTTGACAATAGCACCTGCCTTCTGCTCCACCATCGGTTTGAGGAAGACTTGTGTAGGCAGTACGGTACCGGTCAGGTTTAATTCCAGCACCCGTTGGAACTCTTCTATCTTCAAATCGAAGAAAGTGCCCGTGGGCGCGATGGTGGCACCCGGCATATTTCCGCCGGCTGCATTCAGCAGGGCATCTATGCGGCCATAGGCTTTCAGGATGTCAGCCAAGTTCTGTTCCAGCAGTTCACGGTTCATCACGTCGGTTGTCAGGAACATGGCTTCTCCACCGTTTGCCTTGATTTCTCCGGCAATGGCGTCCCCTATTTCTGCCTTGCGTCCCAAAATGACGACCTTTGCACCTTCTTCTGCCAGATGAAAGGCGATGGCTTTCCCCAATACTCCTGTTCCACCGGTTATGACCACTACTTTGTCTTTAATGTCAAATAAGTTTTTCATGATTCGTTCATTTAAAAATTACGTTGTGTTTTATTTGATTAGCGTTGCAAAAATACGGAATAATCCGTTGCACTGACTAACAATCATACAAAAAAGATGCATTTGTTGTCCGGAAGAAAGTGCTATTTCCTTATCGGGTTGTCCAATGCCGTGGCTTGTATATACAGTAGATTGAAGTTGTCATGCGGTTTTAGGATACGGTGGGCATAATAAAGATTCAGGTAGTCTTTGCGTGCAGGATTCAGGTAGACGGCAGTACGGTAGAGGTCTTTGCAGAAATTCTGTATCGAGCTTTCCCAGCCGCTTATCTGCTGGTAGGGCCATTCACTGAGGCCCTTTCCGACGTAGGAAGCCAGGAAATCCATGGCTTTGTAGAAGTTACGTCCATCGGTAGAGGTGATGTCATCCAGCTTGATTCCAAGATTTTTTGCCATCAGCATGATGTCAATAAAGTGGGTCAGGTTGTACTGTGAGTAGTGGAAGGCAAGGGTACGTTGCAGTTCGTGCGGTTGTCGTCCGTCAGGAGCTATCTGGGGGAAGATACGTTTTTGGGGGAAGTCATTGATGATTTCCTGCGCCAGTTTCTTGTTACCGGTATAGAGGGCGAAAGCTATGATTTGGGCATCGTAGGCTACGCTGTGGTTGTTGGCACTGGCTGCTTCTTCCTTACCTTGCGGACTGGCGAGCATCCAGTCGGTCAGTTTGGAAAACCATTTCTTCAGTTGTTTGCTGTCCTGGGTAGTAAATGCTTTTGACTGTTCTAGCAGTGCCACAGCATCCAGCATTTCTATGAAGGAGTAGGTGTCTATCAGCCCATAGCAGCGACCTTTGTCGTTATTGTGTCCCGGTATCATTTGTGCATATTCCAGGTTGGGGTTCATTCGGGTGTCTTTGTTCAGAAACCATACGCGGATAAGTTCTGTGGCTTTCCGGGCATACTGCTCTTCTCCGCTGAAGTACCAGACCAGAGCCAGGGTAGTGATGCGGCCGGCTGTTGTTCCCAACCGATTACGGTCTAGTTTGTTCAGTTCAGGATTGGATACGCCGTCGCGGTTGATGTAAGGCAGGCCGTTTGGCTTTGTTGGGTCGGGCCAATAGTATCGGGCTTGGCTCATATAGTCATGCTTGTCACCGCTGGCAGGTGTTTTTTCTTTCATCATGACAGAAAGGGGCTGGGCGTCCAATAACCTGTCCGCTTCCGCTTTCAATATCTCGTAAGTTGTGGCATAGAAAGGCTCGTGAATAGAGTGCTTTACATTTGCAAGGTGTGCTGTGTTCCAAATGGATTGTGCTTGCATACAAGATGCCAGAAGCAGGAATGCAAGCGTCCATTGTATTGTTGCTTTCGGTTTCATGTCTTATTTTAGAGTGATGGACTTCTGTAATACCAATAAGCTCTCCGGTCCCATATTGAACAGCAGGTCTATGATGCTCAAGTTGGGCAGAAACCCGAGTCTCTCTTGAAACACTTGATAATAAGGTTGTGGTGAGAATTCTGTATCTTCCAGAGAAAAATCCTTTTTCGGATGAATGCGTTCGCGGAAATCCGCTTCATTCGGAGTGAATTCAGTCCGGTATTCGGTGGTGCGTGCCATATCGGGCTGTATGTCTATCAGAGAACAGATAAGATGGCAAAGTTCTTCGTTGAAATCGACTAAAAACTCATACTTCTTTTCATAGAAAGGGCGGAAGTCGTCTTTATAATATTCAAAGAAAGGAGTGTGGTTGTAGGCAGATTCTATGGCATTCCAGTGCAGATGCCTCCAGTTCCCGTGGTCTGAAATGCGTATATCGCGCATCGGGCATTTTAGGGTATTCGGTTTGACGGTGGGGATGGAAAGGGCCAGTTCACCGTCCGGTACGGCAATGGTACAACGGTTCCGGTAAGTCTGCTTCATATAGTGGTCATGCTGTTCGATGAATACTTTATCGTATGCCAGCAATTTGGTATAATATTCTATGGGAGCCAAATAGGCGGAAGAAAGAAAAACTGTTTTCATCAGTATATTTACGATTAGATGATTTGCGATTTACGATTGAAGCTACTGTGCATTGTTTGTATTTTCATTTTTATTCTTTCATTTGTTTGTCATTCCACTCTTTTCCATATCCTGCCCCATCGGTAACCGCTGAAAGGTCCTGTTCCCTTTTCTTTGGAGAACCAGATGATAGATGCCTTGCCTATGATGTGGTCTTCGGGGACGAAACCGAAAAGACGGGAGTCCGAAAGATTGATGGCATTGTTGGCACCTACCCAGTAGTAGTCTTTGGTAAAATGGCAGTGTTGCACGGGTTTGCCTTCCACATAAAGGGTGTCGTTTTTGATTTCGGCTTGTTTCTTTTCGTGAAGTACCAGGGTATTTCGCAACAAAGTCTTGTTCCACGGATATACGCGCACGGCTTTGCCTTTGCTGGGGATTATCAGAGGTTTCAGTATCTCCATAGAATCTTCCTTGACAATAGGTTCTATCCAGCAGTTCCCGTTCATGGCTTGTTCCAGCAAGTAGTGTTCATAACGGCTGAAACTGCGTATATTCTTTGTTGAGTCCTGCCCCAATAGTTGGTTGGGAGCGATGGAAAGTATGGAAAGCAATGAATCCAACTGTCGTTCCCGTTGTCTGGGGTAAGAATAAAGAAACTTCTGGTCGGGCGCATTCTTTTCGGAAGGAATCACTGAAAAAAGCGAATCTATCAGCAAGGTATCTCCGGGAATACCGATGCAACGGCTGATGAAGACTTCCCGTCGGTCAATCACGGGTTCTGAAAGATTGGCAGGATTGTTGAATACAAGAATATCCTCTTTCTGCACCGGACTGTCCGCCCAGCGATGATACCCCCATAACTTCATGAAAGGAAGCCGCAGACCGTAGCTCCACTTGTTTACAAGAATACGCTCACTTTGGTACAGTGAATTTTCCATGCCGGAAGAGGGGATAAGATAGGAAGTTGCCACACAACCCCGAAGCAGCACCACGACGAGTGCCACTCCAACTATTGTGATTGCTATCTTACACCCTTTTTTCATTTAATGCCGTCCACCCACTTGAATATCCGGTTCCAGCGTATCTTACCGTCAAACCAGCCCCGGTCTTTGTCCAGTGACAACCATACTACGATAGGCTTTCCTACGACATGGTCTTCCGGCACAAAACCCCAGTATCGGGAGTCGGCGGACTTGTCGCGGTTGTCGCCCATCATCCAGTAGTAGTCCATATTGAAGGTATAAGAGTCGGTCTTTTCACCATTGATGTAGATGCCGTCTTCCTTGACTTCCAGTTTGTTGCCTTCATAGGCAACGATGCAGCGTTCGTAGATAGGCAGGTTGTCCTCGGTCAGCTTGATGGTGGCGCCTTTGGCAGGAATCCATATCGGGCCGTAGTTGTTGCGGTCCCATTTAGTGTAAAGGTTCAGCGGATACATCTGTCCCGAGAATTCTCCCGGTTCAATGATAATATTACTGATGAGTTTCTTGTTGCCCGAAAGGGTCTCGTACATCTTTTTGGTAAGCGGAAGATGATAGACCGGTGCCAGCCTGCCTTGGGCATCCCGGCGGTCCAATCCCATTTCAATCAGATTCTCTTCCCAGCCCAGACCGTCGGTCATCAGTGTCTGGTCTTCTTTGCTGATGCCCAGTTCACGGAACATATCATCGGTGATATAAGGACCTGTAGTCTGTACAAAGTAGTTGAACTGCATTTCTGTAGGGTTCTCGATGGCTTTACCGTCGATGTATACCTGTCCTTTCTTGATTTGCAACGTATCGCCGGGCAGGCCTACGCAACGTTTTACATAGTTTTCACGACGGTCAACGGGGCGTATGACAATGTCACCGTACATTCTCGGATTGGAACGGATAAGATTACGTCCGGCATTGTAGTACAGGTCGTAGACAGTACGTTGCTGCTTGCGTGTCAGGCTGTCCATATTCACCTTGTTGGGATACACGCGTTTTCCTTCTTCGTAAGCAAGGGTATAGAAGTCTGTCTGCTGGAAATTGGTGGCTACCGTGTCGCCTGCCGGGAAGTTGAACACCACAATGTCATTCAGTTTCACTTTGCTGAAGCCTGGTACACGCTTGTATTCCCATTGGGGCCATTCGATGTACGATTTGGTGTTGAATACCGGTAGTGTATGTTGTGCCAGCGGCATGGAAAGCGGCGTATTCGGTACGCGCGGACCATAACTCATCTTGCTGACGTAAAGGAAATCGCCTACCAACAAGGATTTCTCCAATGAGGAAGACGGTATCTGATAATTCTGGAACACATAGATATTTACGAAGTAGACGGCTACCAGCGCAAATACGATGGCATCCACCCAACTCATGATGCTGCGTACGGCAGGATTCTCCGATTTCTTCCAGAATCCCCAGGGTATCTTCTTACTGATGTAGATGTCAAAAATGAAGGGTAGTACAATCAGTCCCAGCCAGCTTTTTACCCAAACCAGAAAGGCAAGGTAGAGCAGGGTGACTATACTGAATTTAATCCATTGGGTGCGTGTTGCTTTTCTCATGATGTTTTAGTCTTTTAAAAATGGAAACAAGTCACTCATTCCCAAAGCACCTTCGTGCTTGGCGGTATATTCGGCAGCAAGGACAGCTCCCAAGGCAAATCCCCTGCGATTCTTGGCATCGTGGGTGATAGTGATACTGTCGGCTTCGGAGTCGTAGCGGATGCTGTGGATGCCCGGTACTTCTCCTTCGCGGATAGAACTTATGGATAGCTCATTGGCTGCACATTCCGTAGAGCCCGAAACGGTTCCGTCGGGAGCTTGGAAAGTCCCTTCTACCCATTTGTCCTTACGGTCGAGATTCTCCAGAATACCTTCGGCAAGCGTGATGGCCGTTCCGCTCGGAGCGTCCATCTTGTGGATGTGGTGCGTTTCGCTCATTGTCACATCATAGGCAGGGAATTGGTTCATTATCTTTGCGAGGTACTTGTTGACGGCAGAGAAGATGCTTACTCCCAAGCTGAAGTTGGAAGACCAGAACAGTGTCTTGCCGCCTTCGGTACAAAGTCTCTTTACTTCGTCTCCATGTTCTGCCATCCATCCCGTACTGCCGGATACCAGTTTGACCCCGGCGCGGAATGCCTTCATATAGTTATTGTATGCAACCATGGGGTTGGTGAACTCTATGGCAACGTCGGCGCTCTTGAAGGCTGCCGATTCAAAGTCTTCCTGATTGTCGACATCGATGATGCTTACAATTTCGTGTCCGCGGCCAAGGGCTATTTTCTCGATTTCCTTGCCCATTTTTCCGTAGCCGATTAATGCGATTTTCATTGTTTCTATCTGTTTTTATTTAGTTTATCAACAAACTATAGGTCGCAAAGATAATCTTTTTCTTACATTTGTGCTCAACATTAACGTCTTGTTAACATGGAACAACTACTGCATTATGTTTGGAAGCACAAAATATTTCCTTTGTCATTGCTCCAGACAACCTCCGGCCGGCCGGTAGAAGTGATAGATCCCGGTTTGCCGAACATGAATGCAGGCCCCGATTTTTTTAATGCCAAACTGAAAATAGACGGTACGCTCTGGGTGGGCAACGTCGAAGTGCATACGCAGGCATCAGACTGGCTGCTCCATAGGCACGACCGTGACAAGGCGTATGATACCGTCATCCTGCACGTGGTGGGCGAATCGAATTGTGATGTGTACCGCACGAACGGTGAGCTGGTTCCCCAGATGGTGCTCACTTGCCCCGACACTGTCCGCTTGCGCTATGAAGAGCTTCGGCAGACAGAGATTTATCCTCCCTGCTATTCCATCCTTGCCTCCCTCCCAAAGCTGACCGTCCATTCCTGGCTGTCCGCTTTGCAGGTAGAGCGTTTTGAGCAGAAAGCATGCGTCATATCCCAGCGGCTCGAACGCTGCAATCATCATTGGGAAGATGTTTTCTTCATTACTCTTGCTCGTAACTTCGGCTTCGGGCTGAATGGGGATGCTTTCGAGGCATGGGCAAACCGCCTTCCATTCCGCGCCGTAGACAAGCATCGGGACAGTCTGTTTCAAGTGGAGGCTTTCTTCCTGGGGCAGGCAGGCCTGCTGGAGGAGGTCTCGGCAGAGGCAGATGATTATTATTTGATACTTCAGAAAGAGTTCCGCTACCTGCAACACAAGTTCGAGCTGCCAGCTCCCATGTCTGTTGAGCAGTGGCGGTTTCTGCGTCTTCGTCCCGATAACTTTCCACATGTACGCCTCGCCCAGCTTGCCTGTCTGTATCACAAGGAGCAGTCGCTCTTCTCGCGTGTTATGGAGGCTGAAACGCTGGAGGCGGTGAAGAAGATACTGGCTGCCAAGACTTCCGCGTATTGGGAGGAGCACTTCAATTTCAGAAAGGTTTCACCCCGGAGGGAAAAGCGGGTAGGGGACGGTGCCTTGAATCTGATTGCCATCAATACGGTCATCCCGTTTCTTTATGCTTATGGCCTGCACAAGGCCGATGACGTTTTGTGTGACCGTGCCACCCGTTTCCTTGAATCCTTGAAGGCCGAAAACAATCACGTAACCCGACTTTGGGATGGTGCCGGTTTGCCGGTATCTACCGCTGCCGATTCGCAGGCTCTGCTTCAACTTCAAAAGGAATATTGTGACAAGAAAGACTGCTTGCGTTGCCGGTTTGGTTACGAGTATCTGAAACATAGATGATAATAATTATCGCCCCATAGCCTTAGCATTTTATTACTTTTATATTATCTTTGCGCATTGAAAAATAATCCGAGTATATGAAGGCTATCCGCTTTGTTTTTTGTCTGTTTGCGGCACTCATGCTGACGACTCTCAATGGTCTGGCTGCCGAAGAGGAGGATTTCAAGACATTTCTCCAGAAATTCACGTCCAGTGCTTCATTCCAGTATTCCCGAATCAAGTTTCCTTTGAAGTCTCCCATCGCCCTCTTGAAGGATGACGGTGAGACGGAACAGACTTTTCCCTTCACCCGCGAGAAGTGGGCATTGCTAGACGAAGAAACGCTGAAGGAAGGACGTACTACCGAAGAGGAGGGAGGTACCTATATTTCTCACTTCACAGTCAATGAGCCTGCCCATAAAGAGTTCGAAGCAGGCTATGATGAATCAGAACCTTCCCTTCGTGTGGTCTTTGAACTGACGGATGGCAAGTGGTATGTCACCGACTGCTATAACGACTGGTACAACTTCGATCTCCCTATCAATGAACTGGAAGAAACTATTCAGGCGGTACAAGAGGAAAACAAGGCTTTCGAAGAACTTCATCCTTGATGAAGTGGGGGCAGAAATCCGCCTCAATCATTATTTTATCCTTCTTCTGTACGATTTATGCCCCTCTTTTTCCAAAAAGAGGGGTTTCTTTGTACCGTACTAATACATTGAAATATGCGGTTACAACTTCTTTTGATGCAACTTCTCTTATGTGTCCTCCCCGGTATGGAGATGGGCGCTTCCTGCCGGCTTACCGCCTGGGTCGTGGAGGATTCTTCCGGAAAAGTGGAAATTACATGTATCGGCGATACGATGGATATTGTATCTCCGGACGGGCTGTCCCTTTGGTATAAGGAACGGTTGACGGGAAACTATGAGATTACCTACCGGGTACAAGTGGTGGTTGAGAATGGTAGCTACGACCGTCTCAGTGACTTGAATTGTTTTTGGGGGGCCGATGACCCCCGGCATCCGGATGACTTCTTTGCCCGCAGTGCATGGCGCAACGGCGAGTTCAAGAATTACAATACGCTGGACCTTTACTATGTGGGCTACGGCGGTAATGATAATGGAACTACGCGTTTCCGTGAATACCATGGAGAGTATTATGGAGTGGACGATGCAAAGATTAAACCCATCTTGAAAGAGTATACCGATGCCGCCCACCTTTTGAAGCCCAACCATTGGTATGAAGTTAAAATCCGTGTGGAGAATGGAGCCACCACTTATGCCATGGATGGTGAAGAGCTTTTCAGCTTACCGGTTGCCGATGGCAAAGGAGACGGCTATTTCGCCTTACGGTTGTGGCAGAACCACGTACGTTTTGCAGATTTCCAAGTAGCAAATATCGATAACCTTAAATAAACAGACATGATGCAATTCAGTAAATGGAAAATAGGAGCGGTAGCGCTCGTTTGCATGTTGCTGCCGGGCAGTGTACACGCACAAATCGTGAAGAATGAGCGCTTGCTTTCTTTTGAGGAGAAGCAGGTTCCGGCGTTTGTCACTACGGCAGCTGGTTCGCAGTTGGGCATTAGCGACGAACATTATAGGGATGGCGACCACAGTTTGAGCTGGACTTTCGAGCCGGGTGCCGCACTGTCTATCAAAAAAGACTTGAAGTTTGAGAAGAAAGACCCGACGGGGAAAGACACCTATCTTTCGGCTTTCATCGTATGGGTGTACAATGAGCAGGCCCAGGACAAGCAGATTCGGTTCGAGTTCCTGAAGGATGGCAAGGTATGCACCTCTTTTCCTTTTGGCATCAACTTCACCGGTTGGCGCGGAGCATGGGTATGTTATGAACGCGATATGCAAGGCACCCCGGAAGAAGGGATGGACGAAATCCGCATTGTAGCCCCCGACGTGAAAGGGAAACTCTTTTTCGACCATCTGATTACTGCCAGCAAGGTAGATGCCCGCCAGCAGACTGCCGACTTGCAGGTACCGTTTGTAAATAAGGGAACCACCAACCACTGGCTGGTTATCTACGAACACTCCTTGTGGAAACCGGACATCCCTCTAACAGACGTGACCGAGGCGCAGAAGCAGGATATACGGGTTATGGAGAAGCGTTTCCGCGGCATGCTCTACACACCTTCCGCGCTTTCGGACAAGGAGATGCAGTCCATCCGTGAGAAGTATGATTTTTATCGGATTACCTACAAGAACGGCAAGGTAGCAGGACGTCCTATCTATTTCGTACGTCACTCCGAGGCATACGAACGTATGGTACCCGATTGGGACAAAGATATGTTCTCCAGACTGGGGATAGAGATAAGCGACTATTTCAACCTGATGAAACGCGTCGCCATCGCCTACAACAATGCGGAGGATGCGGCGCTGAAACACGAGTTGAAGCAGAAATTCATCGCCATGTACGATAACGCCACCGACCAGGGTATTGCCTACGGCAGTTGCTGGGGGAATATCCACCATTACGGATATAGTATGCGCGGTCTGTTTGTGGCTTATTTCTTGATGAAGGACGTGTTGCGTGAGGCAGGTAAGCTGGAAGAGGCGGTACGTACGCTCAACTGGTATGCCATCACCAATGAGGTATATCCCGAACCTGCCGTCAACGGTATTGATATAGATACGTTCAACACCAAGTTGCAAGGCCGCATAGCCAGCATTCTGATTATGGAGGATACACCGGAGAAACTGCAATACCTGCGTTCCTTCTCCCGTTGGCTGGACAATGGCTGCCTTCCTGCGCCGGGATTGGCCGGTTCTTTCAAGCCGGACGGTGCTTGCTTCCATCATTGCAACAATTATCCTGCCTATGCAGTGGGCGGTCTGGACGGTGCCACTAATATGATTTACTTGCTGAGTGGTACCGAGTTCCGTCTGTCCGAGCAGGCACACGAGACGGTGAAGAAAGTGCTTCTCACCATGCGTTTCTATTGCAATCTGAAGCAATGGTCTCTCTCCATGTCCGGACGCCATCCCAACGGGGGAGGAAGCCTGATACCTATCCAATATGCCACGATGGCCATTGCCGGTACGCCGGATGGCAAGCAGAAGTATGACCCCGAAATGGCTGCTGCCTATCTGCGCCTGGTTGCCTATACAGAAGCTCCGGACAAGAATGCGCCCGACTATCTGCCGAAGGCTTCTACCTGCCACGAATTGGAGATGAAGAAGTTGCTCGAAGCCCAAGGCTTCCGTCCGGAACCCGACCCGCAAGGCAATCTGGCTTTGGGTTACGGTTGTGTATCCGTACAGCGTCGCAGCAACTGGGCTGCCGTAGTACGCGGACATTCCCGTTACCTCTGGGCTGCCGAGCACTATCTCCCCGCCAACTTCTATGGCCGTTATCTGGCACATGGCAGCATGCAGATTCTTACCGGAAAACCCGATGAAATGGTTACTTTTGCCACCAGTGGCTGGCAGGAGGCCGGTTTCGACTGGAATCGTATTCCGGGTGTCACGAGCATTCATTTGCCTTTCGACCAGCTGCGTGCCCGGGTATTGAATGTCGATACCTTCTCCGGCATGGAGGAGATGCTCTATTCCGACGAAGCTTTTGCCGGCGGTTTGTCCCAAGCACATCTGAACGGTAACTTCGGTATGGTGCTGCATGAACATGATAAGTATAACGGTTCTCACCGTGCCCGCAAGTCGTTCCATTTCTTCGACGGCACCATTGTATGCCTCGGTACGGACATCGAAAACCTAAATACCGAATATCCAACGGAAACCACCGTGTTCCAGCTTGCCGCCACCACTCCCGAAACCCGCCGGTACTGGGAGTCCTATCAGAGTGATGGACAGACTTATATAGACCCCAACGGCGTAGGTTATTACATTTCCAAAGCTTCCCGTCCTACTGCCCGATATGAGAAGAACTTCCCGCAAGTGACCGTAGGCGAGCGTAGCACCAAGCCTACTTCCGGCGACTGGGTGTCCTTGACATTGCAACATGGCAAAGCCCCGAAAGGCGCTTCCTACGAATATGCAGTGCTGCCCCACACGGATGCCGCCGCTTTGAAGGCATTCGCCAAGAAACCCACTTACAAGATTCTCCGGCAAGACCGCAACGCCCACATTGTGCGTTCTCCGGCAGACGGTCTTACTTCTTACGTCTTGTTTGAGACTCCGCAGGCTCTGCCCGACGGTGGATTGTTGCAGAAAGCCGATACATCGTGCCTTGTCATGATACGCGAATATAAGGACAAGCTTCTGCTGACTGTTTCCCAGCCCGACTTGGCCTTGTATCGTGGTCCGAGTGACGAGGCTTTCGATAAAGACGGAAAACGTATTGAGCGCAGTATCTATTCACGCCCGTGGACTGACAATGAGAGTCAGGAGATTCCCGTAACCGTTACTTTGAAGGGACAGTGGAAGGTTGCCGAGACGCCCTATTGCAAGGTGTTGTCGGCAGACAAGAATCAGACTGTGCTGCGCTTTACTTGCCGGGATGCTGCAAGCTTAGAGGTAGAGCTAAAGAGGTAGGGAGAGTATAGGTTAGACATTGATACTGAATACCCACAACACCCGGATGTTTTACCCCATAACATCCGGGTGTTGTGCTATAAAACATGGGGATGTTTTGGGGTAATACATCCGGGTGTTGTGGGTATTCGGTATAGGAGTCTTAGCCTTTCTCTCCTATAGAGAAAGATACTGGAAACGGTTGTTTAATATGTTCCGAGCAGATTGCTTACTGCTGACTGATAGTTTGCCAGTTTGCTGGTCTTATGAATGGTCTTTCTCGCTTTGCGGTCTCCGTCCGGCAATAGGTACTCCCAGAAACTTTTCATTTTCATTAATAGCTGTGCCTCACCGCCTTGCAGTAGCTCTTGATAGGCGTTGAAGACCTCGGTGTGTAGTTGTCCCACTTTTTTCGCCATTTCATCGGAAGAAATCGGGGTTCCTTGCTTGTATTCCAGCGCCAGGGCAGGATTGGCGAGTAGCCCGCGGCCGATGACGATACCTGCCAATCGGGGGAACCGTGTGGTGATAGAACGGATATCATTCGCGGTATGCAGGTCTCCGTTGTAGAACAGAGGGTGGGTGCACTCTTTGTAGAAAGCTTCAAATCCCTCCAGGTCTACCTCTCCTTTGTATTGCTGCTTGCCCAGACGCGGGTGCAGGATGATGTGTGCGAGGGGGAGTTCGTTGAACAGCGGTAGCAGGGCAAGACACTCCTCTGCCTGCTCCCAGCCCAGACGCAGCTTCACGGAGAAACGGATGTCGGGATGTCGGTCGATGGCTTCGGAGAGCAGCGCCTTCACTTCTTCGGGATAGGGCAGCATGCCGCAGCCATTGTGGCGCCGGGCCAGCATCGGAAAAGGACAACCCAGATTGATGTCCGCTTCCCGGTATCCTTTTTCGATGAAAAGGGACATTATGTGCTCCAGCTTGTCCGCATCCGGAGCAATGAGCTGGGGGATGAGGTGCAGGTCCGGGTTGTTGTCCGGCTCAATGTCACGGGCATCTTTCCGCCGGATTTCTCCGTGCTCCATGCGTACGAAAGGAGAGTAATAGGTCTCTATGCCGCCGAATATGCGTGCATGCGCCCGCCGGTAGACGGCATCGGTGTAGCCTTGCAGCGGGGCGAAGTGGATGGGTAATATGTTCTCGTTCATGGCTGCAAAGATACACATTTTTACTTCCGATCTTTGATGGGAATCACCATATTCCAAGAACGGGATGCATTTTCGAATCCTCCGGGCCCGTCCATCGTGGCAAAGAAGATGTAGGCAGGCTTTCCGTCCTCGAAGAGGATGAAGGGGCGTTCCAGTTGTCCTTGCTTCTCCACGCTGCCGTCTTCCCACTCCACAGTGAGCGAGTAGGCTTTCGGGTCTTTGTCCACCGTCCATTGGATGCCGTCTTTGGAATGTGCCATGACGCCTCCGCCCCGTTCGCCGGTAAACTTGGCTACATGGTCTTTGAAGATGGCATGATAGCCGTCTGCATCTTTCCAGAGGAAAGGGTCTTCCGCTTCGCCCTGACCGTCTACTTCAAAGATGGGACGGTCATTGTTCAGCACCCGATAAGGGCCTTCTATGGTAGGAGCATAAGCCATTCCGAGGCTCATGGCCGAGTGCAGGTAACCGTTCGTGTAATGTCGCCCCTTGAATATCATCATCACCGAACCGTCTTCTTGAATGATAGGCGAGGGATTTGAGGTCAGAAAACTGTAGAAAGTATTGGGCTTGGTCTTCAAGATGGGCTCGTCCAAGCGTTTCCACGGACCGTAGGGCGAGTCGGCAACGGCCAGTCCCACACGTTTGTTGGCACGGGCAACGGTACACCAGGGGCTTTCCAGGGTGAGTTGTTCGTAAGTAGGGTCGGCAAAGGGGTGGGTGGAACCCATATAGATAAGGTAGTATTTCCCGTTCTGCCTCAAAATGCGTGGATTGTGTGTGGAGCGTCCGTCCCAGTATTGCGCACCACGGGCAGGGAGGGCCACTTCGCTGAACCGATAAGGTCCTTGCGGTACCTCGGACACGGCATGTACAATCTCCGAAGCTACCATCCATCCCGGATGGAACGGCAAGCTCTTGGGAAAGCGGGAAACGAACATATGGTACTTGCCGTCATCTCCTTTCACTACCGAACTTCCCCAGGCCCAATAGCCTTCGCACTCGAAAGCTGGTGTACGTGGAGCTTTGTCTAAGTGATGAAACAGTGGGTTTTCCGACTTCTGTTTCAGTTCTACCAGATTGTCCAGCTTCTGGGCAGAAGACGTTATAGCTATGAAAGCGGCAAAGAGAAAAAGCAGATGATGTCTTTTCATGGGGAGTGTTGTTAATAAGATTATTATGATGAAACAAAGATAGCCAATCTTTTTATGCCTGTTGCCGCACTCAGCCAGTTCCGTACGAAAACTGCATCTGTTTTGTATGATTGCCGTCATTTCTTCCCTCTGCCTTTCATTATATTTGCTGAAAATATAATCGGACATTATACAATAACCAATACGATTCTAATATGCAGAGAAACCTTATTCTGACCATTCTCGGCCTTTGCTTGGCCGCAACCGCTTTTCCGCAGGAGAAGGAAACGCAGTTTGCTTTCAATAATTATCACCGTTACTACAACGAAGCCCGGCAGCGGGGGGATGCAGAGAAGGAGAAGTCCATCAAGGCTTTCCGCGCTTCCTTTGCGCAGCATCCTTACCGTTATCATTCCCTGGACACCCGGTTGAGTGCGCAGGAGTGTCTGGCACAACTCACTGCCGACGGTATCTTTTCTGGTTTAAGGGAGCAGGAAGAGCAATTCCGCAAAGAGAATGCCTTTCAGAAGCCTTACTCCAACCCGCAGGCCGAAATAGGCTTGTTCGTGGCGGATGCCTTCAACCGTATCTGGAAAGTAGCGGATGCCTATCGTAAAGGTGAACTGACAGAAGAGCAGGCCTTGTCCGGTAAAGTGCTGAAGGCAATCTTGCATTACGGCGGTATCGAGGCAGGACGCCCCAATGACGGTCCCCGTTTCCATGCATCTTGCTTTGCCATACCTACGGCAGCGGTCAATACTTATTTCTGCTATCTGAAACAGATGGACGATGCTGAAGGTGGGAAAGGCGGCACATTGCTGCAAGAGGCGTGCGATATGTTGAAAACCATTGCCTTACAAGCTTGGACCCAACCTCTCCGCCACGACGAAACCGATGAGAATGTAGTTTCCATTTCCCGTTTCCGCAACCATGTGTGGTGGGTGGGCGGCAATGCATTGGCCTATCGTTCCCTATTGCCCGTGGCCGCCATGTACCGTTCCATTCCTATGATAGACTTGCTGGCGGAAGTTTGCCAGCGCGGTATCAGTATGACCTCCCAAACTACGTATTCCGATGCTTTTTGGACTGAGGGATTCACTGCCGACGGAGCAGGTTGGGGACATGGAAAGCAATGCCTGATTTGGGGTTATCCCATTGACGGGACTTCCAATGCACTTAAAATGCTGAATATGCTGAAAGGCTCTCCCTGGGCCAAGAATCTGGGCCGGGATAATGTGCAGGCACTTCTTAATTTCCTGCGTGGTGGTGCCTGGTATTATTATAAGGGATATCGCCTTCCTTGCCTGGACCGTGGCTCGTATGTATATAATCCCACAGAGCTTTCCATCCCTTATGCCGGAATGCTGGATAACCTTATCGGCAACTGGATGGACTCTTTCACCCCCGAAGAGCAGCGGGAACTGTTGCAATTGCAGCAAGAGGTGAAGAAGAATCGCATCATGATGGAGGAGTATGCTCCGGGCATCTATTCCGGTACCCGTTGGTTCTTCAACAACGACGACTTGATAAAGAAGACCCCCGACTATCATATCACGATTAATATGGCCTCTGTCCGTTGTGACGGACTGGAGAGTGCCGCCAGTTTTGCTGATGCCTACAATTTCTATCCGACGGATGGAATGACGTTGTTCCAGCGCAGCGGCGATGAGTATTTCCGGATTATGGGCGGTTGGGATGTCACCGCTTCCCCGGGTGTGACTGCACGCGAAGGCATGGACAAGCTGGTTCCCGTAGAGAATTGGCGTGGTTATTGCAGCAGGAGTAATTTTGCTGCCGGTGCTACGGATGGCGGGAGTAATGCCGTTGCAGGATATATCTTCGAAAAGATGAACGCTTCTGCGAAAGAGGGTGTGAACGACAAGGGGAACAGTGAGGGCTTGAACGAGGTTCTTTATGGCTTCAAGGCATATAAGTCTTATTTCATTCTGGGAGATTACATGGTAGCTTTGGGTGCGGGCGTAACCAATAAGCGTCCTGAACTGGATGGGGAGATTCGTACCACCATCGACCAGACGGCTTGGACGGATGAAGTTTTCTCGATGAAAAGGGGAAAAATGGAGCTTGTCGCTTCCGGCACTCACTCGCTTTTGTCGGCAGATGGTACTCCCCTCTGGCTGGTGCAGAAAGGTAAGTTTGCCTATCGGATACTTCCTGAGTATACCCGTGAAGCATTTGTTACTTGCGAGACTCGTCCCACAGATTGGGTGAAGCGGAACAAGGTGAATGAAAAGAAACAAGGCTTGCCCTCAGAAGCCAGAATCCTCCGTCTGTGGGCAAATCATGGACAGCGTCCGGTTGATGATACCTATGGCTATGTGGTTTATGCAGGCCGGCAGATGCCGTCGGATGAACTGCCGTTCCGGGTATTGCAGAACGATACCCTGGTGCAGGCGGTCTGCTCTATGGATGGAAAGGTGGTGGAAGCTGTCTTGTATCCCGGCAATAAAGGTTTGCAGGCAGAAGGTTTGTCTCTTTCCGCTTCTGCCCCGTGTGCGGTGCTGATAAGGGAAGATGCAGGGGAGATTGTGGTTTCTGTCACCGATGCTTGCATGAATGCGGCTCTGAAAGGGATTCGGATTGTTCTCAATGGAAGGGAAATCAAAGTACCTATGCCGCAGGGGATGCTTTGTGGAAAACCGGCGGTAATACGTGTGGATAGAATGACAAATCAATGATATAGATTATGAAAAAGATTCTTTTATTAATTATTTTCTGGGCTTGCATCGGTGTACTGCAAGCACAAGAACACTTTTCTGCTGCCAGTTTTTATCCGGTGCCCAATTCCGGCCGCGAGGTATTGGACTTTAATCCCGGATGGCGTTTTCATCGGGGGGATATTCCTTTAAAAGCTGATCCTTTGCAACTGGATGACAGCAAGTGGGAGCTGGTAAACCTACCGCATACCGTACAGCTGGTTCCTTCCGAGGCGAGCGGTTCTCGCAATTATCAGGGGCCGGCCTGGTATTCCAAGCGTTTCACTGTCGATACTCGGTATCAAGGTAAGCGGTTGTCCCTCTATTTTGAGGCGGTTATGGGTAAAAGCAGCTTTTATATCAATGGTTACAAGGTAAAGGAGCACTTCGGTGGTTTTCTCCCGGTGAGTATAGATTTGACTGCTGTTGGTGTGCGTCCAGGTGATGAGGTAACCGTTGCCGTATGTGCTGATAACAGTGATGACCCTTCTTTCCCGCCGGGGCGCAAACAGTATACGATGGATTTTTGTGTATTTGGTGGCATCTACCGTGATTGTTATCTTATCTGTACCGGTGACGTGCATGTAAGCGATGCCAATGAGGCTGGCCAGGTGGCTGGGGGAGGCGTGTTTGTCAGCTATGAGGATGTGTCGGACCAAAAGGCTCGGGTGAATGTCAAGACTCATATCGTCAATGATAGAGAGAGTGGTTGCCGGGTGGTAGTGGAGTCAACCCTGCTGGATGCTGTTGGCAAGCAGGTGGCCAGTACAAGGAAAAGTCTCAGCTTGTCTGCCGGAAGTGATGGACACGTCATGCAGCAGCTCACTGTCAGAAATCCGTCTTTGTGGCATCCCGATACTCCGAATCTGTATCGGCTCCGCACCTCTGTCTATCTTAACGGCAAGCTGTGCGACGCTGTTGTTTCCCGTATCGGTATCCGAAGCATTGAGTTTCGCGGTGCCGACGGTCTCTATATCAACGGTAAGCCGTTCGGAGACAAGCTGATGGGGGTAAACCGCCATCAGGACTATGCTTATATCGGGAATGCCGTACCCAACAACCTGCATTGGCTGGACGTGAAGAAAATGCGTGATGCTGGTTTCCGGATTATACGCTCGGCACACTATCCCCAAGACCCTGCATTTATGGATGCCTGCGATGAACTGGGCATGTTCATTATTGTAGCCACTCCCGGCTGGCAGTACTGGAATCCGGAACCGGTGTTTGAAGAACGTATCCTTTCCGACATCCGTAATATGGTCCGTCGAGACCGTAATCATCCGTCTGTCCTTCTGTGGGAACCGGTACTTAATGAGACGGCTTTTCCGGAGTCTTTCGCACAGAATGCCTATCGGGCTACTCATGAAGAGTATCCGGCTCCGGGTTGCTATGCTGCCATTGATGACAAGAGCAAAGGAGCAATGGGATATGATGTAGTTTATACAGCCCCCAAGAACGAGGCGTTTTACCGGAATGCAGGCAAATCCTGCTTTACCCGGGAGTATGGTGACTGTGTGGATGACTGGAATTCCCACAATTCTTACAGCCGTGTGGCACGTGAATGGGGTGAAGAGCCACAGATTCGCCAGGCCCAGCACTATGCCCGCAAGGATTATGGCGGCTCTCTTACGGTTGATCAGTTCTACAAATCTCCTCGGGGGCATATAGGAGGTGCCTTGTGGCATTCGTTTGACCACCAGCGTGGTTATCATCCTGACCCTTTCTGGGGAGGACTGATGGATATGTTCCGTCAGCCAAAGTATTCCTATTACATGATGATGAGCCAGCGTGATCCGCACCTGCACTTGGAGCAGGCTGATAGTGGGCCGATGGTGTATATAGCTAATGCCATGACTCCTTTTTCCCCCGAGGATATAGTGGTTTATACCAACTGTGATAGTGTACGTGTCATTGTGAACGAAAAAGACACCCTTGTGCAAGTGCCGTTGCTGGAGGAGAAGGGGATTCGTCATCCTCCCGTTGTTTTTAAGGGTGCTTATAGCTTTGTGGATGTCCGGGCACTTCATCGGGCCGGGAAACCGGAACAATGTAGTATTGTGGCTGAGGGATTCCTGGATGGCAAGA
Organism: Bacteroides sp. AR29; assembly: GCF_900217715.1. Classification (NCBI taxonomy): domain Bacteria; kingdom Pseudomonadati; phylum Bacteroidota; class Bacteroidia; order Bacteroidales; family Bacteroidaceae; genus Bacteroides; species Bacteroides sp. AR29. Next base: position 278,524 of record NZ_OBMS01000003.1, read on the forward strand.
TTGTTGCTAGGACCAAGAATATGCCTTCCAAACGTAATGAACAGCTTGTACTGACTGTTGATTCTGGACTACCCCTGCGTGCCAATGGTTCGGATATGGTCACGGTGATTGCTTCCATTACCGATAAGGATGGCTATGTAAAGCGCCTTTCTCAAGAAACCGTTATTTTTGAGGTGGAAGGAGAAGGAGAGTTGGTCGGTGGAAGAGAGGTAGAAGCCAATCCCCGTGTCAGTCGTTGGGGGACTGCACCTGCACTGATCCGTACAACAACGAAAGCAGGTACTATCAAAATAAAAGCACGTCTTTTGCATCCAGGTATACAGTTCCATCCCCAGGCAGTGATTGAAATAGCTACTTTGCCTGCGGAACGTGTAGCCTTGTATAGAGAGCTTCCGGTTCCGCAAAAGACGGAAATCTTTGGAAAAACTGAAGTCGGAGAGATTGACTTCAATGAAATAGAGCGCCTTGCCAGGGAAGAGCAGGAACGTATCAATGAAATGAAGCAGGTGGAACAGCAGCAACGCCACTTTGAAAGTACGGAAAAGAAATAGCATTTACTGGTATTTTTGTTTCTACACAAAAAAATAAAAACATCTGTCACGCTATCACGCAAAGGAGTATATATGTGATTATAAATTTATTAGGGTGTGATAGGTGTTTTTTCATACCTATCTATCACGCTCTAATGAGAGTATTGGAAATAGAGTGATATCGTTGTTTTATCTATTAGGGATAGTCTTATATTGTTAGTTTTCAGCATGAAGCTTTTAGTTTCCAGCTGGATGTCTTTTCCCTGATTTAGTTGGATGTTGTTTGGGTAGTATTACATTGTATTGATAAATAAAAGGGAGGAACCTCACGGCCCCTCCCTTTCGTACATATCAAATTGATTAAGGTCTATTTGATTTCTTGATAAATAAGGTTAGAAGTTTTGTGTTATTACGTTTTTATCAGTATTAGTAGCCTGCATTATTAGTCCACTGTGTCAGACGGATTTGCTGATAAGGTATGGGGAAGTAATAATGGTTGTTGCTTTGGAAAAGCGAACCATTCCAAGTCTCGGCTCTAACTTCACTTACCTTTTCCAGACGAACAAGTTCGAACCAACGTTTCATTTCTGCAAAGAATTCCCAACCGCGTTCGTTGAATACAGCTGTTGTGAAAGCTGTAGGATCAGTAGTTGTGGTCAGCTGGTCTTGTGCATAACCGGCACGTTTCTGTACTTTCTGAATGGCATCCAAAGCTTGTGCGTTTACACTGTTTGTGGCACGGGTGGAAGCTTCTGCGTACATCAGCAGGACATCGGCGTAACGGTAGATACAAGTGATACCATTAGCTTGGGCACTCTTACCGGGTGCGCCGTTGTCATAGTCATAATACTTGGAAATGGCGGGAAGCTTATCGGCACTTTCTTTATAAGTGACATGACCGTTTTTAGTTTCCCATTCTGTCATATAATTCCACTCTTTACGTGCATCATCCGGATAATTTAGAAAGAAGCTTTCGTTTGCATAGTAGTCAGACCAACCGGCATTGGGGGCAAAATCGCTGGGGTAGTAAGACTTTCCATAGTTACTTGCCGTCTTCATCTTCGCATTATGGTGGATGGCAAACATTACTTCATTGGGTTGTGCTTTATTGGCTTCTTTCCACAATTCTGCATATTCTTCGGTCAGGTACAAACCAGAGTTGTCTATGATGTCTTTAGCTGCAGCCGCTGCCAGTGAGTAATACTCTTGTCCTCTTTTCAAAGGCCAACCGGCCATTGTCATGTAAGCGTCTGCCAGACAAGCTTCGGCTGCCCATTTGGAAGGAGTAGAGCTGAAGCCGCTGCGACTTTTTGCCGGTAATATTTCTACTGCTTTTTTCAAGCTAGGAATAATCGCTTGATCATAGATTTCTGCAACAGCAGTTCTCGGCATGTACGTTGAAGCGTCTGTTTCTGCTAGAATTAGGGGTACATCACCATACATGCGTACCAAATAAAAATAAGAAAGTCCACGGAGGAAGTAAGCTTCTCCTAATACTTCTTCAAACTTCTTGGCTTGGTCTGCATTTTCCGGTAATACCGTCTTATTAATAAGTGTATTGGAGTGGTTGATAACGGCAAAAAATAGTGACCAAGTAGTATCGAAATCTGCAGTGTTGGCTGTGATATTGGGAGATAGTCTATAGTAATTGGCCAATTCATTATTTGCTTTTGCCGCACGATAAGTAATATCATCTGCACATACATTTATGCGTTGTAAACGGCAGTTAAAACCATAGTTCCCATTCCATAAATCGTTATAAAGTCCTGTTGCAGCTTGTTGAAGACCTGTTAGGTCCATGCTGGCAATGTAATCTTCATCAGTAATGAAAGACTGTGGCTCTTGGGTCAGGTCTACACAAGAAGTTGTCAGGAACATACTGCAGGCTATTGTTGCTATATATGCTAATTTTTTCATATTATTCTTGTTTAAAAGGTAAATCATTAGAATGCAAAATTTAAACCAATCAGATAATTACGGCTGTTAGGATATGAGCCCCAATCAACACCTTGTATCAGTGGGCTTCCCATTGTTGCTTCAGGATCCAGACCGGAATAGTTGGTGATATGGAACGGATTCTGGATGGAAACATAAAGTCGGAGATTGCTGATACCAAGTGATTTGCAGGCTAATTCGGGCAAAGTGTAACCCAAGGTGATACTTTTCATCTTGATAAAGCTTCCATTTTCTACAAAACGACTGCTGAATACTTTGTTTTCTGTGCCTCCTTGTACGAAACCCGGTACATCTGTATTTGTATTGGTTGGCGTCCAACGGTTCAAGAAGTCACGCATTGGAGTTACTGCAGCCATGTTCTGACCGGAAACTGTATTGAATCCCATTTGATGAGTTGCATTGTATATATCAAAGCCATGGAAACCTACCATAAAGAATGAGAAATCAAAATTCTTGTAATTGAAGCTATTGTTCCAACCCCAGTTAAATGTCGGTTGACCACAGCCGATGATACCTTGGTCTGCATCATTCAGTACTCCGTCTTTATTGGTATCTACATATTTAGAGTTACCAGCTACGACTTTATAGACTTCACCGTTTGTTTTGCCATTTGTTTGACCGTTGGCGTCTACGAATGGAGCGTTCACTTCATCTTCCTGCCAGATACCTCCGAAAGTATATCCCCAGAATGTACCTAATTTTTCACCTTCAATCATCTGGAATAATTGATTTTGGAAACTTCCGGCTTGCTGTTGGCGATGGTTAGCTGTAGGTATGCTGTTGAAAGTTCCTTTATTATGCGATAAAGTAACGTCGGTATGCCAGCTGAAGCCTTTACCGGTAAATGGGTCTGCACTGATTGTGAACTCTATACCAGTATTCTTGATTTCGCCAGAGTTCATCAACAATGAGGGAAATCCCATGTGTGTTGGTTGTGCCAGATCCAACAAAATATCTTTGGATAATTTGCTATACCAATCGGCAGTCAAGCGTATGCGACCGTTGAGTATACCAAAATCAACACCTGCATTGAACTGGTCGTTACGTTCCCATTTTAGGTAAGGAGCAGCAGGGCGGTCTACTTTATAAGAGGTGGAGCCATCACTATTTCTTATTGGAGTACGTTTGGAATAGGGGCGGTAAGCTTCTACAGCTTGGTTACCTACAGAACCATAACCGAGGCGAAGTTTCAATTGGTCGATAAAGCTGTTGTCTTTCAAAAAACTTTCTTGTTTCAAGTCCCAAGCCAAAGCTGCAGATGGGAAATAGCTCCATTTATCAACAAGACGTGAAGAACCATCTGCGCGAATAGATGCAGTAACCATGTAACGGTTCATAAATACGTAGTTTACACGTAACATACCTGACATTAATGTATTGATAACACGGTCGGAGCTATTGGTAGCAAGCTCTGCATTTGACCATGCCAAGTTGTTTATACCGATCCTATCAATATAATCCAAACCATAAGCAGTACCGGTATGATTGAAATTATTATCATAAGACTGTTCGAAAACAGCAGTTGCGTTGACACGATGATTAGCATTAAATTCTTTTACATAACTTAATGTGTTGGTGTTTAACCAGGAAGTGTTCCAGTAACTACGTGCTTGACCTTGCGATAAATTGCTATTCTTGAAAGCATAGTAACTTTTGTCATTTTGTACGGAAGTGTTTAGTCTATTGTCAAGCAGAACTCCCAGTTGTGAGCGGAAGCTCAAACCGTCCATGATGTCAAACTGGACATAACCTTGTATACGATTATTTATTGTCTTGTTGGCATTGTCTGCTTCCCAAATATGCCCCATTGGATTGTAAGTTGAACTACCCTCAAAAAATGAATTATTGTAGTTTCCATCTTCATCTTGCGGTTCAATAGTACTGGGAAAGTACATTGCTTGTTGGATTAAACCATCATATTCATTGACACGTGGAGTACTTGTTTCTCTGTAGTGACCATAGATGTTCATACCAGCTTTCAGCCATTTCTTGATTTTGGTATCTACTTTCAAACGCCAGCTGTAGATTTGGCTACTTGACTCCTTGATGATACCTTCATCGTTTTGATAGCGGAGAGATGCCAGGAAAGTAGTCTTTTCGCCACCACCTGCAATAGACATTTCATAGTTCTGTGTAACGGCAGGGCTGCGGAAGATTTCTCTTGAGTAATCATAACCTGCTTTGCCAGACTTGAAGGCTGCTAATTGCTCTGCACTATAATAGTGATTGTCGCCGTATCCAAAATATTCCTTACCATAGTCATTAACCAGGTTGGCATATTCATAGGTAGAAAGATTATCAGCATACTTGGCTACAGTCTTGATGTTGGCAAATGCATTAAAAGATACAGTCAATTTGTCTTGGGATGGGTTTTTGGTAGTAACCAAGATTACACCGTTTGCACCGCGAGAACCGTAAACAGCTGTTGCAGATGCGTCTTTCAATACTTCGATAGATTGAATATCGGAAGGATTCAACGACTGAAGGGAACCACCGATGAAACCGTCGATAACAACCAAAGGACCGGTTTCTGCTGTGATAGAGTTGATACCACGTACACGGATGGTATTGTCTTCAGTAGGATTACCGGAACCAGAGAGAACTGATACACCGGCCATACGTCCCTGCAATGCATCGGATACATTACCGGTCGGGGTATTCTTCAATGCATCTGCTGCTTTTACAGAAGCAACTGCACCGGTCAGGTCACTCTTACGTTGAACGCCGTAACCCACTACGACAACTTCCTGCAGCAATTGGCTGTCTTCTGCCAGTTTTACGTCGATTTTGGTCTTTCCGCCTACGGCAATCTTTTGTGTCTGATATCCGATATAGGAGAATACGAGAGTTGCGTTTGCCGGAACATTGGGAAGGGTGTAGTTTCCGTCAATGTCTGTGATACATCCGTTACTTGTTCCTTCCACCTGGATAGAAGCACCAATCACCGGACCTAAGTTGTCAGTCACTGTACCTGTTACTGTGAGATTCTGTGCATTGGCCTGCGTGGCAAATAGGACAGAAAGCAACATAATACCTAATGCTTTAAAGAAGCTGGATTTCTGTTTCATAAATATTAATTTAATTAGTTATTAATAAAGGTTGTTTCTTTGTTTTGTACTCACTTCAGAGTTGAATCACATCGCAAATGTAGGGGATGGAATATACAAATGCATTAGTTAATAGTTCGCAAAAAGTACGAATTCGTACAAAACTTGCGAACTATACCACTCTTGTACTTTTATTCCCTTTCACTTTGGTTCTTTGCTTCCTTCACCTCTTCCAGTAGGGCAGAGAGCGTTTTTACCTTGCCCGGATGGGCTTCTGCCACATTGTCTTTTTCGGACGGATCAATGGAAAGATTGTACAGTTGGGGCTGCGGGGCGTTGCCCATTTCTATTTTTGTCCAATACTCCAGTGCCGGCTTGTCGCTGGGCTCTATGTATTTCCAGTCTCCTTGGATAATGGAGAGTGTATTGTCCAGATTCTGTTGTACAATATAGTCACATCCGGCAGTATCGGTTCCCAGGAAGTTGTTGAGCTGGTCGCGGCTGTCGGGAGCGATGCCTGCTTCCAGCGGATGGTTCAGCAGGGCGGCGAGTGAAGCGTATACATCAATCATGGAGAAGGGGGCTTGTTGTTTGCCGGGCTTGATGCCATTGGGCCAGCGTACAATGAAGGGAATGCGGGTACCGGCATCGAAAGCGCTGTACTTCCCGCCGCGGTAGTGCTTCATGGGAGTATGGCCGTTCAGCAGTTCGCGTGCCTGGTCCTGATAGCCGTCGTCTATGACGGGACCGTTGTCACTGCAGAATACAAAAATGGTGTTGTCGGCAATGCCGAGGCTATCCAAAGTGTGCATGATTTCACCCACGGTCCAGTCCAGCTGGAGGATGACGTCGCCACGTACGCCCAAACCACTCTTGCCGGCGAAACGCGGATGTGGCACGCGGGGAACATGTACATCTTGCGTACCCATATAAAGGAAGAAAGGTTCGTCTTTATGGGCTGTGATGAAGTTCTTAGCTTTGTCTGTAATCACGTCGGCAATGTCTTCGTCTGTCCAAAGGGCGGATTTGCCGCCGGTCATCCAGCCGATGCGGGGGATGCCGTTGATGATGGTGTTATTGTGCCCCTGGCTGGGTTTCATCTTGACGAGTTCGGGGTTTTCGAGACCGGTGGGCCAGTCACCGACCTTGTGGTCGTAGCTCACAGTGATAGGGTCGTTGGGGTCGAGACCCACTACATGTCCGTTCTCTACAAAGACGCAGGGAACGCGGTCGACGGTAGCGGGGATGATGTATTCATAGTCAAAGCCGATGTCTTGGGTGTTCGGTTTGATGGAGTGGTTGAAGTCTGTACCGCCTTTAGGGCCCAGGCCGAGGTGCCACTTGCCCACTGCTGCAGTGGCGTAGCCTTCTTCCTTGAACATATCGGCCATAGTGACGCAGGCGGTATCGATGATGAGTTCGGAATTGCCCGGAGCAATGCCGGTATTCTTCTGTCGCCAGGGATACATGCCTGTCAGCAGGCCGAAGCGGGAAGGGGTGCTGGTGGAAGAAGTGGCATAAGCGTTGGTAAACTGCATGCCTTGTCCGGCAAGGCGGTCAATGTTGGGAGTGCTTACTTTGGTGGCACCGTAACAGCTCAGGTCGCCGATACCCAGGTCATCAGCAATCAGATATACTACATTGGGCTTCTGCGGCGAGTGCTCCGAAGTCTTGTCTTTAGGTTGGCTTCCGCATCCCGCTATCAGGGCTGCACCGGGAATCAGAGACCACAAGGGGGAAAAATGCTTCATAGTTCTTTGACTTTAGATTGTAATTCTGAGGTCAAAGGTAAGAGGTTTTATGGAATCGGGTGTATAAGGAAGTACAAGGGAAGGGAGAAAAAGTACAAACCGTATCATGCGATGGCTTGATGTACAATATTAAGATGTCTCTTCACTGTCTTCCGTACTTTCCTCTCCTCCATTCTCTCCTTTGCGGTAGGCCAGTGGGCTGACATGGTAAATGTCCTTGAAGCATTTGGAGAAATAGCGTGAAGAACTGAAACCGATCCGGTCCGCAATTTCAGTGATATTCAGCTCCGGATTGTTGCGCAGCATCAGAGCGCCTTTCTTCAGGCGGATGGTCAGGATAAAGTCGTTCGGAGTTTGTCCGGTGATAGCCTTCAGCTTGGTGAACAGATTGGTGCGTGCCATTGCCATTTCACGGGCAAAGACGTTGACGTTGAATTCCGTATCGTCCAGATGTTGCTCGATGACTGCCATGGCACGGTCCAGAATCTCCTTGTCTATGGGGTTGGTGGCAAGCATCTGTACAAAGGCTTGCGGCTGCTTGCTGAACTTCTCCTGCAGGAGGATGCGCGAGTTCACGAGGTTGTTGCAGCGCGAAATCAATAGATTGGTGTTGAACGGCTTGGTGATATAGTCATCCGCACCGATGCGCAGTCCCTCGATATTCTGTTCGATGGCAGTACGTGCCGTGAGCAGTACCACGGGAATATGGCAGGTGTTGAAGTCGCTCTTTATCTGTTTGCACAGTTCCGTTCCCGACATGTTGGGCATCACCACGTCGCTGACTACGATATTGGGCATTTCGCTGCGCACCAGTGCAAGTCCTTCCGCTCCGTCGGCCGCAGTCAGCACTTCGTAGAAGGGCTTGAAGATACCTGCCAGCATGTCGCGGATGGAGTCGTTGTCTTCCACTATCAGGATTTTTGCATCCGGGAGTCGTTTGATGGGAGCACTCTCTTCCAGCTCCGCCTTGAGCAGGGCATCGTTTTCCGGTTTGGGAATTTCTATTTGTTGCACACTGTCTGCATTCTTATTTATTTGCTCTTCGTCAAACTGTGCGTTCCCCAATTGCAGGTTTACGATGAAGCTGCTACCTTTGCCCAGTTCGCTTTCCACACGGATGGTGCCGTGATGGAGCTCCACGATACCCTTCGTCAATGCCAGGCCGATACCCGTACCCGTCTTGCTTGCATCCGTAGAGTCCATTTGGTCTATCTGGTAGAAGCGGTCGAATATCTTGTCCACTTCCCGGGCATCTATGCCGCTGCCGGTATCGGTTACGCGGATGACGGCATTGCTGCCTTCGGTCTTGATGCTGAGGGTGATGCTGTCTTCCGCCTTGGTATGCTTGACGGCGTTGGACAGCAGGTTGTTTATCACTTTCTGCATCTGTTTTTGGTCATACCATACTTCGAGGCTGTCTGTTTCCTTCTCGAAGTAGAGGCTGATTTGTTTGGCGCTGGCATATTCCAGGAAAAGCAGATAGTTTTCGTATAGGAAGTTCACGATGTTGTGTGGACTTACCTTTATCTTCATGTGCCCTTGTTCCTGCTTGCGGAAGTCGAGCAGCTCGGTGATGAGTTCCCGTAGCTGTATGCTGTTCTTGTAGATGCCCAGTACCTTGTTATATATGGCAGGCGTGAAGTTCTGGAGTTGCATCAGCGTTTCCACTTGGGCCACGATGAGTGTCAGCGGGGTGCGGAATTCATGGGAAATGTTGGTGAAGAAACGTAGCTTTGACTGGTTCAGGGCCTCTACGTCACGGATGTGCTTCTGTTCGTACTTCAGTGATTCACGCAACTTGATTCTGGACTTGTAGGTACGCACCAGATACCAGAGCAGGATTCCCGTCACTATCAGGTAGATAAGATAGGCAAGGGGAGTCTTGTAGTAGGGAGGCAACACGTGTATGGTCAGGTGGACTTGCGGACAAAGGCTCTCGTCTTTTCCGTTGGGCTTTATAATCAAGTTATAGGTTCCGGCGTTCAGGTTGGTATAGGTGATGTTGTGCAGTCCACGGGCACTGTTCCAGTCGTTGGAGAAGCCTTCCAGCTTATAGATGATGTCGTCTTTGTTGGCGGCTACATAGTTTGAAGTGGCAAACTCTATGCTGAACATGGACTGGTCAGCGTTGAGCGTAATCTCGGGGGTGCAGTACAAGGCTTGCTGCAGGATACCGGTCTCATCTCCCACTTGTATTTCCGTTCCGTTCACAATGAGGCGGGAGAGGATGATTTTGTAGGGTTTCGGCGTGAAGTTCAACTCCATTTCATGGAAAGAAATCATTCCCTGCGTGCCTCCCAGGAATATCTCTCCGTCACGGGTCACGCAAAGGGCATTCTCGTTGACGGCAGTCATTGGGAAACCGTTTTCGGCACTGTAGTTCAGGAATGCCTTTTGCCGGTAGTCGAAGATGGAGAAGCCCTCGTTGGTGATGAGCAGCAGTTTGCCGCTGGTGGGGGATTCCTCCGTCTCATAGATACAGTCGCTGGAAAGGCCGTTCTTCGCTTGGTCAAAGTTCTCGAAGTCGTTGCTGGCAGGGCGGTATAAGTCCAGTCCGCTGCCCGAAGTGGCGAACCACAGATTGCCTTTGCTGTCTTGGGTAATGTTGTTTACATTGTTGTTGCTGATGCTGTGTGGGTCGGCAGTATCATGGCGGTAGTTGGTCAGTTTGCCGGTATCGAAACGGTAGCTGAACACACCTTCGCCCGTGGCTGCAATCCAGAGCGTACCGTTGCTGTCGAAAGTGACATCTGCCACCATCTTGATTTTTTTGCCTTCTTTGCTGTCCTGGAACAGTTGTTGGCATTTCCCGTTGGCAGGGTCGAAGAGGCAGATTCCGTTTTGGGTGGCTATCACCAGGTGGTCTTGGTAAGGCGCGATATCGCGGATGATGTCGGAAGGCAAGGTCTCCGGATTACCTGCTTCCATGCGGTAGTGTGTGAATTGCCCCGAGCGTATGTCCAGTCTGTTCAGTCCGCCCAGATGGGTTCCTATCCAGATGATGTCTTTGGAGGCATCATAATAGAGAGCCTTGATGTTGTTATGGGAAATACTGTTGGGACCGATTTCCGGGCGGAACCATTTGAACTCACGGGTACGGCGGTTGTAATAGTTCAGTCCGCCCCCTTCGGTGCCAATCCACAGATTGCCGTCCTTGTCTTCGATGGTGCGGCCTACAACCGGATTGCTCAGCCCCTTCTTTTCGATGGGCGAATACATATAGCGGCTGTATATCTCGTACTCGGGGTTGAAGTAGTTGACGCCGCCAAAGTAGGTCCCCAGCCACAGCGTTCCTTGGTTGTCCTTTACGATGCACCAGATGGAAGAGTGTGTCAGTCCGTCGCTCTGGGCATCACTGGCAGTGTGGTTCTGGAAGAGTCCCGTACTTTTGTCATACCGGTTCAATCCGTTGAATGTCCCAATCCAGATGTTTCCCAGATTGTCTTCACAGCAGGCTCGCACGAAGTTGGAAGAGATGCTGTAAGGGTTCTTTGCGTCGTATTCAAAGATTTCGATGGTTCCGTCGGTCTTTACATGGTGCAGCCCTTCTTCCCAGCTGCCAATCCATAACTCGCCTTCGCTGTCTTGGTATATGCTGGTGATGTTGCCTTTCAGGATGGGGTGGGTCAGCTCGTTCTTGTCCAGTTGCAGGCGGTATGCTCCGTCGGTGGTCGTTCCAATCCACATTTGTCCTTTGTCCAGATGCATACAGCAGATTTCCAGACTTTTTCCGGGAAGCTGGTAATAGAGGTCAAAGTTCCCGGTCTGCTCGTTATAGCGGTAGATTTCATTCTGTTTTCCGATGAAAAGGGCCTCTTTGTAATATATGCTGTGTACATTTCCTTGCAGCAGGGTGGTGAATCTTTGGGTGGCGAGATTGAACTCGGCTACTCCTTCCGTACAGAGCAGGTAGATTTTTCCGTTACGGTTGCCGGCCATGCGCAGCACGGTGTTGCAGAAAAGGCTGTAAGGGTCGTTCTTCTGCAGCTTGTAAGTTTGTATGTCTTCTCCGTCATAACGGTTCAAGCCTTCTCGGGTTCCAATCCATAAGACACCGTTTTCATCGATGTAAAGGCTGTTCACGGAGAATTGTGACAGACCGTCGTCGGTTGTCAGATGGTTGAAGGTGATGTTCTGCGCCTGCAGGGTTGCAGCAATCATGCTTACTGAAACAAGAAGCAGCCGGATGATAAACGTTCGCACTTTTCGGGTAGTTTTTAAGGTTTCAGTTACAAATATAGGTATATTTTGTACAAGACTTCTTATTTATTAGGCAGTTTTTGCGGTTATGTTTGGATAAATGTATAATTTTGGAAGCGCGCCGAACGATACTTGTCTTTTGATAGATGGCAATCGGCGTATCTTTGTAAACAAATTAATTCATTTATTATCATGAAAGACCTTTTATCTATTGTATCTCATTTTCAAATGCAGGGTACGGTTCGTGAAATCAAGCCTTTAGGCTCAGGCCTGATTAACGATACGTACAAAGTGACCACCGTTGAGGCCGATGCGCCGGACTATGTTCTGCAACGTATCAATCATGCCATTTTCCAGAATGTAGAGATGTTACAGTCTAATATCGAGGCTGTGACCGGGCATATCCGTAAGAAGCTGGAAGAGAAAGGAGAGGCCGATGTCGAGCGTAAAGTGCTTCATTTCATCCCCACGGCCGAAGGGAAAACCTATTGGTATGACGGTGAGAACTACTGGCGTATCATGACTTTTATTCCCCGTGCCAAGACTTACGAGACGGTGAACCCCGAATATTCCTATTATGCGGGAACTGCCTTCGGTAATTTCCAGGCTATGCTTGCCGACATTCCAGATACATTGGGCGAGACAATTCCCGATTTCCACAACATGGAGTTCCGCCTGAAGCAACTCCGTGATGCTGTGGCTGCCGATGCGGCGGGACGTGTGCAGGAGGTGCGGTATTTTCTGGATGAGATAGAAAAACGCGCTGATGAAATGTGCAAGGCAGAACGCTTGTTCCGTGAAGGCAAACTGCCCAAACGGGTATGCCACTGTGATACGAAAGTGAACAATATGATGTTCGACGAAGACGGTACGGTGCTTTGTGTCATCGACCTGGATACGGTGATGCCCAGCTTCATCTTCTCCGATTATGGCGATTTCCTTCGCTCAGGTGCCAACACGGGGTTGGAAGACGACAAGAATCCGGATAATGTGAACTTCAATATGGAAATATTCCGGGCATTTACCAAGGGCTATCTGGAATCGGGCAAGTCCTTCCTGTTGCCGATAGAGATTGAGAATCTGCCTTATGCGGCTGCCTTGTTCCCATACATGCAGTGCGTACGCTTCCTGGCAGATTATATCAACGGTGATACTTATTATAAAATCCAGTATCCGGAGCACAATCTTGTGCGTACCAAGGCTCAGTTCAAACTGTTGCAGAGTGTGGAGGAACATACACCGGAGATGAAAAAGTTCATTGACTCATGTATCTGAAAAAGTTTTTAATGACGATGGCGGCAGCTCTTTGCATGTTGCCGCTGTCTGCAATTAATCCCCAAAATAGTAAAATGAAAGAATTGAATGTAAAGAAAGTAAGTGTGGCCAATATACCGGTAGAGTCGGTTCCGGCTCTTCTGGATGAAGAGAAGGTGGCGTTTCAGCCCGTAAACACTGTGAATTGGGCTGCTTTTCCTTATACTCCCGATGTGGAATTCCGCATAGCGCATACGGAAGATGCCATTCTGCTGCATTTCAAGGTAAGGGAAGCGAGTGTACGCGCAGTTGCAGGCCACGATAACGGTCCGGTTTGGGAAGATGCGTGTGTAGAGTTCTTCTCTGTGCCTGCCGATGACGGAGTGTACTACAATATGGAGTGTAATTGTGCCGGGACTCTGCTTATTGGGGCAGGTGCCGGACGTGGAAACCGCCAGCATGCCCCGCAAGAGGTGCTCGATAAAGTACAGCGTTGGGCTTCTTTGGGACGTGAGGCTTTCGACGAAAGAGTAGGTGAGTGTGCCTGGGAAGTGGCCCTGGTCATCCCTTATTCCGCTTTCTTCCTGCATGACATCACTTCGTTGGATGGAAAGACGCTCCGTGCCAATTTTTATAAATGCGGTGACAAGCTCCAGACTCCCCATTTCCTTTCCTGGAATCCGATAGGTCTGGAGAAGCCGAACTTCCATTGCCCGGAGTTCTTCGGTACCCTGCATTTCGAGTAGTAGTAGAACAAAAAATTACTCAACCTGCCCTCACCACTATCACCGCTTTTCTGAAACTCCCTATTCATCGCCCTTTCAAGGGTGAGTGAGAGCAAATAAAAAGGGTGAGGGCAAATTTTACCCTCACCCTTCCGAGCGTACCCGGTTGCTTCCTGCTTCTTTCCCCGTCTTTTATAGGACAAGACAGACCATTGTCTACAGAAACAGTATAATAAATACCCTTTATATACTTAATCCGTTAGTTCACAACACAGAACAGTTTGTTCCAGCATTAGAGAACACTTTGTTTCAGTATAGAAAAACACTTTGTTTTCATATAATGGAACGAACTGTTTTGTTAAGGGAAACAAAGTGTTTTCTATAAGGAAACAAAATGTTTAGTTAAAGGAAACAGTTTGTTTTACTTAGCATACTGCCTGGAATGAATATGCATCAAAAAATAGTAAAAGATAATGCAGGAACTATTGTAGAGGAATATAGAAAAAGGCACGAACTACGCAGACTTACAGAAAAGAATTTATTCATCCGTATTGTCTGCGTGATTCGTGCCCGAAGAAGGGTGTTTACTTCACGATTCCTTTGGAATTCTTGATGAAGTTGATGATATTGTGTATCTCGTCACTCATCGGTACTTGGTCTTCAATCTTCTGCAAGGCATCCTGCACGCTGAAGTTTCCCTGGTATACCAGACGGTAGGCATTTACGATATGGCGCAATACACGTTCGGTCACCTGGTGTTTGTGTTGAAGCACAGCAGCGTTGATGCCGTGGTATTCTGCCGGATTACCGTTCATGATGATATAGGGCGGCACATCTTTTGATATGCGGCAGCCTGCCTGAATCAGTACCCAACTTCCAATGTGGCAGTATTGGTGCAGAATGACATTGCTGCTCAGAATGGTACAGTCGTCTATCTGACATTCTCCGGCTACGGTAGTCTTGATACCCAGTACACAATGGTTGCCTATCTGCACGTCGTGGCAGAGGTGTACACCATCCATCAGGTAGTTCTCATTACCGATGCGGGTAGCGCTTCCTGCATGGGTAGCACGGCTGACAACCACGTTCTCGCGGATGTCGTTATTATCACCGATAATCAGCATACTGCTCTCTCCCGTATAGTGGAAGTCTTGCGGTTCGGCACCCAGAACGGCATTGTGATGCACCTTGTTCCCTTTTCCCATGCGGGTACCGTGCAGAATTTTTGCACCCGACATAATAATACAGTCATCACCGATTTCCACGTTCCCTTCGATAAAAGCAAAGGGCTGGATGGTTACATTCTTGCCGATTTTTGCGGCAGAATCTACATAAGCTAACGGACTTATCATAGTAATTAGCGATTAATGATTAATGATTAGTGATAAATGGTTAGTGATTAGGATTTACTATTTCATTAATCGCTAATCACTAATCACTTATCGCTCATTTTATTCTCTTCCTCCTCCAAGCGCTTGATACAGACTGATGACTGCCTGCATGCTGCTGAAGGTGTCGGATACTTCTGCAAGCTGTGCGCTGAGGTAAGACTGCTCGGCAGACAAGACTTCCAGATAGGTCGACGTGCCTAAGTTAAACAATTCTTTTGTATCTGAGGCAGCTTGGCGGGCAGAATTTACTTGAATAGTGCGTGAAACGGCTTTGTCCTTCTCCATTTGATACAGGTGCAGGGCGTTGCTCACTTCATTTCCGGCATTTAGCAGGGCGGTTTGGAACTGAATCTTAGCCTGCTCCTCTTGTGCCTTGGCTTGTTTCAGACGGGCAATGTTGGCACCGCGATAGAACAAGGGTTGCGTCAGCGAACCGATGGCGGAAGCCAGCAGTTTACCCGGGTTGACGATACCTGCACCGGAGTTATTGGTCCAGCCTCCCGAACCGCTCAATGTAATCTGCGGGTAGAAAGCGGCACGGGCGCTGTTGGTATTATAGTAGCTGGCAGCCAGTGACATCTCGGCAGCTTTCACGTCCGGACGGTTGGATAGCAACTGCAAGGGGATACCTACTGAAAATTCCGTAGGCAGCTGTTGCTCTTCCAGTACACCGCGTGCGATGCTCTGTGCCGGTTGGTGCAACATCAGGCAGAGGGCGTTTTCGGTTTCGCGTATGCTCTGGCGTATGTCGGGCAGTGATGCCATGACTTGAGCGTAGGCAGTGCGGCTCTGCTCTACGGCAGCAGAAGTGGTTCCGTAGATGCCTGCATCTTTCATGGCTTGCACGGTCTCCAGGTTCTTTTTCAGAATCTCGACGGTGCCTTCGGTGATTTGCAGTTGGCGGTCCAGCATCAGCAGGGTGTAGTACATGTTGGCTACGCCGGCGATGACTTGCGTCTGAACGGCTTGTTCGTAGAATTGCGTCTGCTTCAAGCTAACCTTTGCTTGTCGCTTCGGGTTCAGCAGTTGACCGAAGAGGTCGACTTGCCAGCTTGCGGTGACGGGCAGGGAGTAGATTTGTGTAGCCTTTCCCTTGTCCCAGCTGCTGACGGTTCCTTGCGGAGACAAGGCAAGCATCGGAGCATAGGCAAGGCGGGCAGACATCAGTGCGGCTTGTGCTTGTTTCACGTTCAAGGCGGCACTGCGCAGGTCACCGTTGTTGGTGAGTGCTTGCTCGATAAGTGTCTGCAGCTGTGGGTCTGTGAACACTTCTCTCCAAGGCAGATTACCGAAGTTGGCCGTATCTGCGGCTAATGTATCGTTCACGGACGCCGTGTCGCGATACAGTCCGGCAGTTGTCATGTCTTCGGGTCTGTCGTATGATTTGTAGATGTGGCAACTGCTCAATAAAGCAGTTGCGCACATCAGGCATATTATTTTCTTCATAATCGCTAATCGTTAATCACTATTTTGTATATTGTTCAATCTCCGGTTCTGCATCCGAGTTGTCCACATCTTCCCATTCCATCGGCTTGAATTTCTCCTGCAGGTACTGGAATGCCACGAACAGTGCGGGCACTATGAAGATTTGCAGAATCATACCGATTAACATACCGCCGATGGCAGACGTACCCAGCGTACGGTTACCGTTGGCACCCGCACCGGAAGCAAACATCAGCGGGAGCAGACCGACAATCATTGCCAACGACGTCATCAAGATAGGACGCAGACGGGCTGCGGCACCCAATACGGCTGCCCAGGTGATACTCATACCCATTCTGCGGCGTTCGAGGGCAAACTCTACAATCAAGATGGCATTCTTGGCCAACAGACCCATCAACATGATGAGGGCAATCTGCATATAGATGTCATTGGACATCGTACCCAGAATCATTTTCAGTGCCGGGATGCTGCCCAATGCGCCTATACCGCCTACAAAGAGGAAGCTACCCAGCAGACCGAACGGCACGGACAGCAATACGGATAAAGGCAGGATGTAGCTTTCGTACTGGGCACTCAGCAACAGATAAACGAATACGAAGCACAATATGAAGATGAGTCCCGTAGTGCTGCCACTCGTTTCGGCCTCTTCACGCGCCATACCTCCCAACTCATAACCGAAACCGGCAGGCAGGTTTTCCTGCGCCACTTCGGCAATGGCTTGCAGAGCCTGACCGGAAGTGTAGCCTGATGCGGGAGCCACCATCACCTTCATGGAGGTGTAGAGGTTGAAACGGCTGATGACGTCAGGACCATATACTTTCTTGATGGAGATGAACTGCGTGATAGGTGCCATCTCGTTGCCGTTGCGCACCTTGATGCTTTGCAGTGTTTCCATATTCTTGGTAGCATCAGGTTCGGCTTGTACTATTACGCGGTA
The DNA here is from genome assembly GCF_900217715.1 of Bacteroides sp. AR29. Taxonomy (NCBI): domain Bacteria; kingdom Pseudomonadati; phylum Bacteroidota; class Bacteroidia; order Bacteroidales; family Bacteroidaceae; genus Bacteroides; species Bacteroides sp. AR29. Next base: position 295,758 of record NZ_OBMS01000003.1, read on the forward strand.
CATCTTACCGAAGCTGTTGAAGTTGGAAGCATACAAACCACCGTAATATCCCTGCAAGGTAGTCAAGATGTCATTGGGGCTGATGCCTGCTTTCTTACAAGCGGCAGCGTCAATGTCCAGCTGGTATTGCGGGAAGTGAGGGTTGAAGGATGTCTTGGCAGAGTTGATTTCAGGGCGTGCTTCCAGGGCTGCGTTATAGTTGTTCACCACGTCGAAGAAGTGGTTCAAATCACCACCCGTCTTGTCCTGCATGTTCAACTCGATGTCGCTTGAAGCCGAGTAACCCGGAATCATAGGCGGCGCGAAGAACAATACCTGCGCTTCCTTGATAATCTTTTGGGCGCGCATGTACAAAGTGGCGTACACAATCGTGGAGTTCTGCATCGTGGAACGTTCTTCCCAGTTCTTCAGCTTGATGATGAGTGAACCGTAGGAGGGGCCTTGACCGCCCAAGAAGCTATAACCTGAGATAACGGTACGTGACTGTACGGCAGGGTCTGCAGCAACCAAGCTGTCCACACGGTTCAAAATCTCTTGTGCGCGTTCTTGTGAAGTGCCCGGAGGCAGTGTCACAGCGCCCATGATGGTACCGGTGTCTTCGTTGGGCACCATACCGGTCGGGGTTATCTGCATGAATACGCCCAACAGTACAATAGAGCCGATAACCAGTCCTGCCGATATCCAGCGTTTCTGGATGAAGAACAACACTTGTTTCTTATACTTGCCCAAGATACCGTTGTATGAGTCATTGAAGGATTGTTTGAACTTGTCGGTAGTCATACCTGCCAACGCCAGCACACTGATGATAATCATCAAGCTACACAGAATGGGGTGTTCGCTGAAGCTGAACAGACCGAAAATCATGCCCAGGATAGCTACCGTCACGAAGAGCAGTGTAATGCCGGGACGCATCAACCGGCCTATAGAGTCGGCATAACGTGCAATCATAATCTTGCGGGCTTCCTTGGCGGCAACGCCTACACGCTCTTTCAGACTTTCGTGTCCGCCGTTGTGAGGTTTCAGGAAGATGGCACACAGCGCAGGACTCAGGGTCAGGGCGTTCAGAGCCGAGAAACCGATGGCAATCGCCATGGTCAAACCGAACTGACGGTAGAAAGTACCTGCCGTACCTCCCATGAAGCTCACGGGAACGAATACGGACATCATCACCAACGTAATGGAGACGATGGCACCACCCAGTTCACTCATGGCGTCGATGGAAGCTGTACGGGCCGATTTGTAGCCCTGGTCCAGCTTGGCATGGACGCCCTCGACGACGACGATGGCATCATCGACCACAATCGCAATGGCAAGCACCATGGCCGAAAGGGTCAGCAAGTTGATACTGAAGCCAATCAGTTTCAATACGAAGAAGGTGGCAATCAACGCCACGGGAATGGCGATGGCGGGAATCAACGTGGAGCGCATATCCTGCAGGAAGATATACACTACGATGAACACCAGGATAAAGGCCTCGATCAATGTCTTGATTACCTCATGTATGGAAGCGAAGAGGAAGTCGTTGGCACTCTGTGCAATGTTTATCTTTAAGCCGGCGGGCAGTTTGCTGGAATAGTCGTCCAGTAGGGCCTCGATATCCGAGATGGTCTGCGTGGCATTACTGCCTGCCATCTGGAAAATGATACAACTCACGGCTTTATGTCCGTTTACCATATTGTTGAATCCGTATGACAGACGGCCCAGTTCCACATTTGCTACATCCTTCAGACGGAGTATTTCACCGTTCTCCAAGGCCTTGATGACAATGTTCTCGAACTCCGTAGTCTGTTGCAGACGTCCTTTGTAACGCAGAGTATACTGGTAGGTTTGGTTACCGCGCTCACCCAACTGGCCGGGAGCCGCTTCGATGTTCTGTTCGCTCAAGGCGGCAACCACATCGTTGGGGATAAGTTTGTATTGGGCCATTACATCAGGTTTCAGCCAGATACGCATGGAGTAGTCTTGTCCCAATACCATGGCATCGCCCACACCGTTGACACGTTTCACCTCAGGGATAAGGTTGATGTTGGCGTAGTTTTCCAGGAACTCGATGTTGTACTGGTCTTTTTCATCATAGATGGAGAATACCATCAACATGGAAGTCTGGCGTTTACGGGTGGTTACACCGATTTTGGTAACTTCGGCAGGCAGCAAGCCTTGCGCCATGGAAACGCGGTTCTGTACGTTCACCGCTGCCATATCGGGGTCGGTACCTTGCTTGAAGTAGATGGAGATGTCGCCCGAACCGCTGTTGGTGGCGCTCGAACTCATATACATCATATTTTCCACACCGTTAATCTGGTCCTCCAGCGGAGCGATAACGGAGTTAAGCACCGTTTGGGCATTGGCACCTTGGTAAGTCGCACTTACCGATACGGTGGGAGGTGCAATGTCCGGGTATTGGGTGATAGGCAAGGTAGCCAGACCAATAACTCCTAAGATTACTATCAGGATGGAAATTACCGTTGATAGTACCGGACGGTTAATAAATCTATCTAATTTCATTTCATGAACAATTAAGGAATTAAAAATTGAAGAATTTTTTTATTTTTCATTCTTTCATTGAAACGCAGTCTGAATATTGCCTTCTTTCTGGTCTTTCAGGGCCTTCTGGTATTCGGCTTCCTTTTCAGCAGGCGTGATGGGCGTGATGGACTGTCCGTCCTTCAGGTTCTGTACCCCTTCGATAACGATTTTTTCGCCTGCTTTCAAACCTTCCGTCACGTAATAATACTTGCCGTCGTCTAAGCTGAACACTTTAACTTCGGTATTTTTCAGCGTGTTGTCCGGTTGCAGTACGAATACGAACTGCTTGTCCTGGATTTCGGTAGTGGCAGACTGTGGAATCATGATGACATCATGCAGCGGGTTGGGGAATACCACATTGCCGGTGCTTCCACTACGCAGCACGTTGTGCTTGTTGGGGAAGAGGGCACGCATGGTTACCGAACCGGTAGTCTGGTCAATGACTCCGCTGATTGTCTCCACGCGGCCACTGTCGGCATACATGGTTCCGTCGATGAGCTGCAACTGTACATTCGGCATCTTTTCCAGAATTTCCTTGGTGCTACCGCCTTCACGAATCTGTGACAAGAGTTGGCGTTCGGTCATGGAGAAGTAGGCGTACATTTCGGAGATGTCGGCAACGGTAGTCAGCGGGCTGGCTACGGAAGGACTAACCAAGCTACCTACGCGGTAGGGAATGCTACCTACTACACCGTCACTGGGGCTGGTTACACTGGTGTATGACAAATTGTTCTTGGCATTGACCAATTGGGCATTGGCTTGTGCTAGTTGTGCCTTTGTCTGTGCCAGCTGGTTTTCGGCCATTTGCAAATCGTAGTCACTGATGATGTTTTTCTTGTTCAGTTCACGTTTGTTGTTTACAGTCAGTTCTTGTGTGTTTACGGCAGCTTTGGCTGTTTCAACAGCAGCTTTGGCCGAATTTACGGCTGCCTGATACTGTACGGGGTCGATGCTGAACAACACTTGTCCTTTGCGCACTGTTGCGCCTTCATCCACGTGCAATTTTGTGATGAACCCACTCACCATCGGGCGGATTTCTACATCTTGTTTACCCTTGATAGTAGCAGGGTAGCTGTTTGTCAAGTTGGCAGTGGTGGTCTTTGCCTCAATCACTGCAAATTCGGGAGCTTTACCCGTTCCTTTGTCGCCTTGTCCGCAACTGCTGAGCAGTGCCAGGCAACATGCCAATAATACTAATCTACTCTTCATACTCTTTTTTGTTCTCTGTATAATTTTATATTCTTCTTTTTTTCGATTCTTGAAAGGCGTTTTCGTGTGTAATTCATGATTTAGAAATAAGGCAGGAAAAAGAAAACTGAATACTCCTATTCAGTTTTCGTCTGCAAAAATATTCTTTTCTTAGTATATAAGGGGTGAAACACTTCCTTTTTTAACTATGTTTCATACATAGATGAGAACGAAAGGACATTTTTTGATTAAAATACTGTAAAGCATACCGCTAATTGGCAGATAACCTTTATTTTTGCAGCATGTTAGAACGTAAACGCCATACTAAAATGAAGCCGCTTTTCCGCAGGTTGTTGGGGGGTGTTGCCATAGCTGCCGCACTGTATTCTTGTGCCAGTGTGGGCCGTATTGAAGGAGGACCTTATGATGAGACTCCTCCGCGTTTTATTTCCGGTACTCCCACGCCCGGCGCACTCCATCACAATAAAAATAAACTTTCCATTGAGTTCGATGAATTTATCAAGCTTGACAAGCCGAATGAGAAGATTGTAATATCCCCTCCGCAGGTGCAGCAGCCCGAAATTAAGTCTAATGGGAAGAAGGTGGTCATCACTCTGCAGGATACATTGAAACCCAATACTACTTATACATTCGATTTTGGTGATGCCATCCAGGATAATAATGAGGGGAATCCCTTGGAGAATTTCTTCTATTCTTTCTCTACGGGCGACCGTCTCGACTCTATGGCTGTGGCCGGTACAGTACTGAATGCGGCCAATCTTGAACCGGTGAAAGGAATGCTGGTCGGTCTGCATGCCAATCTGGCCGACTCCGCTTTTACCAAACTTCCTTTTGAGCGGGTGGGGCGTACGGACAGTCGCGGACGCTTCTCTATCCGTGGAGTGGCTCCCGGCAAGTATCGCATTTATGCCTTGCAGGATGCCGACCAGAATTTTGCCTATTCCCAGCCGACGGAAGTGATAGCTTTTAATGACTCTATCATCATTCCTTCCATGGAAGAGCGCATGCGCCAGGATACGACCTGGATAGACTCGCTGACAGTAGATACGATTGTAGAACGTCAATATACCCACTACCTTCCGGATGATGTTCTGCTGCGTGCTTTCAAGGAGCTTTCCTTCTCGCAACGTTTTTTGAAGGCCGAACGGTTGACTCCGGAGAAGTTTTCGCTCTATTTCACTGCTCCGGCAGACACGTTGCCTTTATTGAAAGGATTGAACTTTAATGGGGAAGATGCGTTTGTTATAGAACAGCCTACCGGCCGGAACGATACGATTCATTATTGGATAAAGGATTCTCTGCTCTATAAGCAGGATTCCCTGAAAATGAGTATCACCTATTTGTATACGGATAGCCTGAAACGATTGGTACCCCGTACCGATACTTTGAATGTGCTGGCGAAGTTGACATACGACAAGCAGCAGAAGCAGAAGCAGGAAGCGAAGGAAAAGGAACAGAAAGAGCGTGAGAAGAAAAAGAAGAAGTTGAAGGAAGGTGAGGTGGAAGAGCCCGAGCCGACGGAATTCCTGGCTGTAGATGTGTATGCCCCTTCTGCAATCGATGTATATGATTATCTTACTCTGTCGTTTACGGAGCCGGTGGCAAGCATAGATACCACCGCTTTCCATCTGAAACTGAAAGTGGACTCGTTGTGGCAGGATATCCCGTTCGACTTTATGCGCGACTCTTTGGACTTGAAGCGTTATAATCTGTTTGCCGAATGGGCACCCGGCGAAAGCTATACATTTGAAGTGGATTCTGCTGCCATACGCGGGTTGTACGGGTTGTTCTCCGACAAGATAAAGAAGGACTTCAAGGCCAAGAAGCTGGAAGAGTACGGGCAGATATTCTTTAATGTGCATGGAGCGGACTCTCTGGCTTTTGTGGAACTACTGGACGGTCAGGACAAAGTGCTGCGCACGGTGCCGGTGGTGGATGGGAAAGCCGATTTCTATTTCCTCAATCCGGGCAAATATGGAGCGCGGCTGATAAATGATACGAATGGGAATGGCGTCTGGGATACGGGAAACTATGCCGAGAAGCGCCAGCCTGAAATGGTTTACTATTATCCGATGGTTCTGGAGCTTAAAGCGAACTTTGATTTGACCCAGGAATGGGATATTAAGGCCAAGTCCCTGGATAGGCAGAAGCCGGACGAACTAAAAAAACAAAAACCAGATGAAGACAAGAAAAAGCAAAACAGGAACAAAAATAACCGCAGTGGCAATAGCAGCCGCAACAGTGGTAGAGGCCATAGCTATTAGGCGGAAGCAATTGTTCATTCTATTAATGGTGGGAGCGGTCTGTTTGGGAACCTCCCAGTCTGTTCAGGCCCAATGTACTGCAAAGAATGAAGCTTTCCAGTCGGGCGAGCATGTCATGTACGATTTATATTTCAATTGGAAGTTCATTTGGAAGAAGGTGGGTCTGGCAAGCCTCACTACCAATGCCACGACTTACCATTCCGAGCCTGCATTTCGCTTTAACTTGCTTTGTGTAGGCAGTAAAAAGACCGATTTTTTCTTCAAGATGCGTGATACGTTGACTTGTTATGTCAGCGATAGGTTGGAGCCGCTCTACTTCCGTAAAGCGGCGGAGGAGGGAAGCCGCCATACGGTGGACGAGGCTTGGTTCTCCTACTCGGACGGACTGGCGAATGTAAAGCAGAGACGCACCTGGCACAATCCCGTGCGTGAGGCTCAGGAGATGGAATACAGTGATAGTCGCTGTATCTTCGATATGTTGAGCATTTTGGCGCAGGCGCGCTCTTATGACCCTAAAGACTACAAGGTAGGGCAGAAGATACTCTTTCCCATGGCCACGGGACGCAGGGTGGAAGAGCAGACGTTGATTTACCGCGGCAAGGAGGAGGTCAAGGCGAATAACGACACCGTTTACCGCTGCTTGGTATTCTCTTTCGTAGAGTACAAGAAAGGTAAGGAGAAGGAGGTCATCACCTTCTTCGTATCCGATGATAAGAACCACCTTCCCATTCGCTTGGACATGTATTTGAATTTCGGTTCGGCCAAGGCATTCTTCAAGAGTGTCCGGGGCAACCGCTATCCGATGACGTCTGTGGTAAGGAAAAAGTGATGTTATCCCCTTTTCTAAATACACTGGATTCGAAAGTGGCAATCAGTTTTCCCTCCTGGTTGGTGACGTCGATCTGGTAATATCCGGTGGTGCGGCCGATGTAGCGTTCGCGTGCTTCGGCATACAGTACATCGCCCGGTCCGCTGCTGCGCAGGAAGGTGATATTGGACGAAAGAGAGAAGGCCAATGTTCCGTGGGAGTTGGCTGCTGCTGCCAGTGCCAGGTCGGCAAGGGTGAAGATGGCCCCTCCTTGCGTACGGCCTCCTGCATTGAGATGCTCTGCCGTGATAACCAGGCGTGCCTTGCTGTATCCTTCCTTTATTTCTATCAGTTCTACACCTGCATTCGTGGCGAAGCGGTCGTTCTTAAAAAACTCTTGTGCGGTCATGGGGAGTAATGATTAATGTTTAGTGATTAATGATTAATGGGTGGAAAATATGTGCTTCTGGACGCAAAAGTAACGATTTTAGCCATTAATTGAATTATTTAGGCGGGTCAAATCTGTACACTTGCTCTACTTTTGCAGCAGGAAAAATCATAAACTCTTAATAAATAAATCCCTTATTATGAAAACAGTCCTCACTACATTGGGAATCTCCCTCCTTGTATTGGCAGGTTGCGCAGGGCAAAAGCAGGCTGAAAGCAACTTTATCCAAGAAAACATTGATAATGCTGTGGCTCAGGAGACAATTCAGACAGACATTATCGAAAAATCCGGTAAAATCCTTAATCCCCGTACCATTGATAAGGATGGGAACATTGTCTATGTACCTATCGACGATTGGTGTTCCGGCTTCTTCCCCGGTAATATCTGGCATATGTACGAGTTGACCGGTGACCAGAAGTGGCTGCCGCTGGCAGAGAAGTATACCGAGGATTTGGATTCGGTACAATACCTTACCTGGCACCATGATGTGGGCTTTATGATTGGCAGCAGCTACTTGAACGGATACCGTTTTGCGGGTAAGGAGGAGTACAAGCCGGTCATCATACAGACAGCCAAATCATTGTCTACCCGTTTCCGTCCTGCAGCAGGCGTACTTCAGTCATGGGATGCAGACAAGGGGTGGCAGGCTGAACGTGGCTGGAAATGTCCCGTTATCATTGATAATATGATGAACCTCGAACTGCTGTTCGAAGCTTCCAGGCTGTCCGGTGACTCCACTTTCTACAACATAGCCCGGAAGCATGCCGATACGACTATGGCTAACCATTTCCGTGAGGACAACAGCTGCTATCATGTGGTGGATTATGACCCCGAAACCGGTGAAGTCCGTAAGAGACAGACTGCACAAGGCTATGCCGACGAGTCTGCTTGGGCACGTGGACAAGCGTGGGCCTTGTACGGCTATACCATGTGCTATCGCTATACACACGATGCCAAATACCTGGAACAGGCTGAAAAGGTCTACAACTTTATCTTCAACAACAAGAATCTTCCGGAAGACTTGGTTCCCTACTGGGATTTCGATGCTCCCAATATCCCGAATGAACCTCGCGATGCTTCGGCAGCTGCCTGCACGGCGTCCGCCCTTTACGAGCTGAGTACTTATCTGCCGGATAAGGGATACAAGGAAACCGCCGACCGGATTATGGAAAGCCTCGCTTCTCCTTCCTACCGTGCCAAGGTGGGTACCAACGGCAACTTCATCCTGATGCACTCTGTGGGCAGTATTCCTCACGGTGCGGAGATTGATGTACCGCTGAATTATGCCGACTATTACTTCCTGGAAGGATTGATGCGTAAAAGAGACTTGGAAAAATGAAAACTCAATTAAATATTTTGTTAGGTGGTTTAGGTTTGTTCGCCTTGCAGGGCTGTAAAGCCCCGCAGGCGGAACAATCCGTCCAGCCGAATGTCATTTACGTTTTTCCCGACCAATACCGTAACCAGGCGATGGAGTTCTGGGGCCAGGAAGGTTTTCGCGAGAAAGTGAACTTTCGGAATGACCCGGTGCATACCCCACGCTTGAATGATTTTGCCCGGGAGTCGGTGGTATTGACATCTGCCATGAGCAACTGCCCGTTGAGCAGTCCCCACCGTGGTTCTCTGTTGACGGGAATGTATCCTAATAAGAGTGGTATTCCATTGAATTGCAATTCGAGCCGTCCCATCAGCTCCCTGCGTGAGGATGCTGTGTGTGTGAGTGATGTTTTCTGCAATGCCGGATATGACTGTGCCTACTTTGGCAAACTGCATGCCGACTTTCCTACCCCCAACGACCCCGAACGTCCCGGACAGTATGTGGAAGACCGTGTACCTGCATGGGATGCCTATACGCCGAAAGAACGTCGTCATGGGTTCAATTACTGGTATTCTTACGGTACCTTTGACGAACACAAGAATCCGCATTACTGGGATACGGAAGGCCGTCGCCACGACCCGCGCGAGTGGTCACCGTTACACGAATCGGGCAAGGTGGTGTCTTATCTGAAGAACGAGGGGAATGTACGCGACCCGAAGAAACCTTTCTTCATTATGGTAGGCATGAATCCTCCCCATAGTCCGTACCGTTCTTTGGACGACTGTATGGAGGAAGATTTCAATCTCTATAAAAACCAGCCTCTGGACAGCTTGCTCGTCCGTCCGAATGCCGACTCCAAGATGCTCAAGGCAGAGAGTGCACGCTACTACTTTGCTTCTGTGACGGGTGTCGACCGTGCTTTCGGTCAGATACTCGATGCCTTGAAGGAACTCGGACTGGACAAGAATACCATTGTCGTGTTTGCCTCCGACCATGGAGAGACCATGTGCAGCCAGCATACGGAAGACCCGAAGAATTCCCCATACTCCGAGTCCATGAACGTTCCTTTCCTGGTGCGTTTTCCCAATAAGATTAAGCCCCGCGTGGACGACTTGATGCTTTCCTCGCCGGACATCATGCCTACCTTGTTGGGTCTTGCCGGTCTTGCCGACTCCATCCCGACCGAGGTGCAGGGACGCAACTATGCACCGCTTTTCTTCGATGAAAAGGCGGATATTGTACGTCCCACCGGCGCTCTCTACATCCAGAACCTGGACGGTGAGAAGGATGCGGAAGGTATGGTCCGTTCCTACTTCCCTTCGTCGCGCGGCTTTAAATCGGCGCGCTACACGCTGGCGCTCTACATTGACCGCGAAAACCATAAGCTGGTCAAAAGTTTGTTGTTTGACGATGAAAAGGACCCGTATCAGATGAATAACCTTTCTTTGGAAGAAAACCAAGAAGTCGTAAAAGACCTTTGCGCAGAGATGGGCAAAGTGTTGAAAGAGATTGATGATCCTTGGTATAAGGAAGGTATCTTGAAGGATATGATACCTTATTGATTGGAAATGGGTTATAGATAATCCTCCATAAATTGCTTGAACGTTTTTTGCGACCCGCTTCGACTGATAGTGAACTATTTGTCGGAGCGGGTTGTTTGATTCAGAGTGGAATAAATTACCAATACGTATTAAGTAAATGATGGAGATGAAGTATAGACTATGGGCTTGTTTGTTGTTTTTGCCGATGGTCCTTTGGGCGTCCGGGCGTCCGAAAGTGGCTGTCGTACTCAGTGGGGGTGGCGCCAAAGGGACGGCGCATATCGGTGCTCTGAAAGTAATTGAAGAAGCGGGTATCCCTATAGATTATGTGGTGGGCACTAGTATGGGGGCCATTGTGGGCGGTTTGTATTCTATCGGATATACCCCACAGCAATTGGACAGTATGGTGAATGCCCAGAACTGGAAATTCTTGCTCTCGGATGCCCCCAATCCTAAGGATGTGTTGCTGGATGACCGGTTGAAGTCGGAGCGCTATGTACTCTCCATTCCGTTTTCTTTGAAATCTGCCGCTGTTTCGGATGCGGGTATCATAAAAGGGAAGAACCTGGCACGTTTGTTCTCCACGTTGACAGAAGGTTACCAGGATTCTGTGGATTTTAGCCGTCTTCCTATTCCATTTGCCTGCGTGTCGGAAAATCTGGTGAATGGCAGCGAAGTAGTGTTCCATGAGGGAATACTGGCCACTTCCATGCGTTCCAGCATGTCCATTCCCGGTGTGTTTGCTCCGGTAGACCTGGATGGAATGGTGTTGGTGGACGGTGGAATGGTGAATAACTATCCGGTAGATGTGGCGCTTGCCATGGGGGCCGACTACATTATCGGGGTGGATGTGCAGAGTCCGCTGCTTAAGGCTTCCGAGCTGAAATCGGTGAAAGACATCTTCGGGCAAATCATCAATCTGCAAGGAGAGAAGAAATACCGTGAGAATCTGCGTAATACCGACGTATTGATAAAGGTGGATGTCACCGGCTATTCGGCTGCAAGTTTCACCAAAGAGGCCATCGACACTTTGATGGTGCGGGGAGAGCGTGCTGCCATGGACAGTTGGGACGGACTGCTTGCCCTGAAACGGAAGCTGGGACTTGCAGAAGATTATCAGCCTCGCCGTCCGGGACCTTTCCGCTTGCCTGGCGCGGCTGTTGATAGGGAGATTCCCGTTGATTCCCAAATAGCCGTCCCTGCTGTACGGGAGAACAAGTTGAATGTCGGTTTTCGTTTTGATACGGAAGAACTGGCGGCGTTGCAGGCAAATACGGACTTCTATTTCGGCCGGCAGCGGGAGTCGCTGGTCAGCCTCACCGCCCGTCTGGGCAAGCGTACACTGGCACGACTTGGATATGGTTATCAATGGGACGGTGGATGGCAGGCAGGACTTGCCTATCAGTTCGACTATAAAGATATGAATATTTATAATGAAGGCAAACGGGCGCTGGATTTGACTTTTACACATCAGCTGGTCCGTATGGGGGCGGCGAAGGACTGGAACAATATCCAGGTCAGTTTGGGCATTGACTTTGATTACTACCACTATCATGATTTGCTGTCGCTCGACCCGTTGGCTTCGGCACTGTTTGAGAATTCGTCCTTATTCAGTTACTTTGCCGGACTTGTGTTCAACAACTTGAATGAGAGGAGCGCCCCTACAAAAGGGATGTCGTGGGCGGTATCCTACCATCTCTATACGGATAACCTCTTCCAGTATAAGGACAACAATCCTATTTCTGTTTTCGATGCCCGTTGGCAGGGATGTTTCTCTCCCTCGAGTAAGTTCACTGTCACTCCTTCGTTTTATGGACGCGTATTGTCCGGAAGCGGTAATTATCCTTTTGCCATCATTAATATGGTGGGGGGAACCATACCGGGGCGCTATATGCCACAGCAGATACCGTTTACGGGCATCAACCGTGCGGAACTGTCACAAGCCGCACTGCTGGTTGCAGGGCTGAACCTCAGACAGCGTATCTTGAAAAACCAGTATATATCAGTGATGGGCAGTTATGGGCGAAACTCCGGGAAGTTTCATCAGATTCTTGACTCTTCCGAATCGGCTGATATGGCAGGGGTAGGCATCGGCTATATGTACAAGAGTTTTCTGGGACCAGTGGAGATACAGTTGAATTGGTCCAACCAGACGAAGAAAGTAGGGTGGTATGCCGGGTTCGGATTCGTATTCTAACAGGGATGTATCAAAATACACAATCACCATAGGATTATACAGATTTTATTTTTCAGTTAAAAGAACAGAAGAACAAGAGAGAGAAATATGTTTTTTTGTTCTTCTGTCTAAAACTTACCCCAATCTGTATGATTCTGTGGTGAGTTATGATACCTTCGTTATTTATTCAGCTTCCATTCGCTTCCGTCCTTACCGTCCTTAATCTCGAAACCGAGCGCGGTGAGTTCATTGCGGATTTTGTCGGATGTAGCCCAATCTTTGTTGGCTTTTGCCTTTGAACGCTCTTCCAATAGCATGTCCACTACCTTGCCGAAGGCGGCTTCACGCTCTTCGTTGGAGGCGTTGTCTTCTTGTAATCCTAAGATGTCGAAGCAGAAGAGGTGGAAGGTTTCCTTCAATTCTTTCAGGTCTTCGGCTGTGATGGAATCGTTTCCAGCTAGGATATTGTTTACCATCTTGGCGCCGTCGAAGAGGTGGGCGATGACAATCGGTGAGTTCAAGTCATCATTCATGGCTTCGTAACACTTGGCACGCAGGGATTTCACGTCTATGGTGGAGGTTGCAGCAGGGGTAATCTTGTCCAGTCCATGTACAGCATCCATCAGTCTTGCCAATCCCTTTTCGGCGGCTTGCAGAGCTTCGTTGCTGAAGTCTACCGTACTGCGGTAGTGGGCTTGCAGGGTGAAGAAGCGGATGGTCATTGGGCTGTAGGCTTGCTCCAGCATGGGGTGTGTGCCTTTGAAGAGCTCTTCCAATGTGATGAAGTTACCGTAAGACTTACCCATTTTCTGTCCGTTCACGGTCAGCATGTTGTTGTGCATCCAATAATGTACCATATCTTCCCCTTGGGAAGCTACGGATTGTGCAATCTCGCATTCGTGATGCGGGAAGATAAGGTCCATGCCGCCACCATGAATGTCGAAGTGCTCGCCCAAGTATTTCTTTCCCATGGCTGTACATTCGGCGTGCCAGCCGGGGAAGCCGTCGCTCCACGGGGAAGGCCAACGCATGATGTGTTCCGGTTGCGCACATTTCCAGAGGGCAAAGTCTGCGGGGTTGTGCTTCTCGCTCTGTCCGTCCAGTTCGCGGGTGGTGTTGAGAACATCATCCAGGTTGCGTCCGGAGAGCTTGCCGTAGTGATGGTCCTTATTGTATTTTTCTACATCGAAATAAACGGAACCTTCACTTTCGTAGGCATATCCGTTCTTCAATATCTCCTTTACAAGTTCTATCTGTTCGATGATGTGGCCGCTGGCATGTGGCTCGATACTGGGAGACAGCACATTCAATGTATCCATCGCCTTATGATAGCGGTTGATGTAGTACTGTGCCACTTCCATTGGTTCCAGTTGTTCCAGACGGGCTTTTTTCGCAATCTTGTCTTCACCTTCGTCGGCATCGTGCTCCAGATGGCCCACGTCGGTAATGTTGCGGACATAGCGCACCTTGTAGCCGATGTGCGTCAGGTAGCGGAACAGCAGGTCGAAAGTGATGGCAGGGCGTGCATGTCCCAAGTGCGGGTCACCGTACACGGTCGGTCCGCAGACATACATGCCTACATGCGGTGCATGCAGCGGTACGAACAGCTCTTTTTTTCTATTTAAAGTGTTGTAAATGGTCAGTTGATGTTCCATAACAGTTGATTATTAGTTCTTTTAGGAGTACAAAGGTATAATAAATCTGTGAAAATCTATAATGATATTCTGTTTTATAAGAGTAAATGCAACGGATTTCACCTTCGTTTATTACTTTTGTATCCATGAAGTCAGATAAACGTGTATTGCTTGGCATGAGTGGCGGCACGGATAGTTCCGTGGCCGCCATGAGGTTGCAGGAAGCCGGTTATGAGGTGACTGGCGTGACTTTCCGTTTCTATGAGGCAGGAGATGAGACCGGGTATTTGGAAGATGCACGGGCTCTGGCCCTGAAGCTGGGGATGAAACACATTACCTATGATGCACGCGAGCTTTTCCGTTCGCGTATTATCTGCTATTTTGTGGAAGAGTATCTAAGGGGGCGTACTCCCGTTCCTTGCACGGTCTGCAATAATGAGCTGAAGTGGGCGCTGTTGGCTAAAATAGCCGATGAAAAGGGGATTTATTGGATTTCTACCGGACATTATGTGCGTAAAGTCTTGTCCGGAGGAAAGTATTATATAGCTCCTGCTGCAGATAAGGACAAAGACCAGACTTTCTTTCTGTGGGGATTGAAGCAGGACATCCTGCAGCGTATGTTGCTTCCGATGGGAGATATTACGAAAAATGAGGCGCGCTCGTATGCAGCGGAGCGTGGTTTCGGGCAGGTGGCTGCGAAGAAAGACAGTATAGGTGTGTGCTTTTGCCCTTTGGATTACCGTTCCTTTTTAAAGCGTGAGGTTCCTGAAACACTATTACCCGGTAAAGGTAGATTCGTCGATGAAAAGGGGGATTTCTTGGGATGGCATGAGGGCTATCCGTTTTATACCGTAGGGCAACGTAGGGGCTTGGGTATCCATCTGAACAAGGCTGTTTTTGTGAAAGAGACAAGAGTGGAAAGCAATGAAGTCGTTTTAGCTCCGCTCTCTTCCCTCTACAAGCAGGAAATGTGGCTGGGAGAGTGGAACCTGGTGGAGAATAGTCGTGTGCTGGGTGCAAACGAGGTTATTGTGAAGATACGCTACCGTAAGCAGGCAAACCGGTGCAGGGTGACTCTTACGGTGGAAGGTCTGTTACGTGTCCGTCTGATAGAGCCGCTGGAATCCATTGCACCCGGGCAGGCAGCGGCTTTCTATGATAAGGACGGATACTTGTTGGGCGGTGGAATTATTCTCTGAACCTTACATTCGTTTTATAGCTTCTCGAACAAAAGATAGTAAATGTTGTTAATTTTATGAGACGTCTTTTTATGAGAAACTTTTAAAACGAACTGTAATATGAAAAGGATATATATTGTAATGTTGTTTGCTGCTTTAGCAACCATAACTTATGCTCAGACGGATGATAAGGGTTATCAGGAGGGAGCTTGGGTATTGAAAGGAGTGACTGGTCTTAATATGTCACAGACTGCCATGGCCAACTGGTCGGCAGGAGGTGAGAATTCCATTGCTGGAAATGCCTACTTGAATGCATCACTGACACACAAGAAAGGAAACTGGCTCTGGGTCACCAACATGGTGCTGGACTATGGCTTGTCGAAAACCAAATCTCAGGGGATGAGGAAAAGTAGTGATAAAATAGGGCTTTCCACTCAGTTGGGATATTCTACAGACAACGTCTGGTTCTATACACTGATGGGTGATTTGAATACCCAGTTTGCCAAAGGATATGACTATCCCGACAAAGAGCACCAGATTTCCAATTTCTTTGCTCCTGCCTATTCGAATATCGCCCTGGGTATGGAATGGAGGCCTAAGAGTAACTATTCTCTACTGCTTTCACCCGTTTCCACCAAGATGACTTTCGTGACTGATGACTATCTTTCCGATTTGGGTACTTTTGGTGTAGACCCGGGTGACCACTTCAAGATAGAGGGTGGCGCTTTTGTGAAAGCCCGTGCTGAATTGCCCGTGATGGAGAATGTGAATCTGATTACTACGGCTGATTTCTTTACTCCTTACAGCAAAGATTTTGGAAACATAGATGTGAATTGGGATGTACTTATCAGCATGAAAATCAATAAAGTATTGTCGGCTACCATCAATACAACTCTGAAGTATGACAATGATGTGAAAACGTTTGATGACAATGGAGTGAAGAAGGGCGCCAAGGTGCAGTTTAAGGAAGTGCTGGGAATTGGGCTGGCATATAATTTCTAATCCTTGAGGCTGATTGTTGAAATGAAAAAGTAAAGTCAAAACGTACTGACTGATTTGTAAAACGCGGATTACGCAGATTACATGGATTTATTAATTTATCCGCGTAATTTGCGTAATCCGCGCTTGATTTTTATGATATAGTAATTTACCGGTTCAGTTCCAGCATTTCCTCTATATACTCCCTCGTGTTGCTGAGCCGGGGCACCTTATGCTGTCCGCCGAGTTTCCCCTTGCTATCCAGCCAGTCATGGAAGAGGTTGGGGCGGGCAACGATGATTTCCAGCGGTTGCAGCGCCAGATTATTCTGCCTTTTAGCCTCGTAGTCGGAGTTCACCTCTTTCAGGGTATCGTCCAATACTTTGGCGAACTTCTCCAGGCTGTCCGGCATTTGTGCAAACTCTATCAGCCACTGGTGGCGGCATTTGGCATGCTTGTCCATAAACACGGGAGCAGCAGAGTAATCTACTACTTGTGCACCGGTCTCGGCACATGCCCTGGCAAGTCCTCTTTCCGCGTTATCCACAATCAGTTCTTCGCCGAACGCGTTGATAAAGTGCTTGGTACGTCCGGTGATGACGAACTTATAGGGGTTCTTCGATGTGAACTTCACCGTATCTCCAATCATATATCGCCACAAACCGGCAGAAGTGGAGATTACCATGGCGTAGTTTTTGTTCAGCTCCACCTCCTCGAGGCAGAAGGTACGCGGATTCTCCTTGCCTACATCTTCAAGCGGGATGAACTCGTAGAAGATACCGTAGTCAATCATCAGCAACATGGCAGGGTCGGCAGGGTCGTTCTGCGTGCCGAAGTAGCCTTCGGAGGCGTTATAAGTCTCTACATAATGCATCTTGCTGCTGCGGATCACGTCTTTGTATTGCTCTCGGTAGGGAGTGAAGGCAACGCCGCCGTGGAAGAACACCTCCAGGTTGGGCCATATCTCCTCAAGGCTCTGCTTTCCCGTCTTTTCCAATATATGTTTGATGAGTACAAGCATCCAGGACGGTACGCCGGAAAGGTTGCTGACATTTGCATGGATGGTTTCGCGGGCGATGGCCTCCATTTTGGGCTCGAAGTGCTCCATCAGGGCCGTCTGCTTGCTGGGTACGCGGACAAAGTTTACCAGTGGGTTGATATTTTCTATGAGGATGGCGGAGAGATCGCCTACAAGACTGTGGTTGGTGTTCAGGTTGGGAGCGTGGCTGCCTCCAAGGATAAGCCCTTTACCGGAAAAGAAACGACTTTCGGGATTCTGTCCCAGATAGATGGCAACGGCATCCCGGCCTCCCTTGTAATGCGTGTCGTGCAAGGACTCCCGGCTGACGGGCAGGAACTTACTCTTGTCGTTGGTGGTACCCGATGATTTGGCAAACCAACGTATTTCCGAAGGCCAAAGCAGATTTTGCTCACCGGCACGCAGGCGGGTTACATAAGGCTTTACTTCTTCGTAAGTTTGTATGGGAAGGCGCTTCTTGAAATCTTCATAAGTACGGATAGAGGCATAGTCATGCTTCTTTCCCCATTCCGTGTTTGCCGCTGTCCGGACGAGGCGCTGCAGTACAAGCTGTTGCAATTCACCGGCATGGCTGGTGTATTGTTCGATTTCTTTCAGACGGGGAGCAAAATATACCTTATTCAGAAACTTTGTAATATTCATCGTTCTTTGTGAAATCTTATTTTAAACCGCAAAAATAATCTTATTTATCGGCATCTCTATCTTTTTTCTCTTTTTTTTCTATCTTTACGGACCTATAGAACAATAATTCAAACAAAAATATCATGAGAATAGGTATTTTGACTTCAGGAGGCGACTGTCCCGGCATCAACGCTACCATTCGCGGTGTATGCAAAACAGCTATCAACCATTATGGAATGGAGGTAATTGGCATTCACAGCGGTTTTCAGGGGCTGCTGACCAAGGATGTGGAGTCGTTTACCGAAAAGTCCTTATCCGGTTTGCTGAACTTGGGAGGTACGATGCTCGGTACTTCGCGTGAGAAGCCCTTTAAGAAGAACGGCGTGATGTCCGACGTGGACAAACCGGCACTGATAGTGCGGAATATCAAAGAGATGGGACTTGATTGTGTGGTCTGCATCGGTGGAAACGGTACGCAGAAGACAGCCGCCAAACTCTCCGCTATGGGGCTGAACATCGTATCCGTGCCAAAAACAATAGACAATGACATTTGGGGAACCGATTTTTCCTTCGGATTCGATTCTGCCGTCAGTATTGCTACGGATGCCATCGACCGGCTGCACAGCACGGCCAGCTCGCACAAGCGGGTGATGGTGATTGAGGTGATGGGGCACAAGGCAGGTTGGATAGCCTTATACTCCGGTATGGCAGGCGGTGGTGACGTGATTCTGATTCCGGAGATTCCCTATAATATCCACCGTATCGGAGAAACGATTCTGAATCGGCTGAAGAAAGGAAAGCCTTACTCCATCGTGGTGGTAGCCGAAGGTATACAGACGGACGGGCGGAAGCGTGCCGCCGAGTATATCGCTCAGGAGATAGAGTATGAGACGGGTATCGAGACCCGTGAGACTGTGTTGGGTTATATTCAGCGGGGCGGCTCACCCACACCTTTTGACCGTAACCTTTCCACACGTATGGGCGGACATGCCACGGAACTGATTGCCAACGGGCAGTTCGGGCGGATGATTACCTTGAAGGGGAATGAAATAGCTTCTGCACCGCTGGAGGAGATTGCGGGCAAGTTGAAGCTGGTGACGGAAGACAATGACTTAGTTGTCCAGGGACGTCGGATGGGAATCTGTTTCGGCTAATTTTTCTTGTGGGGATTCTTCAACAGCTTCTGCCATGGGATTTTCTTCTGTGGAGGTTTCTGTTGCATGGTTTCGCTCCTTGGCTGCCTGGACTTCCTCCTTGAAAGCGGCATCCTTAATTTTTTTCAATGCCATCTGTGCCGCATTTTGTTGCGACTCCTTCTTGGAATAACCGGTGCCGGTACCTGCCGATATCCCTTCGATGCGGACTTCGGTGTGGAACATCGGATTGTATTCTTCGTCGAGAAACTGCTCGATAAGCTCGAATGACACCTCCATTTTGTTCTTCTGGCTCCATTCGATGAGTTTTGACTTGAAGTTGACCTCTTTGCGAGACATCTTGTCGAGGTCGATATAGTTTTTGAAAATCTTCTCTTCCATGAACTGCTTGCAGCGGTCGTAGCCCTGGTCCAGATAAATGGCGCCGATGAAGGCTTCGAATGCATTGCCGTACATGTAGCTGTTGTGGGATGAGGAGCGGGTGGAGTATTTCACCAGTTTGTCCAGTCCGATTTCCACGGCCAGTTTGTTGAGTGTTTCCCGCTGTACAATTTTGGAACGGGTATTGGTAAGGAAACCTTCGCGGCGTCCTTCGAAATGGCGGTAGACAATATCTCCTACAATGGCGTCGAGGATAGCATCGCCCAAGAATTCCAGCCGTTCGTTGTTGATGGGACGTCCTTTTTCGGAGCGCATGGAGATGGATTTATGCAGCAAAGCCTGCTGATAGACCTTGATGTCACGTGGAAAGAAGCCGAGAATTCTGTAAAAACAAAAATAAGACTCTCTATCCTTGCGGAACAAGAGCCTTATTTTATCTATTTGGTTACGTAACACGACCTTATTATTCTGCGTATTTCTTGAAAATGACACACGCATTATGACCACCGAATCCAAAAGTATTGGACAAAGCTACGTTCACTTCGCGCTTTTGTGCTTTGTTGAACGTGAAGTTCAGGTCATAGTCGATGTTTTCGTCGTTATCACCCTCTTCGTGGTTGATGGTCGGAGGAACAATGCCATTCTTGATGGCGAGGATGCTTGCAATGGATTCTACCGCACCGGCAGCGCCCAGCAAGTGGCCGGTCATGGATTTTGTCGAACTGATGTTCAACTCATACGCATGCTGTCCGAATACCTCTTTGATTGCTTTTGCTTCCGAAATATCACCTACGGGAGTAGATGTACCGTGAACATTGATATAATCTACTTCTTCGGGTTTCATTTCTGCATCTTCCAACGCATTCAGCATCACTAACTTGGCTCCCAAACCTTCGGGGTGAGAGGCTGTCAGGTGATGAGCGTCGGCAGACATTCCTACGCCGGCAACTTCCGCATAGATTTTGGCACCGCGTGCCTTGGCGTGTTCCAGTTCCTCGAGAACGAGACAACCGCCACCTTCACCCATGATGAATCCGTCACGGCTTGCGCTGAACGGACGGGATGCAGTTTCGGGAGAATCATTGCGGGTTGACAATGCATGCATGGCATTGAAACCACCTACACCGCAAGCGGCGATGGCAGCTTCCGAACCACCGGACACGATAACATTTGCCTTACCCAAACGGATGAGGTTAAACGCATCGGCAATAGCATTTGTGGAAGTGGCACATGCAGAACAAGTTGCGTAGTTGGGACCATGGAAACCATACATGATGGAAATTTGTCCGGCAGCAATGTCCGAAATCATCTTGGGGATGAAGAACGGATTGAATTTGGGGCCGTTTTCCTTACCGGTCAGGGCATAGTTGCCCGCCTCTTCTTCGAATGTACGGATGCCACCGATACCGGCGCCGAAGATGACACCGATTCTGTTTAAATCCTCATTTTCGACGTCAAGCCCAGAGTCACCTACCGCTTCTTTGGCTACTGCAATGGCATATTGTGTGTACAAGTCCATCTTGCGGGCCTCTTTGCGGTCTATATATTTGGTAGCATCGAAGCCTTTTACTTCGCATGCAAACTGAGTCTTGAAAAGCGATGCATCGAAATGAGTAATAGGTCCTGCTCCACTAACCCCATTCACAAGATTTTCCCAGAATTCGGGAACACTGTTGCCAATGGGAGTAATGGCGCCGAGACCTGTTACTACAACTCTTTTTAATTCCATGTTATAAACGAATGGATAAGATTACTTAGCGTGTTCTTCGATGTAAGATACAGCATCACCTACAGTACCAATCTTTTCAGCCTGGTCATCGGGAATAGAGATACCGAATTCCTTTTCGAATTCCATGATAAGTTCTACAGTGTCAAGAGAATCAGCTCCCAGGTCGTTAGTGAAGCTAGCTTCGTTAGTAACTTCTGATTCTTCTACGCCTAATTTATCGACGATAATCGCTTTCACTCTTGATGCAATTTCAGACATAACTTTAAGTTTTTAATTAATAATTAGTTTTATTTCTTTAAATTTGCGGTGCAAAGGAATGAATATTTATCATTCCTCGCAAATATTTGATGAATTAAATGCACCTTTTTGCACATTTTTCACGGTTTTGTGCAGTAATTGGAGGGATTATGGGAAAAAATATCGCAGTTTTAGCGTCGGGAAGTGGTACGAATGCCGAGAATATCATCCGTTATTTCCGGGAAAAAGGTTCGGCACGTGTGGCTCTGGTTTTGACTAACCGGCAGAATGCGTTTGTTTTAGAGCGTGCCAAGGGGCTGGGAGTGCCTTGTGTCTGGTTTGCCAAGAGCGATTGGGAAAGTGGAGAGCTTGTTTTGTCGACGCTTCGAGAGCATGATATTGATTTTGTGGTATTGGCAGGATTCCTGGCACGTGTGCCGGACAATATTCTGCATGCTTATCCCAATAAAATGATAAATATACATCCTTCGTTGCTGCCCAAGTTCGGTGGAAAGGGAATGTACGGCGACCGTGTGCACGAGGCAGTGATTGCTTCCGGCGAAAAGGAAAGCGGTATTACCATCCATTATACGAATGAGCATTATGACGAAGGCGGCATTATCTGCCAGCAGAAATGCCCCGTATTGCCGGGCGATACGCCGGAGGAGCTGGCGCAACGCATCCACCGGCTGGAGTATGAATACTATCCGAAGGTGATAGAGGAGTTGGTGGAAGGCCTCTCTCCCAGTTATTTATAGAATCGGTTAAGGGAGAGGATGGCCTCGTTCAGCTTACGGTTGTCTATCTTGTAGTTTTCCAGGGGATTCAATGCACTGTCGCTGATTTCTATATATCCGGAAGGGTGTTTTTCCAGAATAGTATGATTTTCTACGATAAAGGCATAATTGAGATTGTCGCCCACGATATGCCAGTTCCGTGGACAAGTATCGGTTATTAAATGCCCCATACTGTAATCGGAAGGTGGATTGGTTACACCCAGCACTTTATTCATTAGGGTTGGTGCAAAATCATAGTGTGTGGTACGGTGATGGTAGGTATGTGGCTGTTCTCCCGGTTCATATAATAGGAAGGGGATATGTGTTTGTACCGGTGAATAATTGCTGCCGTGACCCCAATAATTTTTATGATTCTCATTGAATTCTTGTCCATGGTCTCCGGTAATGATGACCAGGGTATTGTCTAGCAGTTTCTTTTCCTCAAGTTTGTGGAGGACGCATCCCACCAGTGAGTCGGCTTCCGCCACGCAGTTGTAGTAGAGGTTCAGGAAAGGAGTAGGGTCTATGTCGTTGTTCAGTTTCATATAGTCGGCGAACTCCCAGGACGGTTGGAAACGATAAAGCTTGTCCTTCGGCACTTCATATCCGTGTGCCAAATCATAGAAGAGAAAGGAAAAGAAAGGTTTTGTACCGCTGCCCAGCGTATCGAGTGCTTGCAGATAATCTGCTGTAATACGGCAGTCGCGGTCATAAACGGTTTTTCCTTCGGTATGGGTACGCAAGTCGGGTACCTTTGAGAAAAGTATTTTGGCAAATGGCGGGTTGACGATTGTAGCACTGGGATAAATACCTATCTGATAATTCTGCTTCAATAGTTCTTCTATGAGCAGGGGCTGTATGCCCGATACCTCAAAATCAGTCCAGTAGATGGATGAGAGACTGAAGAAAAGCCCGAAGATACTTCCACGTGTGCCATTGCTGCTGCTTAGATGGGAGGTGAATCTGCTGCAACTGTCGGCAAAGTGGTTGATATGAGGTGTAATGTCCTGGTTAAAGGCGCGGTAGTTCCATGAGTCTATGGCTATCAGCACTACATTCTTGGGGTTGGAATGGACTTCGTATTTCAAAGAATCTATCGGATAGTTGAGGTCAGCAGACTGCTTTTTGTTGTTGAAGTTCATTTTAATGACATCCTTGGATGAGACCACTCCTAACTTCATCATCAGGCGAGTTGCCGTAAGCGGGAAGTAATAGGGCAGGCAGGGGGCGCTGCGAATCACTGAAGTCTTTTGCACTACGGCGGCATAGGCATGATAAAAGTTAGAGAATAGTGCAAACAAAATCAGAGTGGCAAGTACAGGACGGAAGCCACAGCGGTGAAAGCGGGTATAACAATGGCCTGCAAGTATTCTTAGCAAAGTATTGGCGGCAAATATACCCACTAATACTCCTGCAATCTTCAGATAAAGCCAGAAGCTGAATGTGAAAATCTCACTGTTGCCCTCTCCAACCAGGAGATTCAGTACAAAACCATTGATATGGAACTTGTAAAGACTGTACACACTGCCGTCTATGTAAGCAAGTATATTGAGTAATGATACAAGAATAATGTGTGTGATGGCGCCGGCTTGATGGCGCCGGACGGTAATGGCTACGATTAAGGCTACGATATAAGGAATAAGTGCCCACAAGGCGGCATGTGAGCAAGCGGCCGTTATATAAAACATCCAGCCTCCCACGTCCATCATGGCGAGCCGGGGACTGTGAATCAGATAAAACAGAAACTGTATGGCAATCGTCAGAGTTGAAATTGCATAAAAAATAAATCCTTCACTGAGTGATTTCCCTAACTGTATTTTTTGCATTGATATTGTAATGTTTTGCCTATAGTTTCCTCTGATTCGGCATTGATAATAAAGGCGTGAGGAGCTTATATAGTGACGTCTTTTGTATTATCGGGCTGTATCTCTAAATGTATGTGCTACTTTGGGATATAAGTGTAAGCTTCTTTTTCTCTTCGTAGCGGGTAGTCTCCCCGCAATTTTTCAAATTGTTCGGGATGTGTTTTCAGTGCTTCGCTGTCCCTTCTCGGGTCATACATTTGCAGATATGCTTCTGCCAGGCTGCCGGCGGTAATAATCGGGTTCCGGGGTTGGGGGGGAGCGATGCGGTAGTCGGCTTTGATGTGAAAGAAACGGCAAAGGGCATCCAGGGACATACGGGTGGCATTGGCTTTTCCGTCGGCTGAATAACCGGCTATATGGGGAGTTCCAAGGAACACTCTATTTAATAAGGTAAGATTGATATCAGGCTCATTCTCCCATACATCAATGATGGCATCGGAAATCAGTCCGTCTTCTAAGGCATTCAGGAGCGCATTGGTTTCAATCACCTCTCCACGTGAGGTATTGATAATGACGGGATAGCGTTTTAATGACCGGAAGAAAGTATGGTCTGCCAAATGGAATGTTTTGTATGGCCCTTCCTTGTATAAAGGTACGTGGAAGGTGAGGATATCACATTCTGCTGCGAGTGCTTGCAAGGAACTGAAATCGCTCTCTCCTTCCTTGTCTTGCCGGGGCAGGTCATTCTTCAGGACACGCATGCCTAGTTCTTGCCCTACTTGGGCTATTTTGCTACCCACATTGCCTACGCCGATGATGCCTAATGTCAATTCGGACAGTTGTACTCCTTTGAGTTGTTGCAATAATAGTAAGGCTGATTGCACGTATTGAGCTACGGATGCTGAATTGCATCCGGGGGCATTGGTCCAAGCGATGCCTGCTTCACGGCAATATTCCGTATCTATATGGTCGAAGCCTATGGTGGCGGTAGCAATGAAGCGGACTTTACTGCCTTCCAGCAATTCCTTGTTGCAGCGGGTGCGGGTACGTATAATCAGTGCATCGGCATCTTTTACCAACTCCGGAGTGAAGTCTCTGCCGGGAGTATAAATCACGCTGTCGGCTATTTTTTCGATGGCTTCTTTAATGAAAGGTATTTTGTTGTCAACAATGACTCTCATAATGCTGCTGTTCTTTTCGACGATTTTCCATCGTGCGAAGATACGACTAATCCGTCAAAGTGGCTAAGTAATGCCCGGAAAATAATTTGGCTCTTTCCGTTTTTAAGTTTGCATTTCTGCCCTCACCGCTCTCACTCTTTTCTTCAACTTCCCTATTCATCGGCATTGCAGGGGTGGGTGAGAGCAATCGAAAAGGGTGAGGGTAAATTTTGCTCTCACCCGTGTTTTCTTCCGTTCCGCATCCTTCTTTCTTCTGTTGCATCCTTTTCATTCTTTCGTTTTACTTTTGGATTCTTCAGCAGCCCACGTTAGTGAGCCGTGATGTTCACTTGAGTGAACTAAACAGCTCACTAGTGTGGTTGAATTGGTTCATAACAGTGGGCCGATGATGAATAAAGTAGTTTTCGGGAAGGAGATAAGGTGTTTGAAGGATAAAACAATGAGCTAGTACGGATTGGGCAATGGGGATGTGCCCGATTCCGTACTTGGTTTTTGTAACAGACAGCAAGTGATTGCTCATCTTTATTTTATGTTTTATAGGTGAATTTGTGTTTTTGTCAAAAAAGGAAAGCGAAATAGACTGCTATATGAGGATTATCTTGTACATTTGCAGCTGAAACTTTTTAGAGATGAGAATAGGATACGACGGAAAACGGGCTGTGCAGAATTTTACGGGATTGGGCAATTACAGCCGGTATGTGGTGCAGTCATTGTCAGCCTTTGCTCCGGAAAACGAGTATTGGTTGTATGCTCCGGTACACCGTGAAAATCAGCAACTCTCGTCGATGGTGGCTGAAAGCCGGGGAACGGTATCGGTACATTATCCATCTTATTGGCTCTGGAGAGGAATGACTTCGTTGTGGCGTGTGGGAGGCATACGCAGGACTTTGAAACGGGACAACATACAGCTGTTCCACGGACTGAGTAACGAACTTCCCTTGACCATCCATCGGGTACGGGAAGTAAAGAGTGTGGTGACTGTTCACGACCTTATTTTCCTGAGACTTTCACATTGTTTTTCGTTGGTCGACCGCTTGATTTATAACTACAAATGCCGCTATGCATGCAAGCATGCAGACCACATCATTGCTGTGAGTGAGTGTACCAAGCGTGACATCATACATTATTATGGAATTCCTGCGGATAAAATTTCCGTTATTTACCAAGGGTGTAGTTCTCTGTATGCCTGTCGTGTCGGTAAGGATAAGCGCAAGGAGGTGATGCGGAGTTATCGGTTGCCCGAACGCTATATCTTGTCGGTGGGCACCATTGAGGAGCGTAAAAATGCGCTGGCCATTGTGAAGGCTTTGGAGTATCTGCCCGATGAACTGCATTTTGTTCTGGTAGGGAGACCCACAGCCTATATCCATCAGCTGAAAGAGTTTATGACAAAAGCCGGATTGCAAGACAGAGTACATTTTCTGCATGGTATCCCTTCGGACGATTTACCTGCCATTTATCAGTCGGCCGAGACTTTTGTATACCCATCCGTTTACGAAGGTTTTGGCATCCCTATTCTTGAGGCTTTGCATTCCGGCATTCCGGTGGTAGCAGCAACCGGCTCTTGTCTTGAAGAAGCGGGGGGGGAGCATTCATTGTATGTGCGTCCCCATGATGTGGAGGGATTGGCGGCAGCGATTGCCCGTACACAAGAGCCTTCTTTGCGTGCCACCATGATTGAGGAGGGGCTGAAGTGGGCACAGCGTTTCACGGAGGAGCAGATGGCGCGTGAGACGATGGAGTGTTATCGGAAAGTATTAACAAAAGAAACCTAAGATATGAATTATTTGGACCGCAATGAGTTTAACTACGCACCTTCGCAAGAGGTGGTGGAGGCTCTGAAGAATTTTGATATAAACAAACTCTGTTTCTATACCCGTATCTACGACGAAGGCAAGAAGAGCATTCTGTCCGTTTATCTGTCCGAGACTTACGGAATCGATGAGCCGCAGGTGCTGTTGGGTTATGGTGGAGAAGATATATTGAAACAAGCAGTCCACTATTTCCTGACCCAAGAGGATGGGAACAAGACGATGCTCATTCCTAAATTCTCGTGGTGGTACTATAAATCCATTGCTGATGAAGTGGACGGGCATACGTTGCAGTATCCATTGTATGAGGATGGCAATACCTTTAAATATGATTTCGCTGCCATGAAAGAGATGGTACAGCGTGAGAATCCCAAGGTCTTATTAATCGCTTCGCCCAATAATCCCACCGGTAACGGTCTGACCCCTGCAGAATTGGACGCTTTGTTGGCTGAGTTGCCCGTAACAACCATCGTTTTGGTGGACGAAGCCTATGCCTCTTTCGTATCTACTGATACGGACTATATTAAGATGCTGGTTGATAAATATCCCAACCTGATTATTTCACGCACGCTTTCCAAGTTCTACGGATTGCCCGGATTGCGCATGGGTTTTGGGTTTATGAGTAAGGAGTTGGCCAACTTTGGCAAATACAGCAACAAATATCTGGGTTATAACCGTATCTCTGAGGATATTGCTATTGCCGCACTGAAATCGGATGCGCATTACCGGAATATAGCACGGCTGATGAATGAGAGTCGCGCCTGCTTTGAAGCGGAGATAGGGACGTTGCCTGGTTTCAAGGTATATGAGTCGGTGGCGAACTTTGTCCTTATAAAATATCCGATTGTCTTGAAAGAACGCTTACAGAAAGCTTTTGCCGACGAGGATTATAAGGTGAAGTTCATGAATGAACCAGACATCAATACCCATTTGCGTATTACCTTGGGGCGTCCTGAACAGAACCGTATTGTCATTGACACCATTAAAAAAATTGCATTACAATGAAAGCGGTTATATTGGCTGCAGGGATAGCTTCGCGTTTGCGTCCGTTGACTGATACCACTCCAAAATGTCTGTTGAAAGTTGGAGAGCGTTGTTTGCTGCAAAGAGCCTTTGATGCATTGCTGCAGAATGGCTTTCGGGAGTTTGTCATTGTCACCGGTTATAGACAGCAGCAGATTGTGAACTTTCTGGAAGCTCATTATCCGGCATTGGAGGTTACGTTTATCTATAATGAGAAATATGCTTCTACCAATAATATCTACTCTTTATGGCTTACACGGCCTTATGTAGATAAAGAGGACATTCTGTTGCTGGACAGCGATATCCTTTTTGACCCGCAGATTGTAGCCAAGTTGCTTGGATATGGTCAAGCGGATGCGTTGGCTCTGAACCATCATACATTGGGGGAAGAGGAAATCAAGGTAATAGCGGACAATGATGGCAAGGTGTTGGAAATCAGTAAGACGTGCTCCATATCCCGAGCTATTGGCGAGTCTATTGGCATCGAGAAGATGTCTGCCGCTTATACAGAAGCGCTTTTCCGGGAATTGGAGGTTATGATTACCAAAGAAGGTTTGGATAATATCTTCTATGAACGTGCTTTTGAGCGTCTCATACCACAAGGACACTCTTTCTATGCGCTTGACACTACCGAATATTTTTCTGTGGAGCTTGATACGGTGAATGACTTTGAACAAGCACAGCGGTTGATTCCTTCACAACTTTATTAATTAATGGGCTGATTTTTATGGCAGATTATGATATACGTCCTTTGCAGCTTCGTATTTTGAAGATATTGCTTGCTGTGGATAAAGTTTGTAAAGAACATGGTTTGCGCTATTATATAATGGCCGGTACTATGCTTGGTGCAGTCCGTCATAAGGGATTTATCCCTTGGGACGATGATTTGGATATCGGTATGCCGAGGGCTGATTATGATTTGTTGATGTCTCATTCCAAGGAATGGCTTCCCAAGCCTTATGAGGCTGTCTGCGCAGAAAATGATCCGAATTATCCATTACCTTTTGCCAAGATACAAGATGCGGATACGACTCTTATCGAGCGTATGCATTTGAAATACTTGGGAGGTATCTACTTGGACGTATTTCCATTGGACGGTGTACCGCAAAGCAACCTGAAACAGAGGATTCATTTTGCCCGGTATGACTTTTACAAGCGGGTGCTCTATTTTATCTACCGCGACCCTTATAAGCATGGGAAAGGTCCCGGCTCATGGTTGCCGCTGCTGTGCCGGAGACTTTTTACTACTGCCGGCGTACAGAGGAGTATCAGAAATGTGATGACCACCTATGACTTTGACAAGTCTTCTTTAGTTTGTGATTATGATGACGGTATGCGCGGCATCATGCCCAAGGCAGAGCTGGGAACTCCGACTCCCGTTTCGTTTGAGGACGAAACTGTGTGGGGAGTACAAGATTATGATACCTATCTGACCAGAAAATATGGAGACTACATGGTTATACCGAAACAAAGCGGGCAGAGACAGCATAATTTCCACTATCTGGATTTAGATAAGCCCTACAGAGAATATGGAGCCTGATTACCGGTGTAACTGAAAGTCAATGATGTAATAATGCTATCAATGATTAGAGTTGTCCGGTCATCTTGAAGTACTTTTCCAATACAAGAAGGGATATCAATTGTTCCCGTTTTTTATTCTTGAATTGCTCTATATACTCATGTGCATGTTCGATTATTGCTTGAGCTTCATCAGTATGAGCCATGTAATATTGCAGTCTTTCTTCCAAATCAGAGAAGTCCGGTTTGATTTCAATGTAGTGATAGTTAGGAATTAATGTGCCTTCCATGAACCAAGTTTCACAAGTAGGACGGGGCATTACGGCAATAGAGTTGGAAGACATTACCCATTTTAGATTGCTGGCAACATCATAGCCTTCTATGGCTAGAATAAATTTGTATTCCAATTGTTCTTTAATGGTCAATTTTCCAATGCACCACGTAGGATTGATAGTATCCCGGCTGATATCTCCCAAATCGCACATGGGATGGCCAAAATACATTTTCATGAATTTGATTCGCTGCTCTTTGTCTGTTACTTTTCCGCGAAAGACAGCCATATCTTTTTTCTCTGTAAATTTTTTCTTGTCACGGACAAAAATAAAATGCCTTATCTTGTTGAGTTTCATAATAACCCCGTTTCCGTTGTTTTCAGTTATAAGACGGCTTTTTGAAATGGATGGGATTGGTGGGACGAAATCCACATCACCGGCACATAGGTTCAACCGTAGTTGTTGGGAAAACCAGCGGGTATAGCAGCGGGTATCATAGATATAGACTTTGTGCCCTTTTAGTTTATGTTCTGCGAGTGCAGGTACCGATTCGGGCAATATTGCACCCGGTAAAAGTTTGTTATAGTAGTTTACTCGGTATAAAATGTAGTCTTTATCTTTTCTGTCGGATAAAGATGCCAACTTATGACGAAGCTGCATCTGAAAGAATATATTGGGTATCAGCATACCGAGCATATTCTTTATATAATAGATAAGTTTGATGTTCTTCCCGCTTCTTAGGGCATACAATAGTTTGTACTCCATTGATTTCGTTTTTTATTCAGTAGGTGCATTGTATGAAATATGATGCAAACTTATATAAATAAATGAGAACTTCCAATTGAATTTATCCTTTAATTATCATATTCTTTTTGTAATAAAGAGTTGCTCTGTTTTCAGATTTTGAGTAGTCTGGTTTGTTTTTTCGTTGTTAACGCTTACTTTTGTGCCGAATCAGCAATTCTAATAAATTTGTTATGACCAAATTCTTAATTATCCGTTTCAGTTCGATAGGGGATATTATCCAGTGTATGGGAATTATCGGTGGAATACGTGAACGGTTTGCAGATGTGGAAATTCATTGGATTACCCGGAAAGATATGGTGGGGACCTTGTCGATGGATGGCAGGATTGATAAAATCTGGGCGTTTGACAAGGAGACCGGACTTGCCGGATTGTTGAAGATGGCGGCTGATTTGAGAAAAGAGCATTTCGACTACATTTATGACGCTCATAGTAATATCCGTTCCAACATATTGAAGCTGATAGTGTCTCCATTGCCTTTTGTGAAACCTTACGTTGCTCTGCGGAGCAAAGAGAGAGGCAAACGCTTTTTGTTGTTCAAACTGGGAATCAACCATTTCGACAAGCCTTTCAGGGGGATGGTGTCTTTTCAGAAACCATTGAAGAAATGGGGAATTACGCATTTTCCGGACAACTATCACGACTGGCATTTCCCGGATGAAATACGTAGCAAGTATGAGAACTTTGTAACCAAAGATATGATTACGCTGGTGCCGTCTGCCAACTGGGAAATGAAACGCTGGCCCGTTTCCTATTGGAAAGAATTGGTTGCCCTTCTTCCTGAGTATAAATTTGTTATTCTGGCTGGTCCGAAGGATACTTTCTGTGAGGAAATCAGAAGTGCTGCACCGGAACGGGTAGTTAACCTTGCGGGACAAACCTCATTGATGGAGTCTTCTTACATAGTGTTGCGTTCCAATCTGGTAATCAGCGCTGATACGGGTTTTATGCATGCCGCTGATTTGTTCCGTGTTCCTGCTTTTGCCTTGATGGGACCTACGGCCTTCGGTTTCCCTACGGGACCTACGGTGGAAATACTCGAAACAGCCCTGCCTTGCCGTCCGTGCACCAAAGACGGACGGGGTAAATGCAAGCTGGCTGTTTATCAGAAGTGTATGGTGGATATTACCCCCCAACAAGTCGCTGAAAAGATTATTGCTTCTCTTGGTTGATGGCGCCTATAGTCTTTGTAGTGGAATAACCGTCTACGAAAGGGATAGTTACTGTTTCTTGGGCGTACTCCCTGCCTACAATGTTTTCTATGGCATAGTCGCCACCTTTTACCAACACGTCCGGTGCAACTGTTTTGATGAGATTCAGAGGGGTATCTTCCGTAAAAATCACTACGTAGTCCACTGCTTCCAAGGCTGCCAGGACTGTGGAGCGGGCGTTTTCATCATTGATAGGGCGCGATTCCCCTTTCAGACGTTTTACTGAGCTGTCCGAATTCAATCCTACGATAAGTACGTCCCCCAGTCTTTTGGCCTTTTCCAGATAGCACACGTGTCCTTTGTGCAGAATGTCGAAGCAGCCGTTTGTGAATATGATTTTGCGCTCCTGCGCACGCAGTTGTTTTATAGTATCTGCAAGTTGGGAAATAGGAATAAGTTTGCTGGCCGGTTTCCCGATTTGTAGCTCGTCCTGCAATTCTTTGAACAGAATGGGGCTGGTGCCTATTTTCCCGACTACAATGCCGGCCGCTTTATTGGCAAGATAAATGGCATCTGCAATAGGGATACCGGCTGCTAGCGCAGCTGCTAAAGTTGCCACGACAGTATCGCCTGCACCTGAAACGTCATATACTTCCCTTGCTTCGGTAGGAATGTCTTGTGAGGCTTCCGGAGCTATATATGACATACCTTTTTCGGAACGTGTCACTAATAGAGAAGTAAGGTTATACTCCTTCAGTATCCGGTCTGCTGCGCTATGGATTTCTTTATCCTCATTTTTCACATCCACTCCCGAAACAGCCGAAAGCTCTTTCAGGTTGGGGGTGATGATGGTTGCGGAACGGTATTTCTCCCAATTTGTCCCTTTGGGGTCTATAATGACCTTCTTCCCTTGCCCGGCAGAGGCGGATATAACCTGCTGGCATACTGTATCATTGCATACTCCCTTGCCATAATCCGAAATCACGACAATGTCCACTTCGGGGAGTGCACGCTTCACGGCATCCAGCAGTTTCTGCTCAATCTCTTCGTTCAGGCATTCATTTTCTGTTTCAAAGTCCAGCCGTACTACTTGCTGGCTGTTGCCTATTACGCGGGTTTTGGTGATGGTGGGGTGTTCTGTATAAAACAGTTCGTTTCTGATGCCCAAATCAGCGAACATCTCCTGCATTGTGTTTCCGTTGTGGTCGTTGCCGAGCAGGCTGACGACATACGGCGAACAACCCAGTCCCAACAGATTTCTTGCCACATTGGCCGCTCCTCCCAATACATTGTAGGTACGGGTGACACGGACCACTGGTACGGGGGCTTCGGGAGAAATCCTTTTCACGTCCCCTATGTGGTAAGTATCCAGCATCACGTCTCCGATGACAAGCACCTTCTTTCCCTTTATACTGTTTAATTCTGCGTTCATAATAGGTTGTTTTTTAATTGGTTTGCCCAGTATATAAGCGGATGTTCCTCTGTGACCCGGAAAGACTTGACACCGCTTCGTTCGCCGCATTCCGTATCCGATTTCTTATCTCCGAACATATAGGATTGGGATGGGTCGATTTCATATTTCTTCATCGCTTCCGTCACCATGAAAGGAGAAGGCTTACGGCATTCGCAATGTTCTTCCGGAGCGTGAGGGCAAGTATAGAAATCGTTCAGTATAACTCCATGTTTTTCCAGCTCTTGGGCGAGTGCCCGGTTGAACTGTTCGGCGTCCTCCAGTGTAAAGTAGCCACGTCCAATACCGGATTGGTTCGTGATGACAATCAGCAGATAACCCAATTCCTGAAAAATGCGGAGTGCTTCGGCTACACCGGGCAATAATTCAAGCTCTTGGGTCTTGTAAACGTAGCCGAAATCAACATTGATGGTACCGTCCCGATCAAGGAAAATCGCTTTATTCATGGGAGAACAGTTTATTGTCAACGATGCCGCACAAGATATGTCCGATGGTAATGTGCACTTCTTGAATCCTGGCAGATTCGGCGTGCTGTATAATCAACGGGTAATTGCAAAGTTCCTTGCACCTTCCTCCATCCCTTCCCAGGAGCCCTATGGTGGTGATGCCCATAGATTGTGCCTTCTGCAAGGCATGCTCTACGTTGGGAGAGTTGCCGCTGGTAGAAAGGCCTATCAGAATATCACCTTTCGTTCCCAAGGCTGCTGTCTGCCGTTCGAAGACGCGGTCGAAGCCATAATCATTGCTGACTGCGGTCAGGATGGAAGTGTCGGTTGTCATGGCGATGGCGGGCAGGCCTTCCCGTTCGGTCACGAAACGTCCGACGAGTTCGGCGGCGATATGCTGGGCATCGGCTGCACTGCCGCCGTTACCGCAAAGCAAGACTTTGTGCCCTTGTCGAAGGGCTTGTACTATCAGATTGCCGACGGTTTCGATGTCGGCAAGCATTTGCCGGTTGTTCAGGATATTTTCTTTGAGCCTGATACCTTCTTGGATGGACTGGGTGATATAATCTTGCATAATTTTCTAATCTCGTTGGTACAAAGATACGACATTTCAGAAATGAAGCTTGCTTTTGACGAAATTTTTAAATTGTCTTTGCTTTCTCCATTTCAGTCTGCTGAAGAGAGTGAAGAATATGCATTCTTCAATATCGAATCCTCTTTGCTCGGCATATAGAGGTATTATTTTCATGAAGTCATCGGCGGGAATACCCAGTTGGCTGAAGGCATTCATGGACATTCTGATACCGGGTACTTTACCGAGCTTCAGGCGGTTGATGTCAATGAGGGCGAAGTGATATTTGCCGTTTGTCTTCCGGTAAAATATATTCTTGGGATTATAGTCCAGTGGCAAGACCTTGTTCAGATGTAATTGGAGAGTGAAGTCTACGAGGTCATGTCTTAGCCGTTTTTTCTCTTCTTCCTCCATTTCCGTACCGAACATATCCGTAACAAGCGGGTAGGGGAGGTATTCGGAAATAAAGTATCCGGTGTGGAAGAAACCATTCTTTTTGATTTCTATATAAGCTACCGGAGGGGCGGTCTCTATTCCCCGTTGCAGAAAAAGTTCTGCATATTCAAAGGCGCGCTGCGCTTTGCTTTTGCGGAACCAAGTGTAAATGAGGCAGTTTATGAGGGCAGGTCTTTTGTATTTCTTGATTACGAAGTCCTTGTCTCCGAACCGCACTCTTTCGACTGTGTTCCTTCGGTTACAATAAACCTCTTCCCGTTCATATTCTTCCGATGGGATGGCTCGGATATAACTCTCGTAGGCGGCATAGTGCGGATGAATATGTACCTTCATTGCTTTTATTTACATTTTACTTCTTTTGAACGGTGCAAAGATAGTGCAAACCGAAAGCAGAACAAAATGAACTTGTTCATTTTTTATTTTGAGGTGCCGCCTATCTTCGCTTTTGAGCAAAGATAATCAAAATGTATCATCTGGTCGGAAATATCGTATGCTTTTTTAGCGAACTCGGCTTCTGCCGGGGTGGGCTCTTCACCTACCACCTCCATTTGGGGGCTGATGGCGAATCCTTTCTTGCATGGGTCGAGGATGCTTTGGCCCAATCCGCTCCAGTAGTAATCATCCAGTTGGAGCAGGTTCAGCAGGGTGGGGTACATGTCGATTTGTCCCATCACTTTGTCATAACGCATGCCTACCGGAGAGTTTACTATGATGAAAGGGGTGAATGTCTTGTCGGATACGATACCCTTGCCACCGGGGGCGTTACACAATTCTTCACGGTAGGTAGCCAGTCCTTCGTGGTCACCGGTGATGACGATAAGGGTCTCGTCGTATTGTGGGAGTGTTTTCAAGTACTCCACGAATTTTCCTATCGCCTTGTCCGTATAGCGTGCGGTGGTCATATAGTCATTCATTTTCTGTGGAATGGCCGGAGAGAAATGAATCTCTTTCAATTCTTCAGGCAATTTGAAGGGAGCATGGCCGGAGTAGGTCACCAGCTGCATGTAAACATTCTCCCCCTTCTTCCAGATTTCCCCCTTCTCTATTTTTTGGCGGCATTGCGCCAGGAAGGAGCCGTCTCCGGTACGTTTGTGCGTGCCAAAGGCCTCTGTCAGTTCAAAGTCATGATAAGCAATGATGGTGTCGGTCCCGAAACTGTAGGCTATGACGCCTTGGTTCCAGGTCGATACTTTAT
Organism: Bacteroides sp. AR29; assembly: GCF_900217715.1. NCBI lineage: Bacteria > Pseudomonadati > Bacteroidota > Bacteroidia > Bacteroidales > Bacteroidaceae > Bacteroides > Bacteroides sp. AR29. The sequence continues at coordinate 331,479 of NZ_OBMS01000003.1, forward strand.
CAATGGTCAGGAGGTAGTTGCGCGAGTTCTTCTGCTGATGCATGGCTTTTTGCAGGGTTCCGTAGGTGTGGTCAGGATATTGGCTGCTGTATGTGCCGCTGTTGATAGGCAGCATACCGGCGCAAAGCAACAGCTGTGCATCAATGGAACGTCCTCCTTTCACTTGCGTCAGTACGTGGGGAGCGTATAAGGTGGTGGAGTCTTGCAGCAGTTTGTTGAGATATGGAGTAATCTCTTGCCTTTCCACTTCCCTTTCGAGTACCCAGCTTTCCAAAGATTCTGCCAGGATGACGATGCAGTTGTTGCGGATTCCGATACGTCCGGTCAAAGGGTGATGTCCGGGTTTCTGGCTCAGCCACTCCTTTATCTCTTGCTGTATCTGTGGGGTGGCCTCCTGCTTCTGGTTGATGAGGTCATAGCATAGGCTTCCGAAGACGGTATACATGGAAGTGGTGCTTGCACACAGATAGGCTTTCTGGCGGACGGTGTTGTATGCTTCCTTGAATCCTCCTTTGGCCAGGGTGGTGATGGCAAACAGCAGGATACCGATTCCCAAAGCTCCTCCGTAATACTTGTATGATGTTCTTCCGGCGGTATTTCTTTTGTAATGCCAATAAAGGGGGATACTGGCAATGGTAGATAGAGGGAAGAAGATGTCGTACCAGCGGAAGGAGTCGTAAACGCTTCCGGTGAAATCGGCGAGGTTTCCAGAAAGTCCATAGCTGTTAAGTGGGATGGCAGTATAGTAGGTGCGGAAATACATCAGGTTGACAATCAGTAGTATATCCAGCAAAAGCATGATGACTATCTCTGTTTTCCAGAGCCGGAAGAACTTATAGGGGACGAGAAGTACGAGGGTGGCTATTATTTTGGTCGCATAAAATTCGATGGTAGAGAATGAAGCGAATGTGGTGGGTATGCTCCAGATGAAATCGAATAGCAGGAATTTGAAAAAAATGGTGATTCCGAACAAAAGAGTCACTTTATCTGTTGCCCCTTGTTGGCTGTTGGAGCAATGAAAAAGATTTCTTCTCATAAAATAGTATTTTTAAAATATTGGGGTGCAAAGATAGATATTTTAGAGAAGAAAAAGCTTCATAAACAGCAACTTTTGGAGAAAAGTTGATAAAAGTCATTTTTTTTTCTGGATTGATGCAGTATATGCAGAATTCTTGTATTTACTTTGCAGACGTTTAAAGCAAAGAAAGCAAAACTGTTACAAACTAAGGGCTGGATTTTATTGTTCTATTGGTAATTTGAGGTGACGATTGTGTCGTTGCCGTGATATTTTGAGTGTATGAAGAAGCATTATTTATTTTTCGTTTCGGTAGCCTATTCCTATCCTATACTTCGCCCGCTTCAGGACGAAATCAGGCGTAGAGGGGATGAGGTCGCATGGTTTGTTGAACCAGACTGCCCGGTTCTGTTGGATCAAGATGAGAGGTGGCTTCAATCTGTTCAGGAAGTGATGGATTATCAGCCTATTGCCGTGTTTGCGCCGGGCAACTATATTTATGATTTCTTCCCGGGAGTGAAAGTTTCCCTTTTTCATGGCTACCCCATCAATAAGCGTGGCGATGAAAAGGACGACCATTTTTCTGTCCGCGGATGGTTCGATGTCTATTGCACGCAAGGAGAAACGAGCACTCTTCCTTTCAAGGAGCTTGAGAGGAAATACGGCTTCTTTAAGGTATACGAAACTGGCTGGTGCAAGGCGGATACTTTCGTGAAGGAACGTGCACATACTCCTCATAATGCACGTCCGGTAGTTTTGTACTCTTCTACGTTTACAAAAAATATAACTTCTGCTCCTCATCTGTTTGATACCATCAAGAGACTGGTGCGCGAGAAGAACTGGGATTGGATTATTTCGTTCCATCCGAAATTCTCGGATATGGAAGTCCTCAAGAAATACAAGGAACTGGCCGCTTCCTGCCCCAATATTACTTTCCACGAGGGTGGACTTGTTGATGCCAAGCTGCTGAACAGTGCGGATGTGCTGTTGTCCGATGCTTCGTCTGTGATTGTTGAGGCGATGATGTTGGACAAACCGGTGGTGACTTATTGCAATACCATGCCGGGACCCCATTTGCTGAATGTCACCGAGACGGATGCTGTGGAAGGAGCGATAGAAAAGGCCATTTCCCGTCCGGCAGAACTGATGGAGCAGATGCGTGCCTACGTGCACAAGCATGAGGCGCATCTGGACGGTGAGTCCTCTTCACGGGTACTGGATGCCGTAAACAACTACATCTGGTATTTTCAAGGTAAGACCAGAACCAAGCCCTGGAATCTGGTGCGTAAGTTTAAATTGCGATGGCGGGTGGGCTATCCGTTGATGGCCACTTTGCGGTTGTGGTAATTGTCATAGCTTATGGAGAACACTGAGACACTACCTCTGATAAGTATTATTGTACCGGTCTATAATGTAAAGAATTACTTGGAGAAATGCCTGCAATCCATTTGCGGGCAGACTTATAAGAATCTGGAAATAATATTGATTGACGACGGCTCTTCCGATGGTTCGGGAGAGCTTTGTAATTTATTTGCCCAAAGGGATGGGCGGATAAAGGTTATCCACCAGACGAATGCAGGTCAGAGTGCAGCCAGGAATAGAGGTTTGGCGGTAGCTCAAGGTGAACTCCTTGGTTTCGTGGATAGCGACGACTGGATTGAACCGGATATGTACGAATTCTTGTATCACTTACTGAAAGAGAATGGGGCGGATATATCCATTTGCTCGCATTATATAGAAACTGCCGTAAAGACCAGAGTGAAGCACTCTTCTGGGCAATTCTCCAGCTTTTCTCGTGAAGAAGCTATCCGAACATTGGTAGAAGATAAGCGTATAAGAAATTATATGTGGGATAAATTGTATAAGCGTCAATTATTTGCTGGAATATATTTTCCGGTAAATAGAGTTTTTGAAGATATTGCAGTTTCTTATCAGATATTTTATAAAACGCAGAAAGTCGTTATGCAAGACTGTCCTAAATATCATTATTTGAAACGTGAAGGAAGTACTACTCAAGGTAAATTGTATAATTACGAAAAGGAATATCTGCTCTTTCAAACTGTCTATGAACAAGTGAAATTTGTGCGAGAAAAAGAAATATGGGATAAAGCTCCTTATTGTGTACATGAACGGGGAATTCATTTGATTGACCATTTGATGATGCTTCCTCAATCTTCTTTGATAGATGATGTTATCAATGATGTATTAGCCAGAATGCAGGAGTTTGATAATGTGTCGTGGCCGCAATTGGATGTTATGCATATATTTAAGCGCCGTATGATGTATTGTCATCTAAAGGTTTATAGATGTATTTACCGTTTAGTGAGGACATTCTTCAAATCTAAACGGTATAAATTCCAAACATTATAACTTTAATTGAATCTCAATAATGAATAAAGCAAGGGTTATAGCTTTTTATCTACCTCAATTTCATCCAATACCAGAAAACGACAGATGGTGGATGAAAGGTTTTACGGAATGGACTAATGTAGGAAAGGCACGTCCATTGTTTCCAGGACATTATCAGCCTAAGGTGCCGGCAGATTTGGGATATTATGATTTGCGAGTGCCGGAAACACGTAAGGCGCAAGCTGACATGGCAAAAGAATATGGTATCGAAGGCTTTTGTTACTGGCATTATTGGTTTGGAAATGGAAAGAGACTCTTAGAGCGCCCGTTTAATGAAGTATTGTCTTCTGATGAACCGGATTTTCCTTTTTGTCTGGCTTGGGCTAATGAGTCATGGAGGGGCTTTTATCACGGCATAAAGAGCAAAGATACTTTGATAAATCAGCTTTATCCGGGAGAACAAGATTATATAGCTCATTTCCACGAGGTATTACCTGCTTTTAAAGACCATCGCTATATTACAGTGGATGAGAAACCGTTGTTTATGGTTTATCATCCTTTGGATCATCCGGAGATGAAAGAGTTCATTGAACTCTGGCGTACTTTAGCTGTGCAGAATGGCTTGAAGGGGGTTTATTTCATAGGACAAACCTATCATTTGAAAGAAGAAAAAGAGAGACTTATGAAAATGGGGTTTGATGCTATTAATGTTGTACGCTTGTTTGACTTTGAGAAGAAAGCTGCTCTGACTTATAAATATGCGAAATGGAAACATAAAATATTTCGTATTCCTAAGGTTGTGGAGTATAAGAAGGCCAGTTCTTTCTTTGTGGGTGATGAAGAATATGAAGAGAATATTATACCTACCATTATTCCTAACTGGGATCATTCTCCACGTTCCCGTGGTAAATCGTTGGTCTTGAATCACGCTGAACCTTCTTATTTTGCCCGACATATGAAAGAAGCGATAAAGCGTATTGAGAATAAGCCTTTAGACCATCGGCTTGCATTTGTAAAATCATGGAATGAGTGGGCTGAAGGGAACTATCTGGAACCGGATTTACATTATGGAAAACGTTATCTGGAAGTGATAAAAAAGAATGTTGTAGAGGGATGATTTCTATGGAAGAAAAGATAGCAATTGTTATTCCGGCATATAAGTGCCGCTTCCTCCGACAGACATTGGATTCTATTGTCGTACAGACTTGTCGGAGTTTTACTGTTTACATAGGTGATGATGCAAGTCCTCAGAATCTGAAGGAAATTGTTTCTGATTATGCGGATAAAATGAATATTGTCTATCGACGTTTTGATACTAATCTGGGTGGAGTGGATTTGCCGGGGCATTGGGACCGTTGTATAGCACTTGCAAAAGAACCGGTTGTTTGGTTCTTTTCAGATGATGATTTGATGCCGCAGGACGGGGTAGAGCGTATTATAAAAGCATTAGAATGCTATGGTACGAGGCATGGGATGTTCCGTTTTCCCCTTGCTGTGATAGATGAAAATGGCAAGATAATACATAAAAATCCTTCATTGCAGGAATATCCGGTTTCGGGCTATCAGTTTTTGTTGGATAAATTGGAAGGAAGAATTTATTCGGCTGCTTGTGAATATGTTTTTACTCGTGATATATATGAACGGATAGGCGGTTTTGTGAAGTTTCCATTGGCGTGGTGTTCAGACGATGCAACGTGGACAAGCATAGGTGAAAATGCAGGTGGAATGATTCCTTTGCCGGGTAAGCCGGTTTGTTGGCGAAATGTGATGGGCGAGAATATAAGTTGTTCCTTCAATTATGATGAAGAGAAGATAGTAGCTACAAGGCAATTTATAAAATGGGTTTCAGTTTTTTACTCGGACAGACTTCAAGATAGAAAACTACAGCATGCGATAAAGAAATATGCCCATACGATATTGCATTATAGTTTGCAAGATCGTTATAAATTACATGATCTTATGGGTATTTGTCGTAGTTTATGGTATATTTGCCCTTCTGTATCATTAAGTGTGGCATTCCGCATGTGTAAGTTGAAACTTAGAAATCGAAAGAGATAATGAAGAAAATTCTTTTTATACTTCCTTGTGTGCCTTATCCGTTGACTGCTGGAGGTAATCAGGCCTTTTTCAATATGGTGGAATATATCCGGCACAAAATGTCTGTGTCTTTGTTGCTTTCTCCGGAAAATAAGGAGATGAATGATGTCGAAAGTTTAAGGGCTTTATGGACAAATGTTGATTTCTATCTTTTTAGGGAAGAAGATGCAGAACCTAAGACTCGTTGCCCCCGATATTACCGTTGGTTAAAAAAGATGTCTGAATCCATTTCCCGCAAGATGCAACGGCAACTGTATTCTTTTCAGCAAGAGCGTCCGTATAAGAATATGACGTTGAAGAATTCTTGTTTTAAACCTTTTCCCAAGGCATACGTAGAGTATGTGTCTGACATCTCACGTCGTGGATTTGATATTATTCAGGTTGAGTTCTATCCATTGATAACATTGGGGTATCTATTGCCAAAAGATGTACAAACAGTGTTTGTGCATCATGAACTGAGGTATATACGTAATGAAAATGAAATGGAATGCCTTACTCATGTAACAGATGAAGACAAGATGCTCTATGGCATTGCTAAGGATATGGAGAAAGCCGCTTTACGTCAATATAAGCATGTAATTGCATTGACGGATATTGACCGTTTATTGTTGGCAGACTTGGTTGGACAAGAATGCAATATTTATGTTTCTCCGGCAGTGGTACAGATAGAGTCTGCTTATGACAGAATTGTGAAGTCGGCCTCTGTTCGTCTGACATTTGTTGGAAGTGAAAATCATTACCCGAACCAGGATGCAGTAGATTGGTTTTGTCATGAAGTAGCCCCTTGTTTGCGTGTTCAGGGTTTTAAATTTGTTTTTCAAGTGATTGGGACATGGAAGAGCCGTTACGTGAAAAGTCTTCAGGCAGTATGTCCGGAAATGGAGTTAGTGGGTTATGTGGAGGATTTGCGGGAATACTTGAATGGGAGTATCGTTCTGGTGCCAATTCGTATTGGTAGTGGTATGAGGATGAAAATATTGGATGCGGTTTCCTCTATGGCTTCTTTTGTAACTACGACAAAAGGAGTTGAGGGAATTGACCTACGTCACAATGAAGAGTGTTTGATTGCTGATAGCGCAACTGATTTTGCAGCAGCAGTCATTCGTTTGGAAGCGGATAAAAAATTGCAAGTCAGGCTGGCGACGCAAGCATTGAAGCGTTTGCGTGAACTTTATAATCCTCAGGAAATGTTGGAGAGAAGACTGGCTGTTTATGATGAGATATTGCAAAATAATACAAACTAATAGCATCAGATTATGCTTTCAATCATAATTTGTTCGGTATCTCCCGAACGTTTGGAGCAAGTAACCCGGAATATTCATGATACTATTGGTGTTGATTATGAAATCATTGCTATTGATAATCGTGAAAAACAATGGCCGATAGCGCGTGCGTATAATGAGGGAGCTTCTCGGGCACATTATCCCTTTCTGTTTTTTGTCCATGAGGATGTAAAGTTTCATTCGGTAGGCTGGGGAAAGTGCATTGAGAAGAAACTTAAGGAACCGGATTGTGGGGTGATAGGTTTTGCCGGTAGTAAGGTGAAATTGAAATGCTATTCGGGATGGGGAGATGTGTATAAGTGGGATGTTATATTCTATTATCAGAGCGTTGGAACTGAAACCCAATTTCGTGTAGCATCGGTTACTATGGAGCATCCTTTTAAGGAAGTGCTGGTATTGGATGGCTTTGCCATGTTTGTGCGTAAGGATGTATGGGCTAAATATCCTTTTGATGAGGAATTGTTGACGGGTTTCCATTGTTATGACTTGGATTTTACATTGCAAATAGCTGCGGATCGTTGTTATAAAAATTATGTATGTTGTTCTTCTGAGGTCTTGATAGAGCATTCTTCACAAGGGAATTTTAATCAAAGTTGGTATCAAGATACGATTAAAATGCACAAATTGAAGTGGAATAAGATGCTTCCAATGAAAATAGAGGGATTTGAATTGGGAGAAAAAGAAATGAGGAAGCAGGAAGAATATACCTTCAGTGTCTTTTTGCGTAAGTTATTGAAAGCGGGATATCCTGAGGCGAAGGTGGTGCTGAAGGACTTTTTAGCTTACCCTTATTCATGGAAACATTTACAGCACTGTATTAAATATGTGTACAAATATCTTGTAAGCTAATTGTGGTTGCTATGAAATTGGTTTTTTTATCACATGTTAGTGATTGTGCCGGAGGAGCACAAAGATGTTTATTGGATCTATTGCGGGGGCTTAAGCATATTCACCCTGATTGGCAACTCTATATGGTTCTTCCTGGTCCGGGAGATTTGCTTGATGCCTGCTCCCCTTATATTGATGGCTATAGGTTCTTACAAATGGAATGGTGGCTTGTAGGTAAGGACATGGATATCGGCACGAGAGAGAATTTCTTATATTCGTAAACTATCGAAGTATTCCATTAAATTAACCCGTTACTTGAGAAGGATAAAGCCGGACTATGGAATGACAAATACTGTGGTTTTTCCTCATTTGGCAATATCATGTAAGATGTTAGGGATAAAGCACTGTTGGTTTATCCATGAGATACCTGATGTGACTTGGCTGAATCTTAATCCTGTTTTTGAATTTCGTTTTATCTTTAGAGCGATTGATAAATTATCAAATAAGATATTGGTAACTTCCAGATATGCAGAGTTTCATTATCAAAAGGTGATGACAAGCGCAAAAATAAGCAGCATCACCCAAGCTGTAGAATTGCCGATGACGGTTGGAGTGGATGTGAAATGTGATAGACATACGCGGTATACTATCTTGTTGGTCGGCGCTTTTGACTCTAATAAGGGACAGATGGAACTTTTGCAGGCGGTAAAGAGAATAGTGGCTGAAGGGAAGGATATTCTTTGTTATCTGGTTGGCCCGGATGTTGGCTTTATGCCCAAATGCCAAAAATATATTCAAGATAATGGTCTGGATAACAATGTAAAAATTGTCTCTTACACGCAACAGGTGGTTTCTTATTATGCTTTGGCTGACGTTGTGTTGGTTTGTTCCACTTTTGAAACTTTTGGTAGGGTTGCTGTAGAAGCTCAGAAATGCGGGTTGCCATTAATCCTTTCTGATGTGGGGGCAAATCCGGAACGCATTGAGGATGGAGTGAATGGGCTCCTTTACCAGAAAGGAAATATTGCGGAATTAGCAGAAAAGATAGAAATATTGCGGGATGAAAACGTTAGAAAAATGCTCTCCAAAAACATCGATTCCATTGCAATAGAGGAAAAGTATGGTATTGATAACTTTGCATCAAGTTTCTGTACTTTGTTGGGCTTGTAGAATGTAATTGTAAATATGATGAACGATACCCTTTCTCCCTTAGTCTCTATTATAATTTGTGTCTATAATGGTGAGAAATATTTAGAGAGATGCCTTCAAAGTGCTATGTCCCAATCCTACAAGAATATAGAGATCATCGTGGTCAATGATGGAAGTATGGATAATACTCCGGTCATTATAGAAAATTATGTAAAGTTGGATTGTCGTATTATTGTTATAAACAAACAGAATGGAGGAATATCCGAAGCGAGAAGAATAGGTGTGAATCGGGCACGGGGGAAATATATACAGTATTTGGATTGTGATGATGTTTTGATGAGCAATGCGATAGGATGTTTGGTGAACCGTGCTGAGGAGACTCAAGCCGATGTTGTTGTTGCTCCTTTCTTTTTTTGTGAAGATGGCGGAAGAAAGGAGTCGGACAGCATGGAGTTTGAACAAATGTCCGGGATTGAATATTTAAAATGTATCCTCTGTTCAAGGGCATATTGGGCTATGTGGACCAAGTTTCATTTACGTTCTTTATATGATGAGGGGATTGAAAGGCTCGGCATCTCGTTTGGAGAAGATGTTGCTTTGTCTACGCAGATTTTAGTTCGTTCGGGAAAAGTTGTTTCTATAAATACTCCGATTCTTGATTATTATGTTTATTCCTCTTCGGTATCTCACGATTTGGGAGAGAGAGCATATCTTGATTTCAATGTTTATGTGCGCTGGTTTGATGACTATATAGAACGGAACGGATTGCATGAGGAATTTGCAAGAGAATTAGCTTTGTTCCATATAAAGAATACTCAAGCGCGGCTCCATTGGAAAAAGGTAAAGGATGTTAATAAAGAAATGAATCGGTTGATGATAGGGCTTGGGGATTATCCGGAATTTTGGAAATTACTGTCACGCCGTGAGAAGAAGATAGTTACTACTTATAGGTTATCATCGTTGTTGGGATATTGGAGACTGTATTATTATAATTGGAAAAATAAATTATAGAGAAATGAAAATCATAGAAAGGTGGAAGAAAAGCCTGTATAGAAAGGCTGTAAAACATAGACTGATAGCCCCTCAAGTGATAGTACTTATGGATGGCGGAGTTTGTTCTCAGATGCACCAATATCTGCTGGGTAGAATTTTTGAAAATGGAGGACATAAAGTGCTCTATGATTTGTCTTTCTATGAAGAGTGGGGAACAGATATGAATTACCAGTTTGTACGTAACTTCGATTTGTTGAAGGCTTTTCCTTACTTAAAAGTGAAGTCCGCTTCTAAACTGGCTTTGTCTGTCTATAAGAAGAAATATTTTAATTTGGGTAATAATACTTATGGCAGGCAGGATGACTTCTCTTTTCTACAAAAGAAGCCTCCGGTCTATTTAGGTGGTTATTATCATGTTCCGGCTGATATTTGGCTTCCGGTATTCCGGTCGCTTTTTAGAGTAATGCCCGAGGTGCTGGATGCACAGAATAAATTGCTGTATTCAGAGATTGATTCACGTCCTTGTTCCGTAGCTGTTCACGTAAGGCGTGGGGACTTGAAAGTAGAAATTCCGGCTTACGGCAAACCTGCTTCATTGGAGTATTTCAAGTCGGCAGTGACTTATATGCAGGATAGGGATATGTCTTCTTTCTTCTATTTCTTTTCAGATGAGCCGGATTGGGTGAGGGATGAACTTATTCCGCAACTTTATCTTACGGAAGGTAATTGTAAGATTGTTGATATAAACGGTTCTGATAAGGGGTATATGGACTTGTTTCTGATAGCTCGTTGCAAGCATCAGATTACCAGTAAAGGGACTTTAGGTAAATATGGTGCTCTTTTAGGAGATAATTCAGAGAAAATGGTGGTGCTTTGTAATGATGAAGTGGAATATCCATGGAAAGAATTACTTCAAAATGCCATATTTTTAGGTAGTGTAAAATAAACTGTGTCACGCATTATTTATCTCTAGAAAACTCATCGGTCGGGGAACGGCCTGCGCCAAGGGGCGGGACCACCCGTCCCGACGAGCGTAAAATTACAATAATTTAAACCGGTTTCCAAACTTTATAGCCAGTTGTTGCGAGATGGTAGCCCAATTGGCCAGTGGCATGGTCCATTTCTTACGTATATTGCGGTATGCAAGATAAACAAGTTTCTCAAGGGCTGTATCCGATGGGAACACGCCCTTGTTTTTTGTTACCTTGCGGATCTGACGGTGATACCCCTCAACGGTATTTGTGGTATAGATAAGCTTACGGATGACCG
>NZ_OBMS01000020.1:0-90652 GCF_900217715.1 Bacteroides sp. AR29
CCCCTTCGAGTTTCCACTTGCGGAAATAGTAGTAAACAGTTTGCCAAGGGGCGAAGTCGGAAGGCAACATTCGCCATTGACAGCCACTTTTGCTGATATAGAATATGGCGTTCAGAATTTCTCTGAGACACTTTTTTCTAGTTCTTTCTTGTGGTTCTACAATATTTTTGATAACTTGCCACTGTTTTTCAGTTAGGTTAGTTGAATAATTGCTCATAACTATTTGTTTTGCAACCATAAAGTTACGAAAATTATTTCAATTAACCAACTGATTAACAGATAAATATAAATAATTTAATCATTTCAAAACAGCTTCTTAAAAAAGCGAAGATATTTCGTACTTTTGCGCACAAATAAATGATAAATAACAAATGAAGAAACATTCTTTGAAAGATTGGATGATAGCGGTGCGTCCGTGGTCATTCCCCGCCTCTTCGATGCCGGTGGTGGTGACGTTGGCATATCTGTATTGGATGCAGCAGGACATAAACTGGGTGAACGGCATCTGGGCATTGCTGAACATCGTCGTGTTTCACGCTGCCGGGAATACCTGGAGCGATTATTTTGACTATAAGCATAAGGTCGATGCAAGGGATACCTTTGGCGCCAAGACCTTGACCGACGGGATGTTTGCTCCGCGCGAGATATATGGCTTGTCGATGGCATTGCTGGCAGTTGCCCTTGTTGCGGGTGTCGGCCTGCTGTGGCGTACGGGGTTGCCGTTGCTGTACATCGGTATAGGCGGCGCGGCTTGCTCGTTGCTTTATCCGCCGCTCAAGTATCGTGCGTTGGGCGATGTCGTCATCTTTTTGGCGTATGCCTTGCTGCCGACGTTGGGTACCTGCTATGTGGCTACGGGAGTAGTTGACTGGAATGTCTTGTGGATAGCTCTGCCGGTGGGACTGATTACGGTGGCCATTCTGCATGCCAATAATACACGGGATATGCGTACCGATGCCCGTGCCGAGATTCAGACACTGGCCATGAAGCTGGGAGGAAAGGCGTCGATGTACGTTTATTGTGCCGAAGTCCTTTTCCCTTTTGGCTGGATAGCCGGCTTGATAGCTGCGGGAACTCTTCCTCTATGGACCCTGCTGGTGATGCCGGCACTGGTTCCTGCCATAGGCAATGTACGGGTGGTGTCTCGTTTTCCCGGAAAGGGAGAAAGTGCCATAGCCGGTCTGGATGAGATGACGGCAAAACTCCAGTTGTTGTTCAGTCTGCTGTTCACGTTGTCGTTCGTTGTAGCCGGTTTGCTATCATGAAGAAGCTGATTTTTACCATTCTGCTGGCTGCCGTGCTGTGGACGGTCATGTTTTCGCCTTGGACGGCTCCTTTCGTGAATTTCTGGTGGATGATGACCGGTTCTGCGCTCACGCTGTCCGTGTTTGCCACCTTGTTCAATCCCGGCTGGTGGCGGGAGGTGAAGTGGAGCTTGCCGAATGTCTTGCTGGGAATTGGCATTGCTGTTGCTTTGTGGGGCGTTTTCTGGTTGGGAGACAAGGTGTCATCTTGGATGTTCGATTTTGCCCGTCCGCAGGTGGACTCCATTTATGGGATGAAAGAGGGAGAGTCTCCTTGGCTGTTGGCGGCATTGCTACTGTTGCTGATAGGGCCGGCGGAAGAGATTTTCTGGCGCGGCTATGTGCAACGCACGCTTTCCAAACGCTGGAATCCGAATGCGGGTTTTGTGGTGGCTACTTTGATTTATGCACTGGTGCATGCCGGTTCCTGCAACTTCATGCTGGTCATGGCGGCTCTGGTGGTGGGGGCGGCATGGGGCGCGCTTTACCGTTTCTTTCCGAACCGCTTTGCCGCTATTATCTTGTCTCATGCAGTGTGGGATGTGGCGGTATTTATATTTTTCCCGATATGATTATTGTTTACAAAAATAAGGCAGCGGTAATGGGTCGTATAAAAACAAAACAAATTGATGCGTTGAATTATAAAAAAGCAAGCATATGACTTACAATTTTGATGAAGTAATAGAGCGCCGTGGTACCGACTCCGTGAAATGGGACGGTGTGAAGAGTGTATGGGGGCGCGATGACCTCCTCCCCATGTGGGTGGCGGATATGGATTTCCGCACGCCTCCATTTGTGATGGAAGCCTTGCGGAAGCGTCTTGAACATGAAGTGCTAGGCTATACGTCTGCGTGTGAGGAATGGTATATTTCCATTTGTAGCTGGCTCAGTCGTCGCCATGGTTGGGACGTCACTCGCGAGATGCTGACTTTTGTACCCGGCATTGTCCGCGGTCAAGCCTTCGCATTGCAATGCTTCACCAATCCCGGCGACCGGGTAATGGTGATGACTCCCGTTTATCATCCCTTCTTCCTGGTGACGCAACGCATGAAGCGCGAAGTGGTTTACTCTCCGCTCGACCTGAAAGACGGACAGTATCAGATTGATTTTGAGCGTTTCCGTAAGGATATACAAGGATGCAAAGTATTGATTCTCTGCAATCCCCATAACCCGGGCGGGCGTGTATGGACGGTGGACGAATTACGCCGGATTGCTGATATTTGTACGGAAAGCCATACGTTTGTCATCTCCGATGAAATTCATGCCGACTTGACTCTGCCACCTTACAAACACCATCCTTTTGCTACTGTTTCGGGGGCTGCCGCGCAGAATTCCCTCACCTTCATGGCACCCAGCAAAACATTCAATATGCCGGGATTGGGAAGTTCGTACGCCATTATCCTCAATGAGGACATCCGCCACCGTTTTCAGGAGTTCATGGAAGCGGGCGAGTTCAGCGAAGGGCACATGTTGGCCTATATCGGTGCGGCTGCTGCCTATATGCATGGTGAGGAATGGTTGGAACAGCTGCTGGACTATATAAAGGGCAATATCGATTTCACGGAGAACTACCTGCGCGAGCATATTCCGGGCATCGGCATGATACGTCCGCAGGCTTCTTACCTGATTTATCTGGACTGCCGGGGATTGGGGCTGACTCAGGAGGAACTGGTGAGATTATTTGTAGACCAGGCACACCTGGCGCTGAATGACGGTACCATGTTCGGTGAACCGGGCAAGGGATTTATGCGGCTGAATATCGGCTGCCCGCGTTCGGTGTTGGAGCAGGCGCTGAAGCAACTGGAAACTGCGGTTGCAGACAAATGATAGAAAAAACTATATCTCCTATATTATGAATAGATTACCTTTCCTTGGACTATTGTTTGCGTTGCTGTGCCTTGTTACCTGCCGGCAGATGAATGAGGCACATCTGTTACATCTGGCAGAAAAGCAGGTGAATATGAATGTGGACAGCGTGTATGCCTTGCTGGTACAGATAGAGAGGCCATCGCAACTTTCGGATGAGGAGAGGCTGTTGTATGGATGGCTGAATGCTTATGTGCACTATAAACGGCACAACTCGATGGCGGAAGATTCCTTGATATTGCCTGCTTCCGATTATTACGTCTTCCGCAACGACACGGCGAAGAATCTGTTTTCCTATCAGTTGAAAGCCTGGTACTGGTATTGGCTGAAAGAGCACGAACGGTGTATAGCTGCCATTGACAGCGGCGTAGCTTTGGCCAAGGCGCTGCAGGACACGGGAAGAATGGCTGATATGCTGATTGATAAGGCATACTGGTATGTGTATGTCTGGAAAGATTATGAGAAAGCGATAGAAACTTTCCGTACCGCCATAGCTTTGGACGCAAGAGCCGGAAGCTTCTTCTCTATGGGAATTGCCATGGGGCTGAACAAGAATGATTCTGCATCCTATTACATGGAGCGCAGCATAGAACTGGCAGTGGAGGCAGGAGATACCAGTAAGATAGTGCATTATTTGCGTAACTATGCCCAGATGCAGGCTTACTCTTTTGATGAACCTTCCGGTGCAATAGCTACTATTCGTCGTATGGAGCAGTATGTCATCGACCCGGTGCAGTTGCGTATGGGAGATCTGGTGAAAGTGGAAGTGTTCTTGAAAGAAGGGCAGCTTGATTCGGCGGAATACTATTTGAATAAGGAGAGGAAACGTGGCGAGGGCCGGAACCGGTTTCTGACGGAAGAGAATATGGTGGCGGTATATAGGGCATTGATAGATTATACACGTCACCGTACGTTTGATGTGCTGGACGTGGCGCGCTATAATGATTCTGTAGCCAATGCTCTTACTGCGTTGCAGAGTACTGTCCGGCGTAAGGACGAGTCGAAGGAGACGCTTTCGCAAGCCAACTTGATTCTGACGGTGGAACGGAAGCAGGCACAGTTGAATTTGTTGCTGGCACTGTTGGTACTGGTGCTTGCAGGTGGCGGTGTGTCCCTTTATGTCCGTAACCGGCGTAACCGGTTGATTGAAGCGGAAGAACGGGCGGAAACACTGACCCGGCTGTTGGAAGATGCGACCAAGAACCAGTCGAAGGAGGAAGACGGACAGTTTTTCCGGAAAATACTGTTGCAGCAATTAGGCATGATACGGCTGGTGGCTAAACAACCTACCTCGCAGAATCAGGAGCTGCTTCGCCGCATTTCGGGTATTACCAGCCATGAACTGCCGGTAGAGAGTTTGCTGGTATGGGAGGACTTGTACCCTATCATAGACCGGATGTATGATAACTTCTACACAAAGATGGACAGCCGTTTTGGAGATGTGCTCATTGACAAAGAAAAGCAGCTTTGCTGCCTGCTCTGTGCGGACTTCTCGACGAAGGAGATTAGTGTGGTGACACAACAAAGCATTCCTACCATTTACCAGCGAAAGACGAATATCCGCAAGAAACTGGGGATGGGGGAGAAGGAAGGCATTGTAGAGTTTATAGGCAGCATATAGACCGGAAAAGGCATAATATAGACTTTTGTAAAATTAAAGTGTTGATATGTAGTGATTTGTAGTCTTGGGGTATAGACTTTTTATTCCCCGATATAGACCGTTTGAGGCATGTTTTACCCCTATCTTTGTTTCAGCGAAATACAAAGAGTAAAACATTGAAATCAAACGCATAATGAAAGAAAATCTACTGAACAACGTTAGAAAAAGAGTGATGGTATGGATGGCCTTGGCAAGTATGGCCACTTTCCTTTCCGCCCAGACTTACCGGCTTTCCGGTTGTGTGCAGGACGAGAACCGCCAACCGGTAGAGGTGGCGAATGTGCTGCTGAAGCAGGCAAAAGACAGTACCTATATTACCGGTATGCTGACCGACACACAAGGTTGTTTTTCCTTTGACCAGCCACTGGGAGAATACTTGTTGCATATTACCCTTATCGGCAGCGAAGACCTCTACGTTCCCGTTGTGCTGCAAGGAAACAAAAACGTTGGCGAATTGACATTGAAATCTTCTTCCGCCTTGCTGGACGAAGTGACCGTTACGGCCGCGCGTCCCGTTATCAAGCGTCTGGTGGATAGGGTAGTGTTCGATGCACATAATACCATAGCCTCTGCCGGAGGCAGTGCACTCGACCTTCTGCGTGAAGTGCCCGGTCTGCAGGTTGGACAAAACAGTATTGGTATTATAGGTAAAGGGGGTATCAAGGTTTATATCAACGACCGTGAGACGAAGCTGTCGGGAGATGAACTGATAGATTACCTCCGTTCCTATGACGCCTCCCAGATACTGAAGGTGGAGGTGATTACCACGCCTCCGTCCAAGTACGATGCCGCCGGAAATGCAGGCATCATCAATATCCGCTTGAAGTCACGTCCCAAAGATTACGTGGGTGGTACGGCTTCCGCTTCCTACAGCGCTGGTGAAAAGGACAATTACGGATATGGCGGGGTAAGCTTGAATCTCAGCAAGGGGCGCGTGTCATCCTTCCTCAACGGGGGTACTACGCAGGGCAACTATGAGACGTGTGAGAAGAATTACCGCTATTTTCCGCAGAACACCTGGAACAGCCGTGCCGACTACACCAATTACATGAATAGCTTCTACCTTCAGGGAGGTGTGGACGTATCGTTGGAACGGGACTGGACTGTAGGTATGCAGGCCATCTATAATCACAGTGCTCCCAAACCGGGCAACGCCCTTTCATGGACGGAAGTTTACGATGCCTCTACCGCCGTATTGGATTCTTTGCTGTACTCCAACAGTGACAAGGATACCAGTTCCGACCGCCTCAATCTGAATTTTCATACCGATAAGGTCTGGGATGACAAAGGCAAGAAAATGACTTGGGATGTGGATTACCTGCGTGACAACCGGGACGAAAATATGGGCTTTCTCTCGAAAACCCTCCTGCCTGACGGTACGGAGATTCCGGGCACAAACTTCGATTACAACTATCTGCAACATCGCAAGGTAGATGTAGTCTCCTCCGCTCTTGATTTCATCCTTCCTTTTGAAAAGTACAAGATAACGGCAGGTGCCAAGGTCTCCTTTACCAACACTCGCAACGGTATCAATTACGATACGTCGGACCCTACGCTGGTGCAGGATGATTATTTCCGTTACAAGGAGCAAATCTATGCCTTATATGCTGATTATAGCCGTGAATATTCCGAACGTTTTTCCATGCAGTTGGGCTTGCGTATGGAGCACACCCGCACTACCGGTATTTCCGAAGCGAAGGATACGGAGGACAAGCACGACTATACGCGCTTATTCCCTACTGTCTATCTGCTTTATTCGCCTACTGACGGGCATGCGCTGAACTTCAGTTTCTCCAACCGCATCTCCCGTCCGTCACAGAATATGGTCAATCCTTTTCCGTTCTATCAGAACAAGTACACTTACGCTTGTGGTCGTGAAGACTTGAAACCTAGTTATACTTACAATGTCGAGCTGGGATATACGTTGAAGAATAACTTCAATGTTTCTGCCTATTATTCTTATTCGGACGATGTATTCTTCCAGGTTGTGGACTTGGATGCCGAAACGAATGTGACCTCTTTTCTCTGGGAGAATTTCATGCAGACGCATGCTTTCGGGCTTAACAATTCGTACACTTTCCGTACCAAATGGCTGCAAGCTTACGCCCAGCATGGAGTGAGCTATCGCCGGACCACCTCCAGCGCTGCCACCACCTCTCCCGAGGAGAAAGGGTGGGCTTATGACGCCAGTCTGCGCAACACTTTCTTCTTCAATGAAAAGAAGACTCTTCTGGCTACGTTGTCCGGTTCCTATTCTTCCCGTCAGTATCAGGGCATCTATCTGATGAGCCCCACTTACAGTATCAGTGCAGGTATGCTTTACCGGTTGTTGGACAATAAGCTCAGCCTCAGCCTGAATGTCAACAATTTGTTTGTCAGCCATTCCAAATTGGAAACCATGTCCAACGGGCTGAAGATAATTGCCGACAATCAGTTTGCCTTTACCAGTTTCCATATCGGTGTATCCTATACTTTCGGTGGTGATATACGTAGCAAGGGTCAGCGGAACAGTAACGAGGATATTCAGAGGAGGCTATAACGCGGAAAGGGTGCTACCCGGTTTCCCCCTTTTGTTGCTAAGTGAGAGATTGTCGAACTTTCATTGTGGAGCGTTATTGTATAGGCTTTCTAATGTATATGAAGGGTCATTGGAGAAATACCCTTTGGTCATGACATCTATCACATCCTTTCCATTGTTGACATAAGTTCCTGTGGTGTGATTCATCAGCCCGGAACATTCCCGTCCGGCGCCGGCATTGCCGTTGTCCCAATAGAATACGGCCATGCCATTGGTGCGTGCAGCTTTGCATACATATTCCAGGTAGTATTTGCGGAATGCTTCAGAACGGTTGTTGTTGCGGTGTACGCACCCCATTTCTCCAATGTATACGGGAATCCCTTTTTCTACGTAAGCGGTTCTTAATGCTGCAAAGACTTTCTTAAGATGCTCTTCGTCTCCCCAGCTCTCTTTTTTACTGGGGGCGCCGGTGTGTCCCCACTCTGCAAATTTATCTTCCAATGCGAAGGTGGCAGGGTCGTAGTAGTGTACTGATATTAACAGACGGTCTTGTGCCGGGTCTGTCGGGAGCTGCAAGTGTTTTATAGTAAGATTAGGGCTTGTGCAATAGCCGCTGATACCCAAGTAGCGGGTTGCATTGTTGCCGCCGGTGGCACGGACGGCATCTACAAAAACTTGTTGCCATTCGTTGAGTATGGCATATTGTTTGCCTCCGTCGGTGGTATTGGTGCCAGAGCCCCATCTTCCGTCATGGATTTCATTGAGGCCTTCAAAAATGAGGAACTCGCCTTTGTTCTCGAAACGTTGGGCTATTTGTGTCCACATGGATTTGAGTTGCTCTTTGATAGCGGTATTCATGTCCTTGTTTTGTGCTGCTCCTACGATGTCAAGCCAGCGATGCTCGTCAAAACCGTCTTCGTGGATGTGGCGGTGTCCGTCATGATGGATGTTGATAATGGCTTTCAGTCCGGCTTTTTCAGCATATTCCACTACTTCTGCCACGCGGTTCATCCAGTCCGTGTCGATGTGATAGTGTGGGGCCTCGCCTACTTTTCCCAACCAGGTAACGGGGATGCGGACTGATGTAAATCCGGCTTGTTTTACTTTCAAGAGTGTTTCTTGTGTAACTTTGCCGTTGCCCCATGAGGTTTCGTCGGCTATTTCGTTTACATGGGCATCAAGCTGGTTACCCAGATTCCATCCGAGCCCCAACTCCTTTGCCACTTTTACAGCAGGGAGATTCTCGTCTATGGCAGGTTTGCTCTCTTGTTCATTATTTGCAGCCTGGGTGATGATGATGCTGGTTTCTTTTTCACCGGCCGTGATAGTTATGCCGGCTTCACGGGCATTCCCTTTATTGGCTTTTGCTGTAAATGTAAATGACGTAAGGCTATCGGAAGAAGTATTTGATTTCAGTGTTATCCACCCGGCATCGGATTGGGCTGTTGCGATGGGATAGGATGAAACACGGATGGTTATTTCGCCACCGGCAGCTGCGAGATTCTGAGGGGATACACTTTTCACGGTGAGATAGGGCAACTCCTCTATGGAGGAATTGGAGCTGGAACAGGACAAAATGTTTATGGACAATAGTATTGCCATTACATTCTTCAAGCAGATGAATTTTGTGCTCATAAAATCAGTTTTATAGGTTTATGGCGACAAAGGTAGTGGCAATGGGGTTATGTATAGTTTGAAATCCTGCATATAGAGGTTTGAAATCCTACAAATCAGCCTATATTCATTCTTTGCCCGGTGTATCGGCTGGGTTGGACACCGAAATATTTCTTGAATAAGGTGCTGAAATATTTGGAGTTTACAAATCCCGTTTGTATGGAAACATCGGTCACCGGTATTCCTTGTTGCAGTAGGGCGGCAGCTTGCTCAAGGCGGATAATACGGATGAAGTCTTGCGGGGTATGCCCGGTAAGAGCTTTCAGCCGTTCGTGGAAGAGAGTCCGGCACATAGCCATGTGCCGGCAGAGCCGGTCAATGTCGAATTCAAAATCGCTTATGTTATCTTTCACGATTTGGGTTGCTTTTTCCACAAAGGCACTGTCCGCATTATTGGGCACGGCAGATTGTACAGGCATTTCCTTGATGGTCTTGTCTGTTGAAAGGGTATGTTGCAGAGCAATTTGCGTATAGTATTGCCGCAGGCGTCTGCGATTCTCTATTTGTGCCTGAATTTTGGCTTTCAGTATATCTATGTCGAAAGGTTTGGCTATGTAATCATCGGCTCCTTTCTGCAATCCTTCTATGATGGATGTCCTGAAGGTCTTGGCGGTAAGTAGTATGACCGGTATACCTGAAGTGGCAGGAGTGCTTTTTATACGGTGGCACATTTCGTCACCCGGCATACCGGGCATCATTATATCAGATAACACTAAACTGGGATATTGCGTTTCCATATATTCCAGCGCTTCTTGCGCATTGGATTTGTCTATGACCCGGTAAACCGGTTCAAATATACGGCGCATATAGAGGCGGAGTTCATCATTGTCTTCTACAATGAGCAATGTATCCTTGTCCGAGTCACAAAGTGTGGTGTTTTCGGTGGTAGTGAAATCTTTCGTGATTGGAGTGGTAGTGGGCACGGCAGAGGCTGTGACTGCAGCCTTGTTGAGTATGAGCATGAACTCCGAACCTTGGTTTACGATGGAGTTGACTTTGATGTCCCCTTTCAGTAAAGTGGCAAACCGCTTGGCTTGTAATAGTCCCAAGCCGATGCCCGGAGTGCCGGAACTGATGGCATTGCTGGCACGGAAAAAACTTGTAAACAGTTTCTTTTGTTCTTTGGGGGAGATGCCGATACCTGTATCGCTGACGATAATCTGTACTTTGTCAGCTTCGGCTTTCACGTCGATGCTGATTTTCCCTCCAGCAGGAGTGTATTTAAGAGCGTTGGATAGAAGGTTGGTAAGTATCCGGTCCAGTAATTTACTGTCGGCCCACACCCCCAACTGGCAGTTAATGCTGCTTGCCTGCAATGTTTTCTGTTGCTGCTGGCAGAGCGGTTGAAAGATAGTGAAGAGGTTGTCGATATTCTGTTTTAGTGGCACAGCCTCCATTTTGGGGTTCATACTGGAATGGTCTATTCGTTCAAAATCAAGTAGCTGTGATAATATGTCCAGTAGCTTGTTGAGATTGGAATGTGCCAGCCCTATAGACCGGATGGCGTCTGCATGAAGTGTGGAATCCTGACGCAATTCGTCCAAAGGAGCTTTGACAAGCGTAAGTGGGGTACGGATGTCGTGGGCTATGCTTACGAAGAAGGCAATCTTTTCGTTCATATAGTGGCGCACCAACTGTTGCTGTTTGCTTTTGATAATCACTCCTATAATACCGCATAGGGTTATGGTATATAATAGCCAAGCCCACCAAGTGTTCCACCATGGCTGGCAGATGGTGATGCTTGTTGTCCGGTTGCTTAATATAAGCCCGCTGTTGAGGCTGTATGACCGTATGCAAAGTTGGTATTTGCCTGGTGATACATTCGTGTAGCGCAGTTGCTCATTGTTTTCCAACTTGTTCCAGTCACGGTCAAACCCTTCAAGCATGTATTCGTATGCAATGTCTTCCTGATAACGGAAACTTACTGATTCAAATCCTATTGTGAATGAATTGTGTCGGTATGATAAAGTGATGGTGCTATCTGCCAGCATTTGCATGAGCTCTGGACGCATGTCTGTGGATTCTCTGCTGTCTATATTGTCTATCCGGAAGTTGGTGAGCTGTAAAGACGGGGCCTGATAGGAAGTGAGTGAAATGTGGGGTTTGAAAATCAGTACTCCGGTGGTGCTTCCCAGTGCTACACGTCCATCTGCCAATAGGATAGCGGCGGAACGGTTGTAGAATCTCGACATCACATGCTCAAAGTTTTGGTTGTATATCTGCATGGACGGCTGTGGGGGAAGGCAGGCCAGTCCGTGGTCGGTAGTTATCCATAACATCTTGCTGTGGTCGATGAGCAAGGCACTTACACGATTGGAGGGCAGACGTTGCTCGGTAGAGAAAGCCCTTTTTTCAAGAGTTTGCAGATTGCACAAATAAAGGCCTCCGCCATCACTTCCCAGCCATGCTTGTTCATCGTCTATAAATGCTATGGATTGAATGAAAGCATTGAAATCCTCCCCTTTGTTGTCGGTGCTCTTAAATATATGTGCCTGTTTCCCTGTTTGTTTGTTTATCAGTACCAGCCCGTCCACTGTGCCTACAGCAATGGTATGTGCATCCTTTTGTGCTATGCAACGTGCTTTAATTACGTTGTACGATTTCCACTGCCGGGTAGGGTGCTCCAGTTGCAACAACTGGTTGTCCATTGTCCCTATCCATAAATCTCTGTCTGTATCAAACTGTACTGTAGAGAGGTAGTCGGAAGGCAAACTGCTGTTGGTGCTTAAGTAATGATGTAAAATTTCTCCCTGGCTGTTGAGAAGAAAGACTCCATTGCCATAAGTGCCTGCAGCGATGATATCCTGGGAATCGATGGAGATACTTAATACCACATTGCCTGGAAGTATCTGCCTGCATCGGTTATTTGGGGGATTGTATATGCTGATACCATTATCGGTGGCAATCCACAATTCACCGTTGCTTTGTTCGCAGAATGCATTTACATTGTCATCGGCTAAGGATGGTTCTTCTCCTTTGCGATGTCTCAGTAAAGTTGTACTGGTTTCCTCGGGCATCATGAGAAATGCCCCGCCGGTATAAGTCCCTATCCATATATTGTCTTCGCAATCTCGGCATAGGGAATACACTCCCATGGCAGTAAGCATCCGGTTGGTGCGCGTGAAGAGTGGCTCCGCTTCGCCGCTGGATAAGTTGTAGGTGTACACTCCATCTCCATCAAAACCCAATAAAACGGTGGACGGTGTCATTTCTATCATGGAACGGATAGGAGTGTGAGGGAGAGAACCGTTTTTGACAGGCTGCTCTTGCCATGAACTGAGACTGATACTTTTCACTCCACAGTTGAAAGTACCTATTAATAATATCTCCTTGTTTGGAAGTGGTAGGAGACTTTGTACATAGGTGTCCGGGCAGAGTTTTTGTAATAAATTCCTATCCTTGGAATAGATACGTAAGTCACATGTGGTACCTATGGCCATACTTTGAGGTAATTCTGTGATATAGGTCACATGGCAGTCGGAATCAATAAGTTGGGGCGTTTCACCTAATAGACAACAGTAGAGACCGCTATTGAGCCCTATCCACAACTGTTCCTGAGAGTCAATAAAAAGGTAATGGAGAACCAGGCCCATATAAATATGTTCGGCTAAATCAAGGTAGAGCTCAAATTGATCGGTAAGCAGGTTATATCTGTAAATCCGTCCTACGTTATTATAAGCATAAAGTGAATTGTTGGGGCTTATGGTTAACATGGTAGTACTTCCTGAGGCATCGGAAAACCTTTGGTTGGTCCCTAATTTATAGCTTTTCATCGAGCGCCCGTTGAAACGGTTGATTCCATCAAGTGTGCCCATCCATATAGCTCCTGACTTGTCTGTTGCGATGGAAAAGACCCGTAGGCTGTTCAACCCCTCTTCTGTACCAAATTGTAGGCTGGAAAAACGCTGGATATGCTTGTCTGCATGGGCTGTGATTGAGAACAGCATGAAGAAAAGCAAGACCAGAGTCTGTAGAGTTTGTTTAGTGCAGATATACATTTGCTATGCAATGTTGGTTAACGAGTACAAAAGTACATTAACTCTGTGAATGTTCAAAACAATAATCCAATAAGTTCGAATTGTTGAAAGTATTTGTATTGAAAATCAGAGCCTTGTGATAAAATGTAAGAATTCAAACCTGATATGTGGGGATTCAAACCTGATGAATGGATACTTTAATGAACTTTGCGGCCTAACCGAGAATCTGGTTTACAAATTTTATTATTAATATTATGAAAGTAAAGAAATGTAAAAACACGTTACTCTGCGGCACACTTACTCTCTGTTTGTGGGGAGGTTTTTCGCAAGTGAGGGCTGCTTCATTTGAAAATTTTGCAATAGAACAGCAAAGCAACAAAGTAACAGGTATTGTGAATGATGAGTTTGGTCCGGTGATAGGAGCCTCTGTTGTTGAAAAAGGAACCAGCAATGGTGTAGTTACTGACCTGGATGGTAAATTCAGTCTGAATGTTAAACCTGGAGCAACATTAATCATCAGTTTTGTAGGATACAAACAGCAAGAAGTAAAGGCTGGTAATGCTCCATTGAACATTGTACTTGAAGAAGACAGCAAGATGCTGAGTGAAGTGGTCGTAACTGCTTTAGGTATTAAGCGCGAACGTAAGGCTCTGGGATATGGTGTGGCTGAAGTGCAGGGTGAAGCGTTGACCAAGGCCAAAGAAACGAATGTCATCAATTCAATGGCGGGCCGTGTTCCAGGTTTAGTAGTGACCCAGACTGCAGGTGGAGCTTCCGGTTCTTCCCGTGTGATATTACGTGGTAGTACAGAGATGACTGGTAATAATCAGCCTTTGTATGTGATAGACGGTGTACCTTTGGATAATACCAATTTTGGTAGTGCCGGTACTTACGGCGGTTTTGACCTTGGTGACGGTATTTCCAGTGTCAATCCTGATGACATTGAAAGCATGTCGGTGCTGAAAGGACCTGCTGCCTCGGCTCTTTATGGTAGTCGTGCCAGCCACGGTGTGATTCTTATCACGACCAAAAAGGCCAATAAGGATAAGGTTAGCGTGGAATACAACGGAACGCTGACTTTTGATACTCAGTTGGCTAAATGGGATGATGTTCAGCAGGTCTACGGTATGGGTGCCAACGGAACTTATCCCATTAACGCGGTGTCTAATACGAACATGAGCTGGGGTGCCAAAGCTGACGGTACCAATATGCTTAAGTATTTTGATGGTGTGGAACGTCCTTACCTGATAGTTCCTGACAATACTTCCCAGTTCTTCCGCACAGGCTTTACTGCAACTAACAGTGCTATCATCGGGGTGAATAATGGCAAGACCGGTATTCGTTTCACCTATACTGATATGCGCAATAAGGATATTGTGCCAAAGACTCACATGAGCAGGGACATCTTCAATTTGCGCGCCAATACCAGTGCCGGGAAGTTTGACTTGGATTTCAGTGTTAACTATACCCGTGAAGATGTGAAAAATCGTCCTGCATTGGGAGACAGCAAATCGAATATTGGAAAGAATTTAATGACTTTGGCCACCACTTATGACCAGGCATGGCTCAAGTCTTATCAGGATGCCAATGGTGAATATGCCAACTGGAATGGTATGGACCCTTATAATGTGAATCCTTATTGGGATGTTTACAAGAACTCAAACAGCTCTAAGAAAGACCAATTCCGTTTCAATGGTAAGGTTGTCTGGAACATCACTCAACACCTGAAGGTACAAGGAACAGCAGGAGCTGAGCTTAATTGGTTTACTTTTGAAGACTACAAGGCTCCTACCACGCCGGGATATGAATCCGGTTACTTGCAGAATAATAATTTCCGTAATCGCATGTATAACTTCGAGCTTCTGGCCCTCTATAATAACTCTTGGGGGAATTTCGACTTTAATGCGACATTGGGAGGTAACTTGTACAAAGTGAATAACCAGACTATAGTCACTACTGCCAAGGACATGAAGATTCGCGATGTGGTGGCTTTGATGAGCTTCAATGAAGTAAGTGTAGAGCCTTACAGTTATCGTAAGCAGATTAACTCTATTTATGGTGCCGTTAACTTGGGTTGGAAGCACATGCTTTACTTTGATGCAACCCTTCGTGGCGACCAGTCTTCCACATTACCCATCAGTAATAACATGTATATCTATCCTTCTTTCTCCGGTAGCTTTGTATTCTCCGAGTTGCTGAAGTTGGGTGACAAACTTCCTTATGGTAAAGTGCGTATGTCATGGGCGCAAGTTGGTAGTGATACCGATCCATATCAGCTCGGATTGGTGTATACCAAGTCTAAGTTTGCTTATCCCGGTTATACTATTGGTTATATCAGTAACGGTACTATCCCCAATAAGGATTTGAAACCTACCAAGACCAATTCATTCGAAATGGGTCTGGAACTGAAATTCTTGAAGAACCGTATCGGCTTGGACTTCACTTATTACAGCCAGCTTAGCAAGAATCAGATTATGGGTATGGCCAGCTCCTCGACTTCCGGCTACGGCTATCGTTTGATTAATGCGGGTGAAATTGAGAATAAAGGTGTGGAAATAGCTCTGAACACTCGTCCGATTCAAACGAAAGACTTCTCTTGGGATTTGAATTTCAACTTCTCGAAGAATAGTAATAAGGTGAAGAAACTGGTGGACGACATGGATATGTTTGAACTGGAAAAGGCTACATGGCTTGACGTACAAGTGGCTGCCAAGGTAGGTGAGAATTTCGGCTCTATCGTAGGTCCCGACTTCCAGCGTAACGAAAATGGTGATATTCTTATCGATCCCTCAACCGGATTGCCTATGTACGACAAGAGCAACCATGTACTGGGAAATGCGTCCTGGGACTGGACTGGCGGTGTCTATACCAACTTCTCCTACAAGAATATTTCACTTTCTGCCGTGTTTGATGTGAAGGTGGGAGCAGACCTTTATTCTATGTCAGCTCGGGCCGCGCATGAAACAGGCAAGAGCATGGCCACTTTGGAAGGGCGTGAAGCATGGTATAAGTCTGAAGAGGCCCGTCAGGCAGCAGGCTATGCCAAGGATTCTCCTGACTGGATACCCACCGGCGGTTTTATTGCTCCGGGTGTGATAGACAATGGTGACGGCACTTATCGTGAAAATGACATTGTGATTAATCCCGAGAAATACTGGATGAGTGTTTGTCGCAATGCCCCTTCCATGTTTATCTATGATAACTCTTATGTGAAGTGTCGCGAAATTACATTGAGCTACACCTTGCCCAAGGCTTGGCTGAAGAATGTGGTAGACGGACTAACTATATCGTTTGTTGCCCGTAATCCGTTCATTGTCTGGAAGAATATTCCGAACATTGACCCGGACTCCAACTACAACAATACCACCGGTATGGGTATGGAGTATGGTTCGCTGCCTTCACGCAAGAGTTACGGTTTCAATGTCAATGTGAAATTTTAAGAGACCCCATGAAATTTATCAGATACATTTACTAAAAAAGAGATATACAATGAGACACTATAAATCATATATCACAATGGCGTTGGCGGCATGTACTTTGTTTTTCGTTTCCTGCAGCGATGAGTATATGGAGAGCATGAATACCGATCCTTCAAAGGCTGACACCATCGATCCTAACGCACAACTTACCACTGCCCAGCTTCATACCTATGGAGATTTGGAGGTGAGTGAAACTTACCGTAGTTATATTTATGCCTTCAATCAGCAGTTGATGGGCTGCTGGAATACCACGAACTATGGTGGCCGCCATACACTTGATCTTAACGAGATGGGGCATATCTGGCAGAACTACTATTTGAAAAATATCAAGGACCTTACCGATGCGCAGGCACGTACTATGGATGATGAAGAGAAGGTGAACATCAATGCGGCTGTCCGCATCTATCGTGTCTATCTAATGTCTCATCTTACTGATATTTATGGTGATGTACCTTACTTTGAAGCGGGAAAAGGCTTTATCGATGGTAAGTTCACGCCTAGATATGACACGCAAGAAGAGATATACAATGACTTTTTTGCGGAGCTCGACGCTGCCGTAACAGCTTTTGATGGTACCAAGGACCGCATCACCGGAGATGTCATTTATAACGGTGATATAAACAAATGGAAGAAGTTTGCCAATTCACTCCGCCTGCGTTATGCTATGCGTATCTCGGATGCCAACCCACAGAAGGCCCAAGAAGAGTTTGAAAAAGCTTTGGCTGCAGATGGTGGTATCATTGCCTCTGGTGCTGATGACGCACTGATTCCTTATTTGGATATTGCTTTTGACTTTGGTGGCGAAAGCTATTCCGACTATCGTCGCAACGCTTTATCACAGCGGCTGTATGGTAACGACCCTCGCAATAACCCCAGTTTTATCTGCTCTACTTTTTATAATCAGTTGTTCAATACTGGTGACCCTCGGTTTTTTGCTATCATACGGTTCTACTTTGACCAGATAATGAGTACAACCAGTACTGAAGGGCGCATTGATATCACTGAAGAGGTATTGGCTAAAAATATGGCGCATCCGCGCGATCCAGGTGCATTCTTCTATGAACCTTGGCCCGAAGCGTACGAGAGCGACCTTATAAAAGAATTGCAGGAAAGCAATCCTGCCATTGAAAAGATTTCCATGGATACAGAAACGGAACCCAAGTTGGCAAGTAACTTTCTTGAGGGTGAAAACCCGGGAGTGGTTATAACCTCGGCCGAAGTGGACTTCCTGCTGGCAGAAGCTGCTCTGAAAGGATGGAATGTGGCTGGCTCCGTAGAAGAGCATTATAGAAAAGGTGTACGTGCGGCTATGGACTTCTTGACGGACAATTACGGATGTGATAAAATAACTGATGAAGAGTTTGACAACTATATGGCCAATAACATCATTGGTTACACGGTAGAGCAGAAAAAGGCATCTATCAATACGCAGGCATGGATTCTGCATTTCACCAATCCGTTGGAGTGTTGGGCTAATTTACGCCGTTCCAACTACCCACAGCTAAAGTCTCCTGCAGAGTATGGCTTCAGCCAGGTTCTTACTGGGGGGGCGGCTATCCCGGTCCGTCTGTGCTATCCTGTGCTGGAATCTTCATACAATAAGAAAAACTATGAGGAAGCGCTGGAGCGTATGGGAGGTAATAATAGCTGGAATACCCCTGTGTGGTGGGATAAAAATAATGTTCAATAATTTCTGTTCAACATCAAATTAACTATCAATATGAAAAAGATATATGTTATGCTGTTTGCCATATTGGCATTCAACGCCTTCTTGACAAGCTGCAGCGACGAAGAGCCGTTCTCTACGGCTACGCCCAATGATGAGCCTCGTATACTCGACCCTACCTTTCCGGATCGGGTCAATGGAAATCTGGCCACATTTGCCAATTTCAGTCGTGACGGCAAATTTTCGATGAAACTCACGGTGACTCCCGCGGACTATACTACCGTAACTTGGTTTGTGGATGGAGAAGAAGTGGCTACCGGTACTGAAATAGAAAAGGAATTTATGGCAGGAACTTATCACCTTAAAATAACAGCTACCACCACTGTTGGGAAATCCACTTACCGTGAAGGGCTTATTCAGGTAAATCCTTTAGCAGATGACCCCAGTGCCACTGAAGTGGCATTCGAACGTATTGTGGCTCCCGGTAATAAAGCTTGTTTTTACGGCGATAACCTGGATAAAGTGGAAAGCATTCTTATTGGTGGGATGGCTGCCACGGATATTACTTATGTGGAGTCGGAAGATGGCAATTATGTGGAATATACTGTGCCTGCCGGCTTGTCGGAGGGAGATTACCGGGTTATTTTTATCGATGCCGAAGGAAATGAATATGGCGCCAATAAAGTGAAAGTGACTAAAGGGGCTATGATTACAATGGGAGCCAACCGTGCTACCGTTGGTACGGCATGGATAATGACCGGTATTAATCTTGATGCTGTTGCCTCGGTTGCGGTAGCTGATGTGGAGGTAGTGGAATTTGCAGAGCAAACTGCCACTTCTCTCACGCTGATTTGCCCGGAACTGGCAGAAGGGGAATATACAGTGACTGGTAAGACCAAGACCGGTGAGAGTATACAGTTCTATGCCAATGGTGAAGTTACTACAGAACAGAAAGTTACTATCTCTTCTGAGAAAGCCCTATGGGAAGGCCATCATTATGTGTCTTGGGACAAAGCGGACGGTGATCCGAACAAATCGTTCAACCTGATTCCTCAAGAAGTGATGACTGCCCTTAAGCCGGGAACTATTTTGCGGGTGTATTATTCGATAGAGCCTACAGCAGAATATCATCAGATGCAACTTGCTACCGGTTGGTGGACAGGGCTGATGGATAAGATAGAATTCAGTGAAGATGGTGTTTACGAACTGATTATCACCCAAGAGGTTATTGACAAGATAAATGCTGAGGCCGGATTCCTTTGTGTGGGACACGGTTACTATGTCGACTTGGTAACAGTTCAATAATTTCTAATAAAGAGTGAAAAATGCATACTTACATTTTACGATTTTTTCTGCTGTTTGCTGCATCTGCCACAAATCTTAGTGCACAGATACCCATATATCAAAATCCTGATATGCCTATCGAAGTGCGCGTTGAGGATGCGTTAAGCCGTATGACACTTGAAGAAAAGGTGGCACTTTGCCATGCGCAGAGCAAGTTCTCATCGGCAGGGGTGCCCCGTTTGGGTATTCCAGAGTTGTGGATGAGTGATGGACCTCATGGAGTTCGCCATGAGTTTGAATGGAATACTTGGAATTATGCGGGTTGGACCAACGACTCTATTACGGCTTTTCCTGCTCTTACGGCTCTTGCCGCTACTTGGAATCCGGATATGGCTGCACGCTATGGCAAGGCTATTGGCGAGGAGGCACGTTATCGTAAGAAAGACGTATTGTTAGGTCCCGGTGTCAATATCTACCGTACTCCCCTTAATGGGCGTAACTTTGAGTATATGGGTGAAGACCCTTATCTTGCCGGTGTAATGGCGGTTCCTTATGTCAAGGAATTGCAAAAAAACGGTGTTGCTGCTTGTGTGAAGCATTTTGCATTGAACAACCAGGAGCAGTGGCGTGGTACCGTTGACGTTGAAGTGAGTGACCGTGCTCTTTACGAAATCTATTTGCCTGCTTTCAAACAGGCAATAGTGGAAGGGGGAGCATGGAGCGTCATGGGAGCTTATAACAAGTATCGTGGCCAGCATTGTTGCCATAATGCCCGTCTGCTCAATGATATTCTACGTGATGAATGGGGTTTTGACGGTTGTGTCATTACGGATTGGGGAGGAGCTCACGACACCAAAGAGGCTGCTCTTAATGGTCTTGACATCGAAATGGGGTCTTATACTAACGGTTTGACTTCGGATAATAGCTTGGGGTATAATCTCTACTATTTGGCAGACCCCTATCTGGAGATGTTGAAGAAGGGGGAATTGCCGATGGCGTCAGTGGATGCGAAAGCGAGGAATATACTGCGTCTGATTTTCCGGACTTCATTGAATCAGAATAAGCCGTATGGTTCACTCTGTACCAAAGAACATTATGATGTGGCTAAAGTAATAGGTGACGAGTCCATCGTACTGTTGCGGAACAATGGCATTCTTCCATTACAAGCTGATAAGTATAACCGGATATTGGTGGTTGGTGACAATGCTGTCCGTAGACTTACGGATGGTGGCGGTTCGTCGGAATTGAAACCAAAAGATATGATTTCTCCACTTGATGCACTGCGTGCCCTATATGGTGATAAGATAGAATACACCCAGGGTTATGCATGTGGCCGTCCCTTTTTTGGTCATGAGGAGGAAATGCGGCAGACGGTGATAGACTCTTTGCGTGCTGAGGCTGTGGCAAAGGCACGGCAGGCAGATGTTGTTATCTATGTGGGAGGTTTGAATAAAAACGCTTTCCAGGATTGTGAATCTACTGACCGTAAGTCGTATAATTTACCTTTTTCTCAAAATGAATTGATAGAAGAGCTTGTTGCTGTCAATCCAAATCTTGTGATAGCCAATATCAGTGGCAATGCTTATGCTATGCCGTGGTTGCAGAAAGTGCCTGCAATCCTGCATATTTCTTATTTGGGGACTATGGGAGGAGCGTCGATTGCAGATGTTATCAGTGGTAAAGTGAATCCATCGGGTAAACTGCCTTATTCTTTCCCGGTGAAGTTAAGCGATTGTTCGGCGCACTTTTTTGGTGAAGAGGCTTATCCGGGTATCGATACTGGCAAGGACGATGTGTCTTTGACGGATTATCAGCGCAATGTCGGTGTCAATCCTAAAGAAGAGTATAAAGATGATATTTTAGTAGGTTATCGTTGGCACGATACAAAGAAGATTCCGGCTCTTTTTAGTTTTGGGCATGGATTGAGTTACACTTCTTTCAAATACGGCAAGTCTCGGCTGTCATCGAAGACGATGGATGAAAAAGGAAGTATCAAGGTAACAGTACCTTTGACTAATACGGGTACGAAGATTGGTAAAGAAGTGGTACAACTTTATCTTGGAGATCCGGTGTGTAGCGTTGTCCGTCCATTGAAAGAGTTGAAGCATTTTACAAAAGTAGAGGTCGAACCTGATGAAACTGTTCAAGTGGAATTTGTTATCACTCCTGATGATTTGAAGTTTTTTGATGAGGCAAGCCATCGATGGATAGCTGAACCGGGAGTATTCAATGTGTATGTCGGGACTTCATCTGCAGATATTCGTTGCATGCACTCCTTTAAATATATATGTGATTGACGTAATAATTCAACGGCAATTAAACATATATGTGAAGAAAACGTACTGCCTTTTAGGCAGTACGTTGCATAATGAATCATTCTTTTGAAGTTTGAAATTTAATCAATATACTTATCTTTGTCTTTTGAATAGATAATTGCCTAATATGAAACCATGATGAAACAGAAACTTCTTTACCTTTTGCCACTCTTCCTATTGTCGGGATGCGGGCAGGCTACTTACAAGAATGCATCTCTGCCGGCAGAAGAGCGTGCCGGACTTTTGCTGAAGGAACTGACGCTCGAAGAGAAGGTGTCCTTGATGATGGACAGCTCCAAACCAGTGGAACGTCTGGGCATCAAGCCCTATAACTGGTGGAATGAAGCGTTGCATGGAGTGGCGCGTGCCGGGCTGGCCACAGTGTTTCCCCAACCGATTGGTATGGCGGCATCTTTCTCGCCGGAGACTGTATACGAGGTATTTACTGCTGTTTCTGATGAGGCCCGTGCCAAGAATGCCTACTATGCATCCCAGGAAAGCCATGAACGCTATCAAGGATTGACAATGTGGACGCCTACGGTGAACATCTACCGCGACCCTCGCTGGGGAAGGGGTATAGAGACTTATGGGGAAGACCCTTATCTGACCAGCCGTATGGGGGTGATGGTTGTAAAGGGTTTGCAGGGCACGAACGATGGAAAATATGACAAGCTGCATGCTTGTGCCAAGCACTTTGCCGTACACTCCGGTCCGGAATGGAACCGCCATGAGTTTAATGCGGAAAATATCAAGCCCCGTGATTTGTATGAAACTTATCTTCCTCCTTTTGAGGCTTTGGTGAAAGAAGGAAAAGTGAAGGAGGTGATGTGTGCCTACAACCGTTTTGAGGGCGATCCTTGCTGCGGTAGCGACCGCCTGCTGATGCAGATTTTGCGCGATGAGTGGGGATTTGACGGTATTGTCCTTTCGGACTGTGGAGCTATTGCCGATTTTTACAGAGACTATGGTCATAAGACGCATCCTGATGCAGAGTCCGCTTCGGCGGCTGCGGTGCAGAGTGGGACTGACTTGGAGTGCGGTTCGAGTTACGAGGCCCTGGTAGAAGCGGTGAAGCAGGGAAAGATTGATGAAAAAGCAGTGGATGTAGCAGTCAAGCGTCTTTTGACGGCTCGCTTTGCCTTGGGTGAAATGGACGAGCCGGAGAAGGTGTCCTGGACCGGCATTCCTTTTTCTGTGGTGGCTTCTGCCGGACACGATTCTCTGGCGCTCGACATGGCGCGCAAGTCAATGACACTGCTTATGAACAAGGATAATACCTTGCCGTTGAAGCGTGGAGGGCTGACTATAGCCGTGATGGGTCCGAATGCCAATGATTCTGTGATGCAGTGGGGAAATTATAACGGTATGCCTCCGCACACAGTTACCATTCTGGACGGAATTAGAAAAGCTTTGGGGAGTGATGATCGGCTTATTTATGAACAAGGCTGCGGATGGGTGGAGAGAGCTCAGATACAGAGCGTCTTCAACCGTTGCAAGACTGCCGACGGGAAACCCGGATTTACTGCACGCTACTGGAATAACGTGACTCGTGACGGTGAGCCAGTCACTACTGCCCAAGTGACCACTCCTTTCCATTTTTGTACATCCGGTGCCACGGTTTTTGCTCCGGGTGTGAACCTTACCGACTTCTCGGCTACCTACAACAGCGTATTCACTCCCGACCAGTCGGGAGAGGTGGTCTTTGACATCTATGCTTATGGCTCAGGGAGATTGCGGATAAATGGGGAGGAAGTGAGAGGATTCTCCAATCAGCACGGTGGGCAGAAGAGTGCTTATACTTTGCAGGTACAAGCAGGAAAAACGTATGACGTTGAATTGGATTTTGAATATTTCCGTAGCGATGCACAGCTGAACTTCGACCTCGGATTTAAGAATGAAGTGGATGTGAGAAAATCTGTGGAGCGTGTAAAGGATGCTGATATCGTGGTCTTTGTGGGAGGAGTCTCTCCGAACCTCGAAGGCGAGGAGATGGGTGTTGAGCTTCCCGGATTCAGAGGAGGCGACCGTACTGATATTGAGTTGCCTGCTGTCCAGCGGGAACTGATTGCCGCTTTGCACCATGCCGGTAAAAAGGTGGTGTTGGTGAACTGTTCAGGTTCTCCTATCGGCTTGGAGCCGGAAACCGGGAGGTGTGGAGCTATCCTGCAGGCATGGTATCCCGGTCAGGCAGGCGGTACGGCTGTAGCTGAAGTCTTGTTCGGTGATTACAATCCGGCAGGACGCTTGCCGGTAACCTTCTACCGTAATGTGTCACAGCTTCCAGATTTTGAGGATTATAATATGACGGGCCGGACTTACCGTTACATGACCCAGGAACCGCTTTTCCCCTTCGGTCATGGATTGAGCTATACCTCTTTCAGCTATGGCGCTGTGGTGCTTGGTTCGGATAATATAAAGTCCGGTGAGAAATTGAGATTGAGTGTCCCCGTAACCAATACCGGCAAATGTGACGGTGAAGAGGTTGTGCAGGTCTATTTGAAGAAAAACGATGATGTAGAAGGACCGAGCAAGGCATTGCGTGCTTTCAAGCGGGTACATATCCCGGCAGGAAAGACGGTCGATGTAGAGTTTGATTTGGGTGATAAAGAGTTGGTGTGGTGGAATCCGCAAAGCAATGCCATGTGCGTTTCCGAAGGCAGCTATGAACTGATGGTGGGCGGTAGCTCGCAAACTGCTGATTTGCTGCGCCGGTCTTTTGTCATTCAGTCTTGATACATCACTGACAGAGTCAAAAAAAGTTTTCCGCTTGAGGGTGAGTTATGGCCCTCAAGCGGAATTTTTATATACTGGGAATACATGTTCTTAATAATCCTTAATACTATATGTTAACTCCCTTGTTTCTTTGTACTTCTCTAATTTTAATTGATATATTTGTGATATCGTTATGATATCAATTAAATTTATAGAATATGGAAACAAAAGAGTGTAGTTTCAGTGGTTTCAAGATGAATGGCTTTCTGGCCTTGTTCCTTCATTTGGTAGTGCTTACGGCGGTGATAATCTTTGGGTTTCTCATTTCTGTGCCTACCTTGATCCTTTCGGTGTGTCTGTGTCTGGTATGGTTCATTATGTTTGCCGGCTATATGGAGCTGGAACCGAACGAGGCGCGTGCCATGGTGTTCTTTGGCAAGTACAAGGGAACATTCAAAGAGACCGGCTTTTTCTGGGTAAACCCTTTCCTTAATAAGAAGAAGCTTTCGCTTCGTGCACGCAACCTGGATGTGGAGCCGATAAAGGTGAACGATAAGATTGGTAATCCTATTCTTATAGGACTGGTATTGGTGTGGAAGCTGAAGGACACCTATAAAGCCATGTTTGAGATTGATTCACAAACAATGGCTGCATCCGCTCCGACAGCGGGTAATGCGAACCAGGTCAGTCTTGGCAATGCGGTGGCCAACCGTATGAATGCGTTCGAGAATTTCGTCATGATACAGAGTGATGCCGCTCTTCGCCAGGTTGCCGGTCAGTATGCCTATGATGATAATGAGGCTGATACGGAAGAGTTGACACTTCGTTCGGGCGGTGAGGAAATCAATGAACAGCTGGAGCAGAAATTGAATGAACGCCTGGCCATGGCAGGTATGGAAGTGGTGGAAGCGCGTATCAACTATCTGGCATATGCGCCCGAAATTGCCGCTGTGATGCTGCGTCGCCAGCAAGCATCTGCCATTATTACGGCACGCGAGAAGATTGTGGAAGGGGCAGTCTCTATGGTAAAAATGGCGCTCCATAAACTTTCTGAAGAAGAAATTGTTGAACTGGACGAAGACAAGAAAGCAGCAATGGTCAGCAATCTGTTGGTAGTGCTTTGTGCGGACGAGGCTGCCCAACCGGTAGTCAATACGGGAACGTTGAACCATTGATAAAGGATACGGATGAAAGAGATGGGAGGCATAGGACGGTGGGCTCTTATACTGCTCTTGCTGGGCAATGTATATGGGGGCTTTGCACAAGATGCGAATACTGCGCGCGCGCAGCACATTTATGAATTGTTTGTGGCAGGGCAAGGTGACAGCATCCATGCGGCATTGAACCGGGAGTTGCAGGAGAAACTGGCTCCGGCACTCTTCAATGATTCTTTCCGGCAAGCAGAGAAAATGTTTGGTAAATCCATATCAAAAGGAGAATGGAAGACCGATTCTGCCCAGGGAATTACTATCTATTATTCCGATGTGGAATTTGAACGTTATAATCTCCGCTTTCTAGTGGCTTTTGATGCTGACGGGGCACTGAATACAATCCGGCTAGTCCCTGCACCTGCTGTTAGCACTGCCCAACCGGTAGCCTATGATAAGACAAAAATGGATGAAAGGGATATTACGCTGGGAGCCGACGGCTACAAGCTTCCCGGAACGTTGACTTTGCCCAAGAGGGCAGTCGGTTCGGATGTATGCAGGGTTCCTTGTGTTATTCTGGTACATGGTTCCGGTCCTCACGACCGTGACGAGACGATAGGTCCCAACAAGCCTTTCCGTGACCTGGCCTGGGGATTGGCGGAACGCGGCATTGCCGTCGTCCGCTATGAAAAACGGACAAAAGCATATGGTGCGGCTTGCGTTCCTGCCGGTCGCGAACTCGATTATGATACTGAGGCCGTGGACGATGCCGTTGCCATAGTGGAGCAGGTAAGGGCTTTGCCCGAGCTGGCTCCTGACAGTGTGTATGTGTTGGGGCACAGCCTGGGAGGTACATTGGCTCCCCGTATTGCCGGGCGTTCGAAAGGTTTGGCAGGTATCATTATCCTTGCCGGACTGGCAAGACCGCTTGAAGATGCTCTTGAGGAACAGTTTTATTATACCTCTTCTTTGACGGATTCTTCAGTCAATGTAAAGGCTCAACTTGATGAACTGAAACAACAGTTGGTGAATGTCAAAAAGCTTGGTACCGAAGAGTTCGATGAGGCAATTCCCTTACCGTTGGGGCAGCCCCGCTCCTATTGGCTGTTTGCCAACGCTTACAAACCGGTGGAGGTTGCCGCTAAACTAAAGCTGCCCATATTTGTTCTTCAAGGGGAGAGAGATTATCAAGTGACTATGGAAGACTTCGGTTTATGGCGTTCCGGTCTGTTGCATTGTAAGAATGCGTACTTCAAATCTTATCCGAAATTGAATCACTTGTTGCAGGAAGGCAGCGGCAAGGCGACTCCGTTTGAGTATAGCCATGCTTCGCCCGTCCCGGCATATGTTATGGATGACATTGCCTCCTTCGTGCGGGGCAAGCAGAATACTCTTTGATTGGTACTTGGTTATATCAAAGTAACTTCAATCATAAATCGTAAATTGTTAAATAGTAAATAAATAGTGGCTAAAAAAGAAACTTCAACCAAAAGCTTTGTCCTCCGTGTGGATGCTGCAACGATGGATGCCATTGAAAAATGGGCAGCCGACGAGTTCCGTAGTACCAATGGACAGCTTCAGTGGATTATCGCTGAAGCATTGCGGAAGAGTGGGCGGATGAAGAAGTCCAAGAATCCTCCTCCGTCTGAAGAGAAAGCAAAGGAGGATTAGTAATAACAGATTCTAAATCGTAGATAATATGATTAATCTTGGTCCTTATTCCGGCAAGAATTGCCCTAATGTCCGTTTCCAACCCACTGTGCTTGACCGTATTCTGGAAGGTACGGCCCTGCTTATCGTGCTCGTTACGTGGATTAGCATTTTAATAGTTCTTTTACCATTTATCCTCCTTTTTCATCTTTATTTGTTGTTATAAATCTGCCATTACCTACTAATGGTTACTCTTTCTCTTCTTTTCGCAATTTTTAGGTATTGTTCTCCTTTTTAACTACCTCTACCTTTGCTCCCAACAAAAATTAAGATAAAAGATGAGAAAATTAACTGGCTTATTCGTTTTATGTTTTTTGCTTTCTGCCAATGCTTTGCAGGCTGCTGAACCTGAAAAAGTTACTTCTGCAGCAGAGAGTACGGAGATTTCAACAGACAAAGAGAAAAAGGAAAAAGTAGCGAATGATGGCGACAACTACAAGAAATTCCGTTTCGGTGGATACGGAGAAATGGTTGCAAGTTTTAAGGATTATGGTATTAACCGTTTCTATGGTGCGCCTGAAGGCAATCCAGACAAACATAGGAATACAATTTCTATACCCCGTTTCGTGTTGGCTCTGGATTACAAGTTCAATTCCAAATGGATACTCGGTGCTGAAATCGAGTTTGAATCCGGTGGTACGGGTACTGCTTATGAACTTGAGAATACGGAAAACGGTGAGTATGAAACGGAGGTGGAAAAGGGTGGCGAAGTGGCTATCGAGCAATTCCACATTACCCGTTTAATTGTTCCACAATTCAACATACGTGCCGGTCACATCATTGTCCCGGTAGGATTGACCAACGCCCATCATGAACCAATCAATTTCTTTGGAACTTATCGGCCGGAAGGAGAGACAACCATCCTTCCTTCTACGTGGCATGAAAACGGACTCGAGTTTTTTGGTTCTTTTGGAAAAGGATATGCCAGCTTTGATTATCAGGCCATGATAGTGGCCGGTCTGAATGCCAATGGCTTTGACCGTAACACCTGGATAGCAAGTGGCAAACAAGGCATCTTTGAAGAAGACAACTTTACTTCACCGGGCTATGTGGCTCGTCTGGACTATAAGGGGGTTCCGGGGTTGCGTATAGGTGCTTCGTTCTATTACTGCGCTGATGCCGGTTCCAATTCTGACAAAGCGGATACTTATTCGTCTACCGGTAAGATTCCGGTAAGAATTTATACGGCAGATGCCCAATACCGTAATAAATATGTGGTTGCCCGTGCCAATATGGTATACGGAAATTTGGGTAATTCAGCGAAGCTTAGTGAGGCAAATACCAAATTGTCGAATAAATCTCCTTACAGCCGTATAACCCCCATTGCAAAGAATGTAGTCAGTTATGCAGCCGAGGCCGGTTTGAATATCAGCGCTTTCTTCAAAGGAAACAGGAAAGTTCCGGTTATCTACCCCTTTGCACGTTATGAATATTATAATCCGCAAGAAAAGGGAGAGGCCAGCCAGATAATGGAGAAACGTTGTCAGGTAAGCATGTGGACTGCTGGATTGAATTGGTATGCCTTGCCTAATCTGGTGGTAAAGGCTGACTACACTACCCGCCAAATCGGAACAAACAAGGTTTTTGGAACTGGCAAGTATAATAGTGAAAATGAGTTTTCGATTGGTATTGCCTATATCGGTTGGTTTGTCAAGAAGTAGATGAATAGTAATCAATTAATTTTATACAGATGAGGAAAAATTTCTTTTATGCGGCAGCTTTGGTATTAGGGCTGGCATTTACGGCTACTGCTTGTAGCGATGATGATGACAACAGTACAGTTAATCCTGCTGACATTGAGTATAACTCGGAGAATGCGGCAAGTTGGCACAACTACATGAGAAATGTGGCGGCTTTGTTGAAGGCAGATGCCACCAATCTTTATGATTCTTGGAATACGAGTTATAAGGGTGGGGCAAGTTTTGCAACTTCCTTCAAAGCTCATAATGGTGCCTATAACTTTTCAAGTGCCTGGAACTGTATAGAGCAGGTTATCGACGGTTGTGTTGAAATCTCCAATGAGGTAGGTGAGACGAAGATTGGTGATCCATATAATAAATATATGGCAAACAATGTTACAGAGGCCCTCTATGCTGTTGAGTCATGGTATAGCTGGCATTCCCGTGATGATTATACCAATAATATTTACTCAATCCGCAATGCCTATTACGGCTCCTTGGACGGTAAGGTGAGCGACAAGTCAATTTCAAAATTGGTGGCTGGAGTCAATGCGGAGTTGGATACGAAAGTGTCGGCAGCTATCACTACGGCAGCATCGGCTATTCAGGCTATTCCCCAACCTTTCCGTAATAATATCAACAGTCAGGAAACGGTAGCGGCTATCAAGGCTTGTGAAGAACTGGAAAGTGTATTGGATAAGGAGTTGAAACCTTATATCAGGGACAATAGCACCATTAACAGCAATGAAGCACTTGACCCGATTGTTGAAAATTATGTCAATGTTGTGGTTTTGCCTACCTATAAGGATTTGAAGGAGAAGAATAGTACGCTGTATGACGCTGTGGTGGCTCTTGCCAACAATCCCTCTAACAGTGCTTTTGAGACGGCATGCAATGCTTGGATAACAGCCCGTGAACCTTGGGAGGAAAGTGAGGCGTTCCTATTTGGGCCGGTGGATGAGCTGGGACTTGACCCGAATATGGATAGTTGGCCTTTGGACCAGAACGCCATTGTCCAGATTCTGAATTCCCAGAAATGGGGCGATTTGGAATGGAGCGAGGGTGATGATGATGCAAAAGTTGAATCTGCTCAAAATGTACGCGGATTCCATACTTTGGAATTCCTGCTTTTCAAGGATGGCAAGCCTCGTACAGTTAAATAAGAATTATTTATAAACAATACTCAAGAAGTAAAGGGGAGGATTTGGAGAATCCTGCCTTTACTTCTTTGGCATGTTTGGATATGCCATTATTAAAAAGTAGATAAAGATGATGAATCGTTTAATGAGATATTCATGTCTTCTCCTTTG
Source organism: Bacteroides sp. AR29 (assembly GCF_900217715.1). Lineage (NCBI taxonomy): Bacteria > Pseudomonadati > Bacteroidota > Bacteroidia > Bacteroidales > Bacteroidaceae > Bacteroides > Bacteroides sp. AR29. The sequence continues at coordinate 30,303 of NZ_OBMS01000020.1, forward strand.
TTTGTCGGCAGGTTTGACTGCTTGTGATGATGATGGGATTGACGTGTTGGATATAGAGATTCCTGAAGGATACGCTCTGTCTGCCGGAACGTCCACAATCTTCATGAATTCATCCAAGGCCTATGATTCACCGGCAGACTGGGTGTCGGGTGTTTACAACAGTCGCTTTAATGATGGTGACGGGCTTTACGATGATGTGCGTACGAGTAGCAATGGCATGGGAGGTGGTCTTGGCCCGGTCTATGCGGGGTATTCTTGTGGCAGTTGTCATCGTAATGCCGGCCGTACCAAACCGACGCTGTGGAGTGAAGGTGGATCGGGTAGTTACGGGTTTTCCTCGATGCTGGTTTATATAAGCCGCAAGAATGGTGCGTTTTTTCAGGATTATGGTCGTGTCCTCCATGACCAGGCAATTTATGGAGTGAAACCGGAGGGGAAGCTTTCTGTGGAGTATACTTATGAGACTTTTACCTTTCCCGACGGAGAGAAGTATGAACTTTGCAGACCGGCTTATTCCATATCCGAATGGTATGCTGACAGTATAAAGCCTGAAGATATGTTCTGTACGGTGCGTATCCCGTTGAGACATGTCGGTATGGGGCAAATGATGGCTTTGGAACCTACGGAGATTGAAGCGCTTGCTGCAAAAAGTAATTATCCGGAGTATGGTATAAGTGGCCGTTGCAATTACATTACCGAACGTGGTGTGAGAAGCTTGGGGCTGTCGGGAAATAAGGCTCAACATGCGGATTTGACTGTTGAACTTGGTTTTTCAAGTGATATGGGTGTTACCAATAGCCGCTATCCGGAAGAGATATGCGAGGGGCAGTCCCAGGTGAATCAAGGCAGCATGATGGGGCTTTCTTATGCCCAGCTGGATGTTTCTACAGAAGATATGGAAGATGTTGACTTGTATATGCAGAGTCTTGGTGTTCCTGCACGGCGTAATGTGAATGACCCGCAGGTGATAAGGGGAGAACAGAATTTCTATAAAGCCAAGTGCCATCTTTGCCATGTCACCACGTTGCATACCAGGCCTCGGGGCTCCGTGCTGTTGAACGGTACCCGTTTGCCATGGTTGGGAAGTCAGACAATTCACCCCTATTCGGATTTTTTGCTGCATGATATGGGCTCCGAAATTATGGGAGTCGGTCTGAATGATAACTATGTAAGTGGGTTGGCGCGTGGCAATGAATGGCGCACTACTCCGCTTTGGGGTATCGGGCTTCAGGAAAAGGTAAACGGACATACCTACTTCTTGCACGATGGTCGTGCCCGCAATCTTGTTGAAGCCATAATGTGGCATGGGGGAGAGGGAGAAGCATCGAAAAATCTCTTTAAGAACATGAGTAAGGATGACCGTGATGCCCTGATTGCATTTTTAAATTCACTTTAGAACTAATAAGCTTTATATAAAAAGTAATTATGAAGAAATTTTTATATGTCGCCATGCTGGCTGTTTTGCCTTTGACCGCTATGGCGCAACATGAGGAAGATACGGAGAATGGTGTAGTGTCATTGGCCGGAAGAGAAGGTTTTACCATTGAAACAAAGAAAGGTGATTTTGTTTTCAAGCCTTATCTGTTGGTACAAACGAGTGCTAATTTCAATTGGTATGATGATGAAGGCTTGGATAAGGCTTATAACCAAGATAATATTGCCAATTCGGGTTTTTCCATTCCTTATGCCGTACTTGGCTTTACTGGCAAGGCTTTTGGAAAAGTGGCTTTCAATCTGTCCATCAATGCTGCTGCAAGTGGAGGAGCGCTGTTACAGCAGGCGTGGTTCGATGTACAGCTGAAAAAACAATTTGCGATTCGTGTCGGAAAGTTCAAGACTCCATTCTCGCATGCCTATCTGACAACTCTTGGCGAAACACTGCTTCCCCAGTTGCCGGTTTCTCTGACGTCTTCTGTAATTTTGCCTTATTCGTTGAATGCCGTGACGCCTAATATCGGTACGGGATTTGACCTGGGTGTTGAAGTTCACGGTCTGGTGGCAGATAAGTTCGGTTATGAAGTCGGCTTGTTCAATGGAACCGGAGCTTCCGTGAATACAGCTTCAAAGACGATGAGTGATGACTGGCATATCCCTTCATTGCTGTATGCCGGACGTCTGACTTATATGCCCAAGGGGGTGATGCCTTCCACACAAGGTAATCCTAACCGTTTGAACGAGGATAAGATATTATTCGGTCTTTCGGGTTCTATCAATGTGGAGAGTGAAAATGAGAGTACCAATGATACCCGTGTGGGGCTGGAATTTGCCATGTTGAAGAACAAGCTCTATCTGGCGGCTGAAGCTTATTATATGAATGTAGGTTTCACCAAACGGCAAAAGATAAATGAATCGTATAGCTTTTTAGGCGGTTATGTGCAAGGTGGTTACTTTGTCGCTCCCCGCCTACAGCTTGCCGCACGCTACGATATCTTCAATCGTAACGGTACGGATGACGACGGTTTCCTGAATATGCCTGCTGTAGGTATGAATTACTTTTTCAGAGGATGCAACCTGAAATTGCAGGCAATGTATCAGTATGTAGCCCGTTGGGGACACGACACGCAGCTCGACCGTGATAATGATAATTTAGGTCTGGCCACTCACTCTGCCACGGTGATGCTTCAATATACATTCTAAATGAAGTCAGGAAAGGATTCGTCTATGAAAAAATACATTCTTTTCTTTTTTCTGCCCGTGCTTCTTATAGGTCTGCATGCATGCGATGAGGGGAGAATTTATGAGAATGCCGTAGTGGCCACGGGTGAAGGACGCACAGTGAAGATGACAGGCCGGATTAGTGGTGTGGATAAGTGGTCGGGCGACTATAGTGTGGTAGTGGCAGGATTTGATGATGAAAGCGATTATGCCATTGTTTCAAAGGTTGTTCCGGTATCCGAATCGGATAATGATGAAATCCAGTTGACAATGTCCGGCATAACGGATGAGGTGACAACAGTCGAGCTATGTGTAATCAATAAGTTGAGAAAGCGCATTGTCAGTTTGGTGGCAATGGAATGTACTGAAATCGCTGATACTATACTTATGGATGCAGGAACAGTTGATGCAAGTATGTACAATGCCATTCAACAAAAAATATTCAATGCCACTTGTACGGCTTGCCATGGTCTTAGCACCACTCCGGGTGGTGGCTTGAATCTGCTGGAAGGACATAGCCATGCTGAGCTGGTCAACCGGGCTTCAACAACGGTGGACGGTAAAATGAGGGTTATGCCCGGCAATGCGTCAGAAAGTGTCTTGCATCTCATATTGGGTACGGACATCAGCTCGGATTGGCGTATAGACCATTCTCAGATGATAACCTCATCTGATATGCAGTCTTTGATTGGCAACTGGATTGACGATGGTGCACAGCCGTAATAATGATGGGCCTTACTGGTAATACCGGTACTTTTTTGAACAACAACGACTAATTGATATTTAATATGAAAGATAAACAACAACAAACTAATCAATCGGAGAATACCTTAACCGAAATCTTTAAATATGAGGTAGAAGCGGGTGTTTCGGAATATCATGTAATGATTCATGCCACCAGACCGGAAGCGACTTATGAAGAACAGCTGAATGCGGTGGTCGACACTTACTGCCAACTGCGTGAAAGTGAACTACAAGGTGCTGTTGCCATCTTTAAACGCTACTTTCTAAGTGACGCCGCCAATCAGGCAGATATGCTACTGGCGCTTTCGGCAGAATGTTCGGATTGTGCACTCTCCGTGGTAGAGCAGCCGCCGTTGAACGGTACAAAGATTGCACTGTGGGTCTATCTGCAGAAAGGTGTGGAAACACAGGTGCTTCATAATGGATTGTTCGAAGTGAGACATGGCGCCTACCGTCACCTTTGGGGAGGCGGCTCTTTCAATCGTGCTGCCAATTCGGAATACCAGACCCGTCTGCTGTTGAATGACTATGTGATGCAGCTGATGGAACAGGGCTGTAAGCTGGCTGATAATTGCATACGTACCTGGTTCTTTGTACAGAACGTGGATGTGAATTATGCCGGAGTGGTGAAGGCGCGTAATGAGGTGTTTGTTACCCAGGACTTGACGGAGAAGACTCATTATATTTCCAGTACCGGTATCGGTGGCCGTCATGCCGACCCAAAAGTGACGGTTCAGATGGATACTTATGCTGTAGATGGTTTGAAATCTGAACAAATTCACTACCTTTACGCACCGACACATCTGAATCCCACATACGAATACGGTGTGAGTTTCGAGCGAGGTACGTATGTGGATTATGGCGACCGTCGCCAGGTGTTTATTTCGGGTACTGCGAGCATCAATAATAAAGGTGAGGTGGTATGTCCCGGAGACATTCGCAAGCAGACGGAACGTATGTGGGAGAATGTGGAGGCTTTGTTGAAAGAGGCTGGCTGTACGTTTGATGATTTAGGACAGATGATTGTTTATCTGCGGGATGTTGCTGACTATACCGTGGTCAAAGGAATGTATGACGAGCGTTTTCCGGATACTCCGAGAGTGTTTGTATATGCTCCCGTATGTCGTCCGGGTTGGCTGATAGAGATGGAATGTATGGGAGTCAGGTCTTTAGAAAACAAGGAGTTTGCTCCATATTGATTTTTTACTTTTAATTGATAGCTCTTAATTGAAAAAGTTTCTCATAGCTGTTTATGGTTGTTTGCTGCTCATGCTTGCTGCAACTACGTTTGTAGAGCAGACGTGCAGTACGGATTTTGTAGAAAAGCATGTTTATCATACGATTTGGTTCTGTTGTTTGTGGGGAGCCCTTGCTGCGATGACTGTTGTTGTGCTTGTAAGACTGCGGTTGTGGCGGCATCTCCCGACGTTGTTGTTGCATGGCTCCTTCCTCGTGATTTTGGCGGGAGCCATGACTACGTTTCTTTGTGGCCGGAAAGGATATGTGCATCTTACTGTCGGCAGTGAGGTGAACTGCTTTTTGGAACAAGACGGCAGGCAGGTTGTAGAGTTACCGTTCACCTTACGTCTGGACAGTTTCCGGATTGAGTACTATCCGGGTACGGATGCTCCTGCAGATTATATCAGCTATATTCACGGTGAGACGCCCGTCTCCATGAACCGTATTCTTTCACGGCAGGGGTTCCGCTTTTATCAGTCTTCCTTTGATGAGGATATGCAGGGGAGCTGGCTGACAGTGAATTATGACCCGTGGGGGATAGGGATTACCTATAGTGGATACCTCTTGTTAGGTGTCTCCATGCTCTGGATGCTGGTCAGCCGGGGAGGAGAGTTCCGCAGGCTGCTGAGGCATCCGTTGTTGAAGAAGGGAGGAATGTTTGTCCTATTGTTGCTGTGTCTGGGAAGTGGGGTACATGCGCAGAAGAGAAGCCTTCCGGCACTGGCACGCAAGCAGGCGGATAGTCTTGCCCGTAAGCAGGTGATTTATAATGACCGTGTGGTTCCTTTCAATACCCTTGCGCGCGATTTTGTACTGAAACTGACGGGAAAATTGTCTTATGGAGGCATGACGCCGGAGCAGGTGATTGGCGGATGGCTTCTGCGTCCGGAGGTTTGGCAGAATGAGCCGATGATTTATATCAAAAACGAGGCACTCCGTCGCCTGCTTCATTTGGAGACACCCTATGCATGTCTGGCTGATTTGTTCGACGGTGAGAAGTATCGCTTGCAGAAGTTCTGGAAGGGGAAGCAAGACCATCATCGGAAAATGACTTCTCTGGAAAAGGCCATTGTAGAGGCGGATGAAAAGGTGGGACTGATTTTGATGCTCCAAAATGGTACATTGATTCGTCCTTTGCCGGAAGACGGGAGTGTGGAGCCTGTTTCCGATACTAAAATACAAGCCGAATTGCTGTATAACCGTATTCCTTTCAGCAAATTGCTGTTCATGTTCAACCTTACGGTGGGGATGCTGGCTTTCTTCCGTCTGCTGTATCGCGGCCTGCGCCGTTCGTCGGCATTGTCAGACTCTTCCGGTAGGATTGTAGCGCTCTCTTTCTCTTCGCGTTTGGCAGATACTTTTTTCCCGTTTTCTCTTTATGCGGCGTTTCTCTTTCAGCTCTTCGGGTATGGTCTGAGGTGGTACATCGGCGGGCGTATCCCGTTGGGTAATGGATACGAAACGATGCAGTTCATGGCATTGTGTGCGCTGTTCCTGGCTTGTCTGTTTCGGCGGCGCTTCCCGTTTATGGTGCCTTTCGGTTTTTTGCTGTCCGGTTTTGCCTTACTGGTGTCCTATTTGGGACAGATGAATCCCCAAATCACTCCCTTGATGCCCGTGCTCGTTTCTCCGTGGCTCAGTACGCATGTGTCGTTGATAATGATGTCTTATGCTTTGTTTGCCTTTATGATGCTGAACGGCATACTGGCATTGTGTCTTCGCCGTTCAGCCCGGATGTTGATGCTGCTCAGCCGATTGCTGCTTTATCCCGCCGTTTTCTTTTTGGGAGCCGGCATTTTTCTGGGTGCGGTTTGGGCCAATGCTTCTTGGGGGCGTTATTGGGCTTGGGACCCGAAGGAAGTATGGGCGCTGATTACCTTTATGGTTTATGGAGCGGCGTTCCATGCGCGCAGCCTGCGCATTTTCCGCAGTCCGTTATTCTTCCATATCTATATGGTTGCCGCCTTTCTGACAGTCCTGATGACCTATTTCGGGGTGAACTACATCCTTGGAGGAATGCACAGCTATGCCAATGCCTGATTTACGGGTGGTTCTACCTATTTATGATGACTGACTTGTTTTATTATACCTAATTTAAGTGATTGCGTACTGTCTGCCGATGCCCTATCTTTGCAACATCAGATTTGAATGAATTAGTTAGTCATAATTACGTAACCACTTTTATGAAGATAAAAGGATCCCCGCTTCCCGATGTGATATCGTGAAGCGGGGATTTGTGTATGGCGTGACGGATACTGTGGGTAAGGTTGGATAAGGATACTTGTGGGGCATAAAGAGTCATAGGATGGGGAGGGATGACATAGGGGATGAGCTTTGTCTTCAGGCACAAGATAAACCTTAATCAATAGGCAGAGGGCTTTTCCCGTATGGAGGAGCATACTTTTGCAAGGGATTCATCCGGTTTTTCCCTATAGGCCGCAGCGGGTAGGGAAACGGTTGCCGGAAGAATCTTATAGAGAGTCCTTGATGTCGCTCAATTCTACCAGCTTGTTGACAATAGCGTAGATGGTGAGCCCTGCCGGAGAATGTATCTGCAGTTTGCGTGCAATGTTACGGCGATGGGTAATGACGGTATGGATGGAGAGGTAGAGTTTGTCGGCGATGGCTTTGTTGGTCATGCCCTTCACAACGCAGGTGATGATTTCCTTTTCGCGCTGGCTCAGGGTTTCTTGTTCGCTGTCTTTTTCCTCTTCCTCCTCGGTGTGTAGCAAGTGGTTGATTTTGGAGGCGATGACATCTACGTCATCGCACATGGCGAAGTTCTCGTCATATTCCTTCAATATGTTGTTGTCGATGACGGAGCATACCATAGCAATGTACTTGATACCGGATTTTCCGTGTTCTGCCTTGAAGGCGGGCAGGTCGAACCAGCCACCGAAAGTGGGGTTGATGATGATAATGTCTGCCGGATGCATGTGAATGTAGTTCTGCAGCGATTCCGGAGAAGAAACCTCAATAGGGTGTGCATTCAAGTTGGGAATACGCTTCAAAACAGCCGTCAGGCCACTCCGGATGATGACCGAAGTTTCTGCAATGACAATCTTCAAAGAAGTATTATTGTTCATTTTTCAGTTTCCTTTCTATTTGCGCTACGGCGGGAACAAACATATAATCTTCTACCTGGCAGTGGGTGGCAAGGTCTTGTTCGCAGTTGAATATATCGAACAAGACCGCATTCAGGAGATTGTTGTTCTCCTTTTCCGGGTAGTATTTGATGATGATGTTCTTCAGCTCTTTCAGTTTGGTATCTATCTGATTATGTTTGCTGGCAAAAGTGGCGATGTTGTATTCGTCCGATAGGTTGCCTTGGAGTAATTGCTCTACATAGGTGAATACGGCCTGGTTTTCATATTCCATGTGGCGGCGTACTTCCTTGGCATATTCATCGAAGAACTTCAGGATGAGGTAGGCTACATCGTTTGTACTGGAACAATCGATGGCTTCGATGAGTTTGCGGCGGATGGCCGGCAGGTTGAAGTCGAGGAAATATGTGTGGGCACGCTTCAGATAATCCATAAGGGCGGGAATGGAAAAATCACTTTCATTACCGCTGTAAGAGTATTGTTCTTCGCTGATAAAGTTGGCTACGGCGAGGAATGTAGGGCAATCGACGCCTTGTGCTTCGCAGACGTCCTTCACGCTCTTGTCTCCGAATCCTAATGACAGTCCGAAGCGGCTCATCACCATTAATAAGGAGTAATTGTCACAGATGAGGTCACTCATCTTGTCCGTGGAGCGGTACTTATGTTGCTCATTCATTGTATGTTATTGTTTTTAATTCTCTGATTCGTGCGCAAAGTAACGGCTTTTATCCGAGAACTGCAATCACTATTAGTAGGTATTTTGCTTGTCGGGAGACGGTTGGAGACTGGTGTTTGCCGAATAAACTAAAAGCTTTAGTTTTATTTAACGAGAGAAATTAGTTTTTGAACTAAATAATTTAGTTCTTTGCGGAAAACAAAGAATGTTATGAAAGGATTGACTGCAAAAGAAGAAGAAATCATGGGCTTTTTCTGGGAAAAGGGACCCTTGTTTGTGAAGGAAATGCTGGCATTCTATGAAGAGCCGAAACCACATTTCAATACTTTGTCCACCATTGTGAGAGGATTGGAGGATAAGGGATTCTTGAGCCATCATACGTACGGCAACACGTATCAGTATTATGCGGTGGTCAGCGAGGAGGATTTCCGCAAGCGGACACTGAAGAACGTTATCAGCAAATATTTCAATAATTCCTATCTCAGCGCAGTGTCGTCTCTGGTGAAGGAAGAGGATATATCCCTGGAAGAACTGAAGCAGTTGATACAAGACGTGGAAAAGGGAAGGGACTGAGATTGTTGAGACTCTAATAACTCTGGCTTATGAAAAACATCGGATTGGTTTGTTTGCTGCTGGTAAGTATTTGCTGCGGATTGCAGGCAAAGAAAATCGTAAAGGTACCCTATTTCATGGCATGCAATACGCGTAGCATTGAAGTGGAGCAAGTGACGCTTGGAAAAGATACGACCTGGCTGGCGGTGAGGCTTTATGGCATGCAGGGCGATAGGGTCAGGATTGATTCGACAGCTGTGTTGCGGGCATCCGGAAAGGATTACGGATATTTGGGAAATACCGGTTTTGCCAGGGATGAATGGACGCATATTCCCGCTTCCGGTGAAATGACTGCTGTTTTGAAGTTTAGTCCGCTTCCGATGGATACTGAGAGCTTTGATTTTGTAGAGACACCGGACAGTGATGAAGGATGGGTAATTTATGGTATACAGCTCAACGGAGAGAAACCTCGGGTGGATATTTCCGAACGTTTGCGGAATAAGAAACCGGATGAGGTTTTGCCATTGCCCGGACCGGAATTGAATATGGGAAAGACTGTCATAAAGGGGCAGATATTGGGGTATAAACCGGAGTATGGAGTGACGTTACGCTACTATGACTCGCCTTGGTTCTTCATGTATTTCACCGGTAAGGACTTGAAGATAGCGGAGGATGGCACGTTCCGTTATGAGACAGAGGTGCTGTTGCCGAGCGGTGCTACGCTGTGGATATCCCGTTCGAAAATAGAATTGTTTCTCGTTCCGGGTGGAGAACTGGATGTCACAATCAATCTGCCTGAAATATTCTATTCGCAAAGCCGTCTTTTAAGCCGGAAAAGGGATGGTGTAACGGACAACTGTGTTTGGTTTGAAGGAGACTATGCCGGTCTGAATACCGAGTTGCTGCGGTTCGGTGAAATGAAAAGCTTATCGGGAGCTGATGATTTTTATGCAGATATTTGTGGGATGACTCCGCAGGCATATAAAAAGTATCTGTTCAGGCATTATGAAGATATGCAAAAGAAACTTGTAAAAAACAAGGATATGAGCCAGGCTTGCCGTACTTATATCCGGGCAAATCTGGATATGAATCTGTTCAGCCTTATCTATAATTACAAGAGTAACCTTAGTTATGCCCCGATGCTTTCGGGCAGGAAGGGGGTGAAAAGGGCGGACATGACGGTGGACAGTACCTCATACTTCAAGGAAATACTGCAACTGGATATTCTGCATACCCCCGAACAGAAATATTACAATTATTATACGGACTTTGTGAAGACCGCTACCGGAAATTTCCGGGATAAGTTTGTGCAAGACCCTCTTTGGCCGGACATGCTTCTTGCCGGGCGTGCTTCCCGTAATCTGAGCAAGTACATGCCTTTGACTGAGGAAGAGCGTCGGACGGTGGACAGCATCGCTTCTCCCGACCTCAGGCAATTGTTCCTGATGAGAAACGGGAGGATTGAAGCCGAACTGAAATCAGAGTTGGAAGCTACTAAGGGAAAGACCGGATATAAGATTGTTGAGGTGGAAAAGGAGGTAGCGGCAGACAGTTTGTTGCAGGTCATTACTCGTCCTTATCGTGGCAAGATGGTACTGGTGGATATGTGGAACACCTGGTGTGGTCCTTGTATGCGGGCCATGAAAAGCCTGAAACCGTTGAAAGAGGAGCTGAAAGAGGTGGTTTATCTATATATTGTCGACGAAACATCTCCTGAAGGAAAATGGAAAGTAATGATACCGGATATACCCGGTATTCACTGTCGCATTAGCAATGAGCAAAGTACGGCATTGGCAAAGCTGTACGAATATCCGGGTATCCCGACCTATTTCGTCGTGAACCGTGAAGGAGATATTTCCTACAAAGCAACCGGATTTCCCGGAGTGGAGATGCTACGGAATGAACTGACCAAGTAACTGTAAATAGTAAATCGTAAATCCCTAAATAGTAAATAATTCCATGGGTCTGTTTTTTGTTTATATACTCAAATCTTCTGTTTGCCTGGCGATATTCTATTTGTTTTATCGCTTGTTGCTGGCGCGCGAGACGTTTCATCGTTTCAACCGTTTTTCATTGTTGGGTATTTTGCTGTTGTCCTGCCTATTGCCTTTGGTAGAGGTAAGTGTGAAGCAGGAGACGGAAGTGCACCAGACGATGCTGACATTGGAGCAGTTGCTGATGATGGCGGATGCAGTGAATGCCACTGAGGCCGGAGCAAGGGCTGAAACGGCAACAGTCACCTGGATACAAGTGGCGCTGCTTGTCTATCTGGCAGGAATCGTTTTCTTTGCCTTCCGCAACGTATATTCGTTGGTACGGTTACTGATGTTGCTGAAATCGGGTAAAAAAGAGGATATTGGCAGCTACTTACCGGGCAGGAAAGAGCGCGTTACTTTGATTGTACACAACTGTGACATCGCTCCGTTCAGTTGGATGGGATATATTGTCATTTCACGGAAAGACTTGGAGGAGAACGGACGGGAAATCCTTATCCACGAGCTTGCCCATATCCATAACCGCCATTCCTGGGACTTGCTGGTGGCTGATGTCTGCATTTTCTTTCAGTGGTTCAATCCGGCATCATGGCTCCTGAAGCAGGAATTGCAGAATATCCATGAGTTTGAAGCGGATGAAATGGTGATAAAGGAGGGTGTGGATGCAAAACTGTATCAACTATTATTAATAAAAAAAGCTGTCGGCACAAGGCTCTACTCTATGGCCAACAGCTTTAATCACAGTAAACTTAAAAAACGTATCACTATGATGTTAAAAGAAAAATCAAGCCCGTGGGCACGTTTGAAGTATCTTTATGTACTTCCGGTAGCTGCCATTGCAGTGACAGCTTTTGCCCGTCCCGAAGTCTCCGATAAAGTGGAGAAGATTTCAAGCGTCAAAGTTAACGATTTGGCTGCAATTGTAGAAACAAAAGTGGTGGAAAGTGCAGGTGACACTACGAAGCCTGCCGATGTGAAGTATGTACCGGCGGAAGTCCGCAAGCAGTTGAAGGGAACTCCGGTCTTCGAGGTGGCAGAGGAGATGCCGGAATTTCCCGGCGGCGGAATGAGTGCTTTCATGGATTATATCAAGACGAATATGCGTTATCCGGCATCTGCCAAAGAGAACGGTACGCAGGGACGGGTCACTGTCCAGTTTGTGGTGGATGAAGATGGAAGCATCAAGGACTCCAAGGTGCTCCGTTCTGTGGATAAGGATATGGATGCCGAGGCGCTGCGATTGATAAACACTATGCCGAAGTGGAAGCCGGGGAGACAGAAGGGGCAGCCGGTGGCTGTGAAATTTACGGTGCCGGTGATGTTCAGGCTGGACGACGACAAACTTGAAAAAACTTCTTCTGCCAATGGTATTACAGTTGAAGGATATGCGGGTAATGGGAAAGAGCCATTGTATATTGTGGATGGAAAAGAGGTGACGCCATCTGTCATGAGTGCATTGAATCCTGATAAGATAGAACGTGTAACGGTTTTGAAAGATAAATCTGCCACGGATTTATATGGAGAAGAGGGACAGAATGGCGTTGTTCTGATAACCCTGAAACAAGGAACTCCGGGTATGGTTATCCGCCGGGGTAATGAGGTGGCAGAGAATGCTAAAGTACAGCATAAGAGTAGTCTTGATTTAATAAAGACTGTCTATATTGATGGAGAAAAGGTTGACTTGGGTACTAAAACTATCGATGATTTAATACCTGCCGAGAATATTGAGGGTATTGAGGTGAAGAAAGAGGCAGGTGGAAAAGGTGAGATTTACATCACTACTAAAAAAACTAAAGCTGTAGAAAAGACCATTGCCAAAGGCAATATGAAAGTGGAAGGCAAAGTGGTGGATGAGCAGGGTGAGCCTGTTATCGGTGCGGCTGTTCTGATAGAAGGTACCACTACGGGAAGCGTTACCGATGTCAATGGCAATTTTGTCCTTTCTGTACCTTCTAAGGATGCTGTATTGGTTGTTTCGTATATAGGCATGGCTACCGGCAAAGTGAAGGTGCAGCCCAAGCTTACGATTACGCTGAAAAGTGAATAGTCTCTAACAACTATGATAAGGAAAATTCTCTCTTTGTTTCTGATTCTGGTAGCTGTGGGGGCAGGGCTTTGCTCTGCCCAGACAGCCGGTAAGAAATATTATTTGGTGGGCGGGCTTTTCTTCGAAGGCATGCCGCCTGGTGTGGGTTCGGACAACGTGGCGGCTTTCATAATACATGAGGACGGCGCGAGACACGAGGTTACGGAACTCCGCTTGCGCAAGGGCATTGTGCTGTCTGAGGAGGTGAGAGAATATGCTACTCCTGCCGACGAGGTGCCTGGTGCGGAAGCTTTCTTGATGAGTTACCGTGGAGGAACGGGGAAGAAGTTGCCGATAGGCGGTGCCGTACAGACTTTGAAGAAGGAAGAATGGATAGGAAAGGCTTTTCCGGAATTCAAAGTGAAAGACACAGAAGGACAGGAATGGAGCAAGGCCGATGTGACGGGACGTCCTATGGTCTTGAACTTCTGGTATACCGGCTGTGGTCCTTGTATCCGTGAAATGTCGGAGCTGAACAAATGGATAGAAGTCTATCCTGATGTAACCTATCTTGCTACGACTTTTGACAGTGCTGTACAAATAAAGAAAATTGTAGAGAGCCATCCTTTCCTCTTTACCCAGATAGCCGATGACTTGTTTTTCTTCGAGACCTTTCATGTGAGTGGTATGCCGGTCACTATACTGGTGGATAAGAAAGGCATTATCCGTCATATAGAACAAGGTACTGGAACTGCGAAACTTCGGTATATGCAGGATAAGTTGCAGAAACTTGTCAGCGAATAATTCTTTCCTGATGAATAGGGGATAAGGATTTCAGAGGATTTCTTTTGCCCTTTCACAGATTATCATACCTTTGCGAATATAAATCTAAGGAAGGCAAGGTTATGATAAAACATCTTTTTTTAATATGGGGACTGCTTGCGGCACTCACTGCTGAGCCGGTTCTGGCTTGTACATCTGCCGTCGTTTCTGGAAAGGTTACTCCTGACGGCCGTCCGTTGCTATGGAAAAACCGTGATACGGACTATCTGCGAAATCATGTTGCTTATATAAAAGGGGAGAAGTATAACTTCATTGCCGATGTGAATAGTGCTAACTTTCCTGCCTTGAAAGAGGCATGGATGGGTACAAACTCCGTTGGTTTTGCCTTGATGAACACCCAATCCTACAATCTGGTGGAAGTGAAAGATGGGGAAGAACGGGGGGCAGCCAACGGGAGGATTATCTACCGTGCCTTGGAGGTTTGTGCCACGGTGGAGGATTTCTGCCATTTCCTCGATACCATTTCCAAGCCCAGCTTGATAGAGGCCAATTTTGGCGTAATCGACGCTCAAGGCGCTGCCGCCATGTTTGAGGTGGATTATTATAAATATACGATGTATGATGCCAATAATCCCAAAGATGCTCCTTACGGCTACATTGCCCGTACCAACTTCTCTTTTGCCGGTGAAGCAAATCGGGGGGCAGGTTATGTACGCTATATGGAGGCAGACAGGGTACTGATGAGGGCTTCTGCAACGGGAGGGATCACACCGCAGGGTATATTTAATGATCTTTCACGTTCGTTTCGCAACGGCATGCTTGATATTGATTTGAAGAACGGGAAATTTAATCGCCCGCAAGGTTCCGGTTGGTTTGTCGACCAGGATTTTATTCCCCGTAACAGCACTTCTTGTTCCATTGTGGTGCAGGGCGTAAAACCGGGTGAGAAGGCGGAACTTACTACGATGTGGACAATGCTGGGATATCCTCCTACGGGTATTGCCGTGCCGCTTTGGGTGAAGGATGCGGATAGACTTCTGCCTCCGATGGTATGTTGGGACAAGGCGTGTGCCGCCGCTCCGCTCAGTGATTGGTCACTCCGGCTTTCCAACAATGTCTTTTGTTATAATCAGGGGATGGGAACCAATCGTTATCTGAATTGGGAAAAACTGTACAATATGGAGAATAATGGCTATATGCAGCAGCTTGTTACGGTAGAGGCAGAGGTGTTTCGCCGTACATGCCTATTGTTGGACAGCTGGAGACAGCAAGGAAGCATTGATTCTCAAGAAATGCAGAAGCTTTATCAAGATGTGGAAGCACTTGTCCGAAAGGCTTATACGCCTTTGATGGAACAATGACAGTATTCCAGTATTTCCCCTTCCTGCTCCGGGTGGAACCAGTGGATTTCCTCGTCCCGTTTGAACCAGGTCATTTGCTTACGGGAATAGATGCGTGAGTTCTGCTTTATCTTTTCGATGGCAAAGGGTAATGTCCATTCACCATCCAGGTACTTGAATATTTCTTTGTAGCCTACTGTATTTAGGGAATTTAGACTTTTATGCGGGTAGACCATGCGCGCTTCTTCCACTAAACCCTCTTCCACCATTTGGTCCACCCGGCAGTTGATGCGTTCATAAAGCTCTTCCCGGTTACGTGTTAATCCTATTTTGATGATACGGAAGGGGCGTTCTTTCTTTTGTTGAGTGCGGAAGGAAGTGTAGGCCTTTCCCGTCATGTAGCAGATTTCCAAAGCATGGACTACGCGTTTGGGATTCTTCAAATCTACTATTTTGTAATATTCCGGATCCAACAGCTTAAGTTCCGCACAAAGTCTTTCCAGACCTTCTGTTTCGTATTTGTGCAGCATGAGCTGGCGTGTATCGGCATCTACGGTCGGAATGTCGTCAATTCCTTTACAGACTGCATCTACATACATCATTGAGCCTCCGGTCAGCAGTACGGTGTTATGCTTTGTAAACAGGTCTTCCAGCAGCTTCATCACTTCCGCTTCGTATTGGGCGGCACTGTAATAGTCTGTCAGCTTCAGGGTACCGACGAAGTGATGCTGTACCCGTTGCAGTTGCTCCGGTGTAGGGGCAGCCGTGCCTATCTTTAAATCTGCATAGAGTTGTCTCGAATCGGCCGAGACGATACAAGTATGGAAATGTTCTGCCAATCGGAGGCTGAGCTCTGTTTTGCCTACTCCGGTGGGACCGATAAGTACGATTAGGGTGTGCATGCGGGTAAAAAAATAGGCACGGATTACGCGGATTACACGGAATATTCAATAACAACCGTGTGTTTCCGTGTAATCCGTGCCTAAAAGAAATCTGTATGGTATGTCTGTTTAATATTTCTCTTCTTCAAAGGAGTTTCCGGCTTCGTCCAAACCGCCGAAACCCTCTTTGTCGAAATCTTCCATATCGAAGTCCTGGTCGCCGTAAAAGTTTTCGTCCAAATCAAGGGAACCGCCAGCAGCTGCCATCTCTTCAAAATCAATGGTCTGCTTGGGAGCTTCACCTGCTTTCTTGGTGCATTTGGCTCCTTTCATTTCCTTTCCGGTAATGATTTCAGAAAGCTCGATGAAGAAGCAGCGCTCAGTCATATAATCGAATACATAGAGAAGTTTCTGCTTCTCGTCTTCAACCAGTTCGCTCAACTGGGTCTCTTTCATCACCCAACTGTCCATTTCCGGATTGTCATCCATTTCTTCCAGCGTAATTTCTTTCTCTTTCTCCCAGTCATCATCGCAAATGAAGAAAGAAGTCATCTGGTCGTTAGTGTAGCCTGCCGACTTTAGAATCGCTTCATGGAAGTCATAAAAGGTAGCTTCCGGGTCTATCTGTATTTCTCTGACAAAATCGTCCACCTCATCAGAGATGATTGTAAATCTGTAGATCATGATGATTTATAATTTATGATTTCTGACTTTGTGTAAATCATACGTTTTTCATTTTCCTGCGGGGATAATGCCGCGGGCTGATTCACGTATAAAGTTTACGATATAGCTTATTTCCGGTGTCATTTCCATTTCATCCTCGATTTTCTTCAAGGCATCCGTATTGTTCAGACCGCCTTGATAGATAATACGATAGGCATCATGGATTTTCTCAATGGTCTCGTTGGAGAAGCCACGGCGGCGTAACCCTACCACATTGATTCCCGCATAGCAGATAGGCTCGCGTCCGGCAATGATGTACGGCGGGATGTCCTTGCTGAAACGGCAGCCGCCTTGTATCATTCCATAACCGCCCACATGGCAGAATTGGTGCATCAGTACATTGGCACTGATGATGGAATAATCGTCGATGACAATTTCACCCGCCATTTTTGTAGAGTTGCCAATGATACAGCTGTTGCCTATCAGAGCATCGTGGGCCACGTGTACACTTTCCATCAGGAGATTGTTGTTGCCGACGATGGTTCTGCCTTTGGCAGCTGTACCGCGGTTGACAGTTACGTTTTCACGTATGATATTGTTGTCTCCGATTTCAGCAGTGCTTTCCTCCCCTCTGAACTTTAAATCCTGGGGAATGGCACCGATAACGGCTCCCGGGAAAATGGTGTTTCCATTGCCGATGCGTGCACCGTACAGAATGTTGACATTTGCCATAATCTTGTTGTTATCACCGATTACCACATTCTTGTCAATGAAAACAAAAGGAGCAATCTCTACGTTTTCCCCGATTTTGGCTTCGGGATGAATATACGCTAAGGGACTTATCATATTATTTACGATTTAGCTATTTACGATTTACGATTGAGAATACTTGCGATTTACTGTATATACGATTTTATCCGAATGTGATAATTCTCACGAGTAATTTGAATCGTAAATCGTAAATAGTCTAATCGTAAATTTTATTATTTGTTCTTAACTATTTGCGCCATAAACTCTGCTTCGCAGACAACTTTTTCGCCTACAAACACATAGCCTTTCATGGTAGAGATGCCGCGGCGTATGGGGGCCATCAGCTCTACACGGAAGATGAGGGTATCTCCAGGTACCACTTTTTGGCGGAATTTCACACCGTCAATCTTCATGAAGTAGGTGGAGTAACGTTCCGGTTCATCCACTGAATTCAGTACAAGCAAACCTCCCGTCTGTGCCATTGCCTCTATCTGCAACACACCGGGCATTACGGGTTCCTGCGGGAAGTGTCCTTGAAAGAAAGGTTCGTTGGAAGTTACGTTCTTGACACCTACAATGTAGTTGGCACCTATTTCTATGACTTTGTCCACCAATTGCATCGGGTAACGGTGAGGCAGAAGTTCGCGGATGCGGTTTACATCCATAATCGGTTCGCGGTTGCAGTCGTAGGTAGGGGCTTGTATTTCGTGCAAACGGATTTCCTTGCGCATCTGGCGGGCGAACTTATTGTTGATAGTGTGTCCCGGGCGGGTAGCGATGATACGGCCCTTGATGGGCTTGCCTATCAAGGCCAGGTCACCGATGACATCAAGTAACTTGTGGCGGGCGCATTCATTGGGCCACACCAAAGGTTTGTGGTTGATATATCCCAATTGTTTGGCGTCCATATGAGGAACACCCATCACGTCGGCCAGCTTGTCATAGTTCTCCTGGGACATTTCGCGTTCGTAAATAACAATCGCATTGTCAAGGTCGCCGCCCTTGATAAGACCGGCTTGCAGCAACGGCTCAATTTCGCGTACAAACACGAAAGTACGGCTTGCGGCGATTTCATCCTTGAACTTCGTCATGTCCTCCAGCGTTGCAAACTGGTTGGGGAGGATGTTGGAATCGTATGATACCAATACATTCAAGCTGAAGTTCTCGTCCGGCAACACGATGATGGAAGAGCCGGTTGTTTCGTCACGGAATTCAATTTTGGACTTGATGATATAGAAATCTTTTACGGCATTTTGTTCTACAGTGCCTACGCGCTCTATTTCGTTGACATAATATTGGGCGCTTCCGTCCAGAATGGGAAATTCCGGTCCGTTTACCTGTATCAAGCAGTTATCGATACCCAATGCATAGAGGGCTGCCATACCATGCTCCACTGTGCTCACCTTTACTCCGTTTTTGGAGATTACAGTTCCACGGGTAGTTTCGGATACGTTGTCTGCAACGGCATCGAAGGTAGGCTGTCCTTCCAAGTCGATACGTTGGATTTTGTATCCATGGTTATCCGGAGCAGGATTGAAAGTAACGGTTAGGTCAAGTCCCGTATGAAGACCTTTTCCACTAAGCGAAAAGCTATCTTTTAGAGTCTTTTGTTTTAACATTGGTTACTTATTTAATAGTTGTTTAAGTTCATTCAATTCTTTGCGGAGCTGGCGCAGTTCCACTTGCATTTCCGGCAAACTTCTTTGTGCGATGGATGCCTTGAAATATTGTTTCAGCTCCATAGGAGGGGTACCGATAAGCTGGCTACCGTCCTTTATGCTACTGGGAACACCAGACTGTGCGCCAAGGTTCACTTTGTTGCCAATATGAATATGACCTGCAATGCCTACCTGCCCGCCGAACATGCACCATTCTCCTATCTTGGTAGAACCTGCTACACCTACTTGCGCCGCCATTACGGTGTGGGAGCCTATTTCATCATTGTGTGCCACCTGAATCAAATTATCCAGTTTCACACCGCTATGTACGATGGTGGCTCCCATAGTAGCACGGTCCACACACGTGTTGGCACCGATTTCCACATGGTCTTCCAGGATAGTGATACCTATTTGCGGTATTTTTTCATAGCCCTCGGAAGTGGGGGCGAAGCCGAAACCGTCTGCACCGATAACGCAACCGGAGTGCAGGATGCAGTGGTTTCCTACCCGGCAATCGTGGTAGATGGTGGAGTTAGCGTAAATAATACAGTCATTGCCCACTTTGGCACCGCTGCCAATCGTGACGTGCGGATGAATGACCGTATTGTCTCCCACCTCTGCGTATTCGCCAATGCAGGCAAAAGGCGCAATGTAAACATCCTTGCCAATTTTAGCTGTCTCGGCAACAAAGGCCAGAGAGTCAATTCCCACCCGCTTTGGCTTGCTTTGCTCATAAAGATTTAGCAATTTAGCAAGACTTTCATACGCATTGTCCACTTTAATCAGGGTGGCTTTCACTTCTTGTTCCGGAACAAAGTCCTTGTTTACCAGAACAATGCTTGATTGGGTTTCGTATATGTAGGGGGTATATTTGGGGTTGGATAGAAAGGAGATGGCTCCCGGTATTCCCTCTTCGATTTTCGCAAAGGTGTGAACGGTAGCATTCTCGTCTCCAACAATTTCTCCTTGGATAAATGTTGCAATTTGTTTAGCAGAGAACTCCATGTCTTATTCTTGTTAGATGGTTTCAAAACGCAAATAACGGACTTTTTTTTTATATTTCCTTGTCCTGAGGTGAATATTTTATACTTATCTATGCAAACGTTGGTAGCATAAGTAGTACTTTTTTACTTTCTTGGACAGAAGAGAGATATTGAGCATATCCGATGCTTCGGCAATATTCTTGATGCTGCCGTCGTTGTAGAGGATGTCAATACTGTCATCTGCCTCGTCGTACATATTCTTCTCGATGCTGGGGGTAGAGATGAAATATCTCGCTTCGGAGAGAGGGATGTTCAGTTGTTCACTGATTTGCAAAGTTAGTTCTTTTTTCCGTTCCTCACTAATAGGTTCGGTAGAAATCTCGACTTTGAAGATGTTTCGGTTAATCATGCCGGCGCTCAAGGTGGACAAAACCTTGTCCGAATGGCGGCTCCATACCTTGAGGGCAGTCCAGATGTCATTATCGTCCAACTGAATGAAATTCTCCAAACATTCGGGATTGTTGTAGAATGCCTCCCGGCTGATGTCGTTGTATAGAAAGAATTTCAAGGCGGGTGAGGCAAAGAGGTCTATGCCGCGGCTTGCCAGTTCCTTGGCGCGGAGCAGGGTGCTAATCAGCATTTTCTCGTAGGCAACGGAGGTTTTGTGCAGATAGACTTGCCAGTACATCAGGCGGCGGGCGGTGAGGAAGTTCTCAATAGAATAGATGCCTTTGGACTCTACTACCAGGTGGTCATCCTTTACATCCAGCATCTTGATAATGCGGGCGGAGCCAATGTTGCCTTCGGTCACTCCGGTATAGAAGCTGTCGCGGCGCAGGTAGTCCAGGCGGTCCATATCCAGTTGCCCGCTTACCAGTTGGTGCAGGAAGCGCTTGGGGTATTCATCCTTGAAAATTTGAATGGCGAGTGTCAACTGTCCGTTCATTTCCTTGTTGATACGTTCCATCAGCATCAAGGAGATGTCTTCGTGGGAGACGCCCTGCACGATGGTATTTTCCAGTACGTGGGAGAAGGGGCCGTGGCCGATGTCGTGCATCAGGATAGCGGCTTCCACAGCTTCGGCTTCGCTGTCGAAGATAAAGTTTCCTTTGGTGGCAAGTTGCTGGATGGCCTCACTCATCAGGTAGAAGGCTCCCAAAGAGTGTTGGAACCGTGTATGCTGCGCACCGGGATATACGACAGAGGACAACCCCAGTTGCTTGATACGGTTTAGACGTTGCAAAAGAGGATGTCGTACAACATCGTACAACAACCCCTTTGGTATGTTGATGAACCCGAAGACAGGGTCGTTGATAATCTTTCTTTCGAACATTAAGCGTTAGTCGTTAATCACTTTTTTCAACTCTTCCGCCATCTGTGCCTGCACTTCTTGGGCTGCTTTTCGGCTGGCGGCGGCGAAGTTCTCTGTCTTGTCCACGTAGATGATGCCACGGCTGGAGTTGACAATCAGGCCGCAAGTCTTGTTCATGCCATACTTGCAGACTTCTTCCAGGGAGCCGCCTTGTGCGCCTACGCCGGGAACCAATAGGAAGTGTTCGGGAACAATCTTGCGGATATCTTCGAAGGCGCGGCCTTGTGTGGCGCCTACTACGTACATCATCTGTTCGTCACTGGCCCACTCCTGGGATTTGCGGAGCACTTTTTCGAAGAGGCGTTCGCCGTTGGTGTCTTCCGTCAGCTGGAAGTCGTGCGAGCCTTTGTTGCTGGTCAACGCAAGCAGGATTACCCATTTGCCTTCGTACGTAAGGAACGGGGTCACACTGTCTTCGCCCATGTAGGGAGCTACGGTTACGGAATCTATATCCAGCTCTTCGAAGAAGGTACGGGCATACATGGCAGAGGTGTTCCCGATGTCACCGCGTTTGGCGTCGGCGATGATGAATTGGTCGGGATAGTTCTGCTTGATGTAGTTTACGGTTTTCTCGAAAGCTATCCAGCCTTTCACGCCCATGCTCTCATAAAATGCCAGATTGGGCTTGTAGGCGATGCAGAGGTCGGCAGTAGCGTCGATGATGGCTTTGTTGAAAGCGAATATAGGGTCTTCCTCTTTCAGAAGATGTTCGGGTATTTTCTTGATGTCGGTGTCAAGACCTACGCAAAGGAATGACTTCTTGCGCTTGATGTTCTCGAATAATTGCTGTTTGTTCATATTATTTTTTAGTTACGGGTTACTTATCACTGCCTTACAGTTCGCTCTCTTTCAGTCTTTCTGCATTTTCCGCCACAATCAGGTGGTCGATGCAGTCTTGGATGTCTCCGTCCATGAAGGCGGCGAGATTGTAGATGGTGTAGTTGATGCGGTGGTCCGTGATGCGTCCTTGCGGATAGTTGTAGGTGCGTATCTTGGCGGAGCGGTCGCCAGTACTGACCATCGTCTTACGCTTGGAGGCGATGTCGTCGATGTACTTCTGGTGTTCCTTGTCGTAGATGAAGGTACGCAAGCGCGAGAGGGCGCGTTCCTTGTTCTTGGGCTGGTCGCGCGTCTCGGTACATTCGATGAGGATTTCTTCGACTATGCCTGTGTTGGGATTCTTCCAGTTGTAGCGCAGGCGCACGCCGGATTCCACCTTGTTCACGTTCTGACCGCCGGCACCACCGCTTCGGAAGGTGTCCCACTTGATTTCACCTTCGTTGATAACTACGTCGAACTCTTCGGCTTCGGGAAGCACGGCTACGCTGGCAGCTGAGGTGTGTACCCGTCCTTGCGTTTCTGTGGCCGGTACGCGCTGCACGCGGTGCACGCCCGATTCATATTTCAGTGTGCCGTATACATTGTCGCCCGTCACGGAGCAGACAATTTCCTTGAAACCGCCGGCTGCACCTTCGTTGGCGCTGGATATCTCCATTCTCCATCCCTTGGATTCGCAGTACTTGGTGTACATGCGGAAGAGGTCGCCGGCAAAGATTGCCGCTTCGTCACCACCCGTGCCGCCACGAATTTCGAGGATGGCATTACGGCCATCCTGCGGGTCGGCGGGGACGAGCAGCAGCTTTATCTGCTCTTCCAGTTCCGGTTGGCGGGTTTGGCAGGCATCCAGCTCTTCGCGTGCCATTTCCCGCATTTCCTGGTCTGTTTCGTTGGCGATAATTTCTTTGGCTTCTTCTATGCCGCCCAGTACTTGCATGTACTCTTTGCGGGCATTCATCAGGTCGCCCAGTTCTTTATATTCTTTGGTGAGCTTGACGTAACGCTTCTGGTCCGCAATCACTGCCGGGTCTGTAATCAAGGTCGACACTTCTTCGAAGCGGGCGACAAGCCCTTCCAGCTTTTCGAGTATGGTATTGTTGTCTGCCATATATTTAATACTTGAACTCTCCGAATTCGCTCTTGATAATCAGTTCTTTCTTGTCGCTTTCTTCCACGCGGCCTACAATCTGTGCATCGATGTTGAAACTCTTCGAAATAGCAATCACCTCTTCTGCATGTTCGGGAGAGAGGTACACTTCCAGGCGATGCCCCATATTGAACACCTTGTACATTTCGC
Source organism: Bacteroides sp. AR29 (assembly GCF_900217715.1). NCBI lineage: Bacteria > Pseudomonadati > Bacteroidota > Bacteroidia > Bacteroidales > Bacteroidaceae > Bacteroides > Bacteroides sp. AR29. The sequence goes on from NZ_OBMS01000020.1 coordinate 53,857, forward strand.
TCCAGTCCGTATCGCTCTGCTCCTTGACGGTCTTGAACAACGGTGGAACGGGGAAGAGATTGTCTTTGATGACACGGCAGTTGTCTCCCACAAAGTGCAGTACCTTGGTTTGTGCGCCGCCCGAGCAGTGTACCATACCGTGGATTTGGGGACGGAGCGCATCGAGCAGCTTCTTAACTACCGGTGCGTAGGTGCGGGTGGGGGAAAGTACCAGCTTTCCTGCATCCAGCGGACTGTCTTCGACACTGTCTGTCAGTTTTAGCTTGCCACTGTATACCAGCTCTTCGGGTACAGCCTTGTCATAGCTTTCAGGGTATTTCTCTGCCAGGTATTTGGAGAATACATCGTGGCGTGCGCTGGTCAGTCCGTTACTGCCCATACCGCCATTGTATTCTTTCTCATAAGTAGCCTTTCCGTAAGATGCCAGACCTACAATCACATCGCCCGGACGGATATTGGCATTGTCTATAACATCTGAGCGCTTCATGCGGCAGGTCACTGTCGAGTCTACGATAATGGTACGTACAAGGTCGCCCACATCGGCTGTTTCGCCACCGGTGGCATAAACGCCTACTCCCATTTCGCGGAGTTCGGCAAGCAGTTCATCCGTACCGTTGATGATGGCTGAGATTACTTCGCCGGGGATGAGCAGTTTATTACGTCCGATGGTAGAGGATACCAGAATGTTGCCTACCGCACCCACACAAAGCAGGTCGTCGATGTTCATAATCAGTGCATCTTGTGCAATGCCTTTCCACACACCCAGGTCGCCGGTTTCCTTCCAGTACATATAGGCAAGACTGGACTTGGTGCCTGCTCCATCGGCATGCATAATGTTGCAATACTCCGGGTCACCGCCCAAAATGTCGGGGATAATTTTGCAGAAAGCCTGCGGGAAAATACCTTTGTCGATATTCTTGATGGCGTTGTGCACATCTTCCTTTGATGCGCTGACGCCTCGCATCATGTATCGTTGATTACTCATGAGATAATAGGTTTGTTCAATTGAATGTGCAAAGATACATCTAATCTTCTACAACACAAAGCGAGGCACAAAGTTTCTCGCCTTTGTGCCTCGCTATAGAGTTGTGTATTTATCAGAATTGTACCTGGGGAGCTTGTTCCGCTCCTTCTGCCGCTTCGAAATAAGCTCGTTTCTCAAAACCGAAGAGACCGGCAAGGATATTCTTGGGGAAACGGCGAATGGCTGTATTGAAGTTCTTGGCTGCATTGTTGAAGTTGGTACGTGCTACGTTGATACGGTTTTCCGTACCTTCCAGCTGTGCCTGCAGTTCCAGGAAATTCTGGTTTGCCTTCAAGTCGGGATAGTTCTCCGTGATGGCAAGCAATTTACCGAGGGCGGAAGTCACCGCACCTTGTGCTTTCTGATATTCAGCCAGCTTTTCCGGAGTAAGGTCTGCCGCATCCACTTTGATTTGAGTGGCTTTGCTGCGGGCTTCTACTACACCTTCCAGTGTTTCCTTCTCGTGCGTGGCATATCCTTTCACGGTATTCACCAAGTTCGGAATCAGGTCGGCACGGCGTTGGTATTGGGTTTCTACGTTCGACCATTGTCCGCTGACATTTTCGTCCATGGTTACGAGTCCGTTATAGCCGGTTACACCCCAAATGGCGAGAAGAGCTATAACAACGATAATGATAATGGTTGATTTCTTCATACTTTTCATTTTTAGGCCTCACCTCCGATTCCTCTCCGATAGAGAGAGGGGAGGAGGGGAAGGCAGTTATTAATCATTTAATTATATTCTATGTAAACGTTTTATTTTCTTCCAGTATCCTCGAAGGTGTGTCAAAACGGTTGATGGCACACAGATGACACATCCTCGGCGTTAGAACCGGGAACCGGCTCCACCGCCACCTCCCATACCGCCTCCGAAGCTACCACCGCTGAAGCCTCCTCCGCCACTTCCGCCGAAGAGACCTCCACCACCGAAGATGACCGGACCACCTCCGCCTCCTCCCCGGTAATTTTCATCGTATGACTGCTGGCGGCGCACTACTTTATGTCCGCAATTGCGGCAGGTGTAGGTCACATCTTCCGTTTTCACTCCATTGCGGCGTGAGATGAGTATGCTGCTGCTACGTTGCAATTTATGTTGTCCGCAGTTGGGGCATTTGTTGGCAGCGCGTTGGGCAAGGATACCTATAATAGATGCCACTGCGAGGAAACCGATAAGCCCCAGTAGGATACCTCCTACGGAGAGGTCATCCTCCTCTTCCGTGTCATTCACCATAGTGCCGTCAAGACGTGAACAGACTGCCTTTACACCCGCTACCATTCCGGCATCCCAATTACCGTCTTTCAGATAGGGAATCATGTATTTGGTCTGTATACGTTTGCAGATGGCATCAGGAAGGTCCCCTTCTAAACCGTATCCCGTATAAAACTGGATGCAGCGTTGGTCGGTTACCAGCAGAATGACCAAACCGTTGTTTTTTTCTTTTTTCCCTACTCCCCATTCATTGAGCAGCTGGTGTGAGAAATCAAAACAGTCTTCTTGTCCGATGGAGGGAACAACGGCAACTACCGTTTCAATACCAGTCTGCTGCTCCAATGCGTAGAGCATGCGGTCTATGTCGGCACATGCCTCTTTGGATAAGATGTCGGCAGGGTTGCAGACATAACGCGTCTTGTCCTGAAGGTGTACTTTAGGAATGTTCTTAGTGGTGTAGACTTCTTGTGCCTGCAAGGATATGAACAAGCACAGGAAGAATGCTATGGAAATAAATCGTTTCATATTACCAATGTTTGTTGCGGCGAAGATAGGAAAAATCACGTCAATGTATGTATTTCCCTACGAATTTCTTTACATGCTCGGTGTATTCCTGCGGATAATCCTTGTAAGACATGGCATGTGTGGCACCGGGTACAATCCATAATTCTTTGGGTTCGGGCTTGGCTTCATAGAGGGGATAAGCCATCCACGTCGGTACAAAGGTGTCGGCATCACCGTGGATGAAGAGCATCGGCAAAGTACATTTCTTTACTTGCTCCAGGGCAGAAGCTTCACGGAAGTCCCATCCGTACTCCTGCCGGCAGAGCCAGCTTGCAGTATGCAGTAGGGGGAAAGCGGGCAGTCCGAACTGTTCTTTCAACTCTCCGCGAAACTCATCCCATACGCTTGTATAACCGCAGTCTTCCACAAAACACTTGATGAATGGCTGTTGGTATTGTCCGTGTTCCACTTCGCCGGATACCATCATGGTGGTGGCGGCTCCCATGGAGATGCCGTGTACTACCATCTTTGTACTGCGGGACGCTATGCTGTCCGCATGGTTGCGTCCGAAAAGCTCATCGGCGGTCTCGGTCCATTGCAACACGTCGAGCCGGTCTTTCCAGCCCATCTGTACATGGTTCCCTTCGCTCATCCCGTGTCCGTAAAGGTCGGGCAGCAGGATGTTGAACCCCATCTCCTTGCTGTACAGATAGCCTATCATCAGCATGCGCACGGCATTATCCGTATATCCGTGTACGATGACTGCTGTTTTGAGGGTGGGGTGGGCGGCGGCAACGTAGAGTGCATGCAGCGTCTCTCCGCGGTCGTTCTCGATGTAGAAGTCCTTCAGTGCTCCTGCGGTCATCAGGCTATCCACCCAGGGGTGCAGTTCGGGATAGCGCTCGTACATGAAATCGTAGGATGCGGCTATGTTGCGGCTGCGTGAAACGAGGTCGTCCGGTTTCAGGGAATAGCCCAGCATATAGTACCCTCCGCACAACAGTACGGTGCAGAGGGCAGCCAGACCGAGAATCGAATATTTTATGGCTTTCTTCATTATTTATTCCAAATTTCCCATGCGGCAAAGGCCTGCAACAGCAACATCTCCAGTCCGTTCTTGGTGACGGCTCCTTGTGCCTGGCCTTTCTTCATGAAGAGGGTTTCGTTTGGATTATATAACAAATCGTAGAGCAAATGGTTGGGGGTCAGTAGCTCGTAAGGAATGTTGGGACAGAAGTCCACTTTGGGGTACATGCCTACGGGGGTACAGTTGACAATCACCGTGTACTCCTGCATGATTTCCGGTGTCAGCTCTTCGTAAATGAGGTATTTGTCCTCTTTCTTGGTGCGCGATACGAAGGTGCTTTTTATCCCCAGGTTCTCCAGCCCGCGATATACGGCTTTCGATGCGCCGCCGGTGCCCAGAATCAGGGCTTTCTTGTGATGTGGTTGCAAAAGCGGTTCTATGGATTGTGTGAATCCTATGATGTCGGAATTGTAGCCAACCAGCTTTACCTTGCCTTTGGGAAGGCGGATAATCTTAATGACATTGACGGCGCCTATCTTGGCCGTGTCTTTGTCCAGTTCGTCTAGGTAGGGGATGACTTGCTCCTTGTAAGGGATAGTTACATTCAGTCCACAGAGGTTGGGATTTTCCTCGATAACTTCCATGAAATCCTCGATACGTGGAATTTCGAAGTTTACATATTCTGCATCAATGTTTTCTGCCGTGAATTTCTCATTGAAATATCCGATGGAAAAGGAATGTTTCAACGGGTAACCTATTAAACCGTATTTCTGCATAATGAGGGTGTGTTAAAGGGGAATTAATGATTATTTTCTGGCTGTATACAACGTGCATATTCCGAAAGTGAGCCGCTTGAAGTGTACTTCACTGAAACCGGCCTTGCGGATAACTTCCTGCATCACTTCTCCTTGAGGGAAGGCACGGATGCTTTCCGGCAGATAAGTGTAGGCGCTGTTGTCTTTCGAAATACATTTACCGAGCAGGGGGATAACGACTTTGGAGTAAATGGTAAACAGTTGTTTCATCGGGAAGCGGTCCGGTGTGGAGAGTTCCAGTATGACGAGATGTCCGCCAGCTGTCAGTACGCGGCACATTTCGGACAGTCCTTTATCCAGCCCTTCGAAGTTGCGGATGCCGAACGCTACGGTTACAGCATCGAAACTCTCATCGGCAAACGAGAGAGAGGTGCAGTCCTCCCGGGCAAATGAAATCTTGTCCGAGAGGTGCGCCCGTTTTACTTTTTCGCGCCCCACGTTCATCATGCCTTCCGAGATGTCGGTACCAATCAAAGCATCGGGTTGCAGTTCGCGACATGCAAGGATGGCGAAATCACCGGTGCCGGTAGCTACGTCCATGATACGTCGGGGGTGGAAAGGAAGGAGGTATTTGATTGCCTTCCTGCGCCAGCTGCGGTCAATACCCATGGATAGGGTGTGATTCAGCTTGTCGTAGGCAGGAGCGATGTTGTCGAACATTTCTTCCACTTGTTCGCTCTTCTTACCGTCAGCGCCGTAGGGCTTGATGTGTTCTTGGGGGTAATCCATGATTTTTTTATGTGCTAATGTGCTGATATGCCAATGTGCTAATTGGCTGCGCTATTATGCCGCAAGGTCATTAGCACATTGGCATATTATCACATTAAGTAATTAGTTACATTCTTTTCAATGCGTTCGGCAATGTTGTCGGTATCTTCCTTTACGAACTTCTCGCCGGTGATGTGTTCGTACAGTTCGATGTAACGTTCGCTGATTGAAGTAACGATTTCGTCTGTCATTTCCGGTACCTGTTGTCCTTCCTTACCCTGAAAACCGTTGTCCATCAGCCATTCGCGTACAAATTCCTTGGAAAGTTGTTTCTGCGGTTCGCCTTTGGCAAAACGTTCTTCGTAGCCTTCGGAGTAGAAATAACGGCTGGAGTCCGGGGTATGGATTTCGTCCATCAGATAAATCTTGCCGTCGTGCTTGCCGAATTCGTATTTGGTGTCTACCAGAATCAATCCGCGTTCCGCTGCAATCTCTGTACCGCGTTTGAAGAGAGCCATTGTGTATTTTTCCAATACGGCATATTCTTCGGGCGTGGCAAGTCCTTGTGCTAGGATTTCTTCTTTGGAGATGTCGGCATCGTGTTCGCCAATTTCGGCTTTGGTAGTCGGGGTGATGATGGGTTCGGGGAACTTCTGGTTCTCCTTCATTCCTTCGGGCAACTTCACGCCGCAGATTTCACGTACACCGCTCTTGTAGGCACGCCATGCGCTGCCACAGAGGTAACCGCGTACAATCATTTCTACGGGGAATCCTTCACACATCACACCTACCGTCACCATCGGATCGGGTGTAGCCATTTTCCAGTTGGGGCAGATGTCGGTTGTGGCATCCAGGAATTTTGCTGCAATCTGGTTCAGCATTTGTCCTTTGAAGGGAATACCTTTCGGCAATACTACGTCAAAGGCTGAGATGCGGTCGGTAGCTACCATGACCAACTTTTCACCATTGATGTTGTACACATCACGAACTTTTCCGTGGTACACGCTTTTCTGTCCGGGAAAGTTAAATTCAGTTGCTGTTAATGCTTTCATCTTTGTAATATTTACGATTTTGAGAATTTACTGTTTCTGTTCAATCTTACTATCGGCTTGTTCGGCTTTGCGTCGTTCACGCTCCGCTTTCGCTTCCTTGTCGAACTTCTCGTAGGCCTCCACAATCTGAGTTACCAACTTATGGCGTACGATGTCTTTCTTGTTCAGCTCCACGAAACTGATGCCTTTTACGCCTTTCAGAATCTTCAGTGCCTGCACCAGACCGGAAGTCTGGGAGGAAGGCAAGTCAATCTGCGTCATGTCTCCCGTGACAATCATCTTGGTGTTCATGCCCATGCGGGTGAGGAACATCTTGATTTGCTGGGTGGTCGTGTTCTGCGCTTCATCCAGAATGACGACGGCATCGTTCAGTGTGCGTCCGCGCATAAAGGCGAGGGGGGCAATCTGGATGATGTTCAGCTCCATATACTCTTTCAGCTTGGCGGCAGGTATCATGTCCTGCAGGGCGTCATAGAGTGGTTGCAGATACGGGTCTATCTTGTCCTTCATGTCGCCGGGCAGGAAACCGAGCTTTTCTCCGGCTTCTACGGCAGGGCGGCTGAGGATGATTTTCTTTATCTCCTTATTCTTTAGTGCCCGCACGGCAAGCGCGATGGCTGTATAGGTCTTTCCTGAACCGGCGGGACCGATGGCAAACAGCATGTCATTCTTGGCAAATGCCTCTACCAGCTTCAGCTGGTTCTCGCTGCGCGGGATAATCGGCTTTCCGGTTACGCTGAATACAATGACATTGCCCGATTTTTCCGCTTGCGGGGCATTGCCTTTGATGATGTCTATAATGACCTCTTCTTTCAAAGAGTTGTATTCGGCACAGTATTTCTCCAGCTTGGTGATGTTCTCCTCGAATGCACACATTTCCTCCTCATCACCCAATACTTTGATGACATTGCCGCGGGCAACGATGCGAAGCTTGGGATACAAGGCCTTTATCAGCTGCATGTTGGCGTTGTTTACGCCATAAAATATTACCGGGTCAATATCTTCAAGAACAATCAGTTTTTCTATCATTGATATGTTTTAAAGTTCAATTCGTTCTTTTAGTGAAACGTTCTGCAAATGTAGTGAAACGTTTGGATACTTAAACAGTTCCATTGGGTATTTTTTTTGCAGTGGCTTCGGGTAGATTGTCGGTAATTGTTGCACGACGATGCCGTTTCCTTTTTTTGAGCATCCGATACGTTGTCGGTTCAGCGTCTGTTCCTTCATGTTGAAGATAATATTGGGGTCGAAGTGCTGCCCGTTGACGCGTGTCTCGAAGTGCAGATGCTCAGTAGAGGCGCGTCCGGTGCGTCCGGTCAGTGCGATGGGCTGTCCGGCTTTGACTGTGTCGCCACAATGTACAAGGTTTTTGAAGTTGTGGCTGTATATCGTTTCCAGTCCGAAGTCATGGCGTACGACGACGACATTGCCGTAGGCGCTATAAGGCTTGGACATCCGTACTACGCCGTTGAAGGCACTCCGTATGGTGTCTTTGGCGTAGGTCTTGATGTCTATGCCACTGTGGCGTCCCCGCCCCCGTCCGTAAGGGGAGATGACTTTTCCTCCAGGCAGGGGAAAGGAGTATTCCGTGTCCGGAATGTCCTCCAAAGGTAGCTCTATCAGTTCTCTTTGCGAAAACAGTCCCGGAGTGGCAACGCGGATATGGTTGGTTTCCATGGTGGAAAAGACCGTTTTCTTCCCTTGTGCCGTGGCACCAAGGGCTATGAGCAGGAGAGGGACAAGAATACGGATTCTCATTTATTCAAAATATTGTATAGTCCCACTGGTAGAGGAAGCATATTTCTCCAACAGTTCCAATATCATTTCGGCTGCTTCTTTCAGACCTTCCTGCCCGTTGTAGCCGTTGACAATGGCAAGGATATGGCGGGTTTCAAGTTTCATCTTGGTGCGTTCGTGGTCGCTGGTCGGGGTACCGATACCGCCTATACGGTCGCGGTAGACGGGCAGCCCTTCTATGTTCAGCATGCCGCGGCCTATACCCTCGAACAATTCCTCGGCACGTCCTATGCCCAGCTCAAGGTCGGTCCCTTGTATCTCGTCGGCATCAAATCCGCCGATAGAGTGGCCCGTACGTAGGGAGACAAGGTTGATAAGGTCTACCAACGTATCTATCTGATAGAGTTCCAATCCGCGCAGCAGTCGCCGTCTCAGTGCTTCGGCCGAGGGACGGTAGCGGCTGGGGTCCTTGCCGCAACGTTTGTAGGCTTCGCGGGTGGCGGCAATGACGGGTTGGTACTTGATGCTGTCCGTGGTTTCACGGGCTCTTAGCTCTTGGGTGAAAGTTGCGATTTCTTGCCACAACCCTTCGCAATATGGGGTATTTGTCACTTCGGCAAATACGGCTGCACCGCGGAATTCGGGGCAATTCTGCTTGATTTCTTTAGAAAGTGTGATATGATACATTAATGCAATCCGTTTGAATGGGTTAACATGATTCCCGACAATATCCTTCCGGATTTGATACCCATCCGGCGTGCCGAGAAAAACTCTTCATATTGGGTAAAAGTACATATATTGGCTGTCTCCACTTGTGCGGAAGGTACTCCGAAGTCCAGTAGTTGCAGTCGGTTGGCAGCCCATAGGTCGATATGGTATTTGTGGGTGGCGGGTTTCCATTCGGAGATGTAATCCATCTGGAAACCGTTCTTGCGGAATGCTTCATAGACTTCGTCGCCTACCTCGAAGGCGGAAAGGGAGATGCCGGGGCCGATGCAGGCTATCACTTCTTTGCCCTCTGTGCCATAGCGGGCACGCATCTTGTCGAGTGTGTGGCCGAGGATGTAATTCACAGTGCCGCGCCATCCGGCATGAACAGCGGCTATCACGGCATTCTTCCGGTCGTAGAGCAGGATGGGAATGCAGTCTGCCGTAGAGATGCAGATGCAGCAGCCCGGTTCACGGGTTATCAGTGCATCAATGCCCTGCAACATGGAGTGGCGTTCTTCTGCTGTTGCATGCAGATAAGTTCCGTCAATGACAAGTGCCTTTGTCCCGTGGGTCTGAAACGGGATGACCAGTTCTTGGGGGCGTTGGGGCAGGGAAGAACATACTATTTCCTGGTTGCGGCGTACAGCTTCGGCTTCGTCTCCCGTGTAAGGTGTACAGTTGAGGGAGGCATAGTTACCTTGGCTGCATCCACCGTGGCGGGTGGTTACAAAACAAGAAATGCCGGGATATGAGGCAAGCAGCTCATATCCCAACATTTTCCTATCTTCTGTAAGAGGAATCATTTTTTATCTTCCTCCCAATCTTCTTCGTATTCAAAGTCCTCGAGGTCCTCTATGTCCTCGTCGTCGTTGACGTATTCATAGCTGAGGTCCTCGTCCTCACCCTCTTCTTTCAATTCTTCCTGCAGGTGGCTGAGGTCTTTGGCGCGATGGGCAATGCTGTCCACTTTGCCTTCTATCTTATTACTTTCCTTGTTCAGCTCTTCCCAAAGGATGTCTTTCAGCGTAGAGATGCCCATGCCGGAGACAGCAGAGATGAATATATGCGGAATCCCTTCGGGCAGTGTCGGCTCTATCTCGTCCATCAGTTCCTGGTCGAGCATGTCGCATTTGGTGACGGCAAGCACTCTCTGTTTGTCCAGCATTTCGGGGTTGAAAGTGCGAAGCTCGTTCAACAGGATTTCGTATTCCTTACGGATGTCGTCACTGTCGGCAGGCACCATGAACAGCAACAATGAGTTGCGCTCGATGTGGCGCAGGAAACGCAATCCTAAGCCTTTGCCGGCACTGGCTCCTTCGATGATGCCGGGAATGTCCGCCATCACAAACGATTTGCTGTCGCGATAGGACACGATGCCCAGATTGGGTTCCAGCGTTGTAAACGGATAATTGGCGATTTTGGGCTTCGCCGCAGAAACGGATGCCAGTAAAGTGGATTTTCCTGCATTGGGGAAACCTACCAGACCGACGTCTGCCAGCAGCTTCAGTTCCATGATTACCGTCAACTCCTGCATCGGTTCGCCCGGTTGTGCAAAGCGGGGAGCCTGGCGTGTGGCGGTTTTGAAGTGCCAGTTACCCAGACCTCCGCGTCCGCCTTTCAGCAAGATGACTTCTTGTTCGTGCTCGGTGACGTCGCAGATATATTCACCCGTTTCGGCGTTGTACACCACCGTGCCGCAGGGCACTTCAATCACCTTGTCCGCTCCGTCTTTTCCGAAACTGCGGTTTTTGGAACCGGATTCTCCGTGACCTGCCAGGATGTGGCGATCGTACTTCAGATGGAGTAGCGTCCAGTAGTTGCGGTTACCCCGCAGGATGACATGGCCTCCTCGTCCTCCGTCACCTCCGTCGGGGCCTCCGTTGGGTATGTATTTCTCACGCCGCATATGCGTAGAACCTCGTCCGCCCTTTCCGGAGCGGCAATATATTTTTACGTAGTCAACAAAATTCGATTCAGCCATATTCTGTTTTATTGTTATTTCACTGCGTCAATAGCCTTGCAAACATCGGCAAAGATTTCTTCCAATACGCCGAAGCCCTGGATGTGTTGGTATTTGCCGTCCTGCTTGTACCAGTCAATCAGCGGAGCTGTCTGTGAGTGGTAAACCACCAGACGCTTCTTGATTGTCTCTTCATTGTCGTCTGCACGTCCTGATTCTTGTCCGCGCTTGATGAGGCGCTTCATCAGTTCTTCTTCGGGCACGTCGAGGTCGAGCATCACGCTGACTTCCTGTCCGCGTTCGGCGAGCATCTTCTTTAATGCTTCAGCCTGGGCGATTGTTCTGGGGAAGCCGTCGAAAATCACGCCTTTGCTATCCTTGAAGCTGTCGAATACGCTTGCCAGAATATCAATCATCAACTCATCGGGGATCAACTGGCCCTGGTCGATATAACCTTTAGCAGTCTTGCCCAGTTCTGTACCGTTTTTCATTTCAGCACGGAGCACGTCTCCGGTAGAGATGTGGTTGATGCCATACTTTTCTACAATCTTTTCACTTTGTGTTCCCTTACCTGAACCGGGAGCACCAAAAATTACAATGTTCAACATTTGCTTAGTTATTATTTAATGATTTACTATATTATGTCTGTATCAGTCTACTACAGTATAAATGTCGGGATAGTTGCGCCCGAAGCCGTCATAATCCAACCCGTAGCCCACGATGAAGTCGTTCGGAATATTCATGGCCACATATTCTATGTTTAAATCAACTTTCAGCTTATCAGGTTTCACCAGTAGGGAGGCAATATGAATCTCCCTGGGACCGCGAGTGCCGAGGGTGTCCAGTAAGCGTTGCATGGTGAGTCCCGTATCTACTATGTCCTCTACAATGACCACTGTACGGTCTGTGAGGTCTTCATTGATGCCTATTACTTCCTTGATTACCCCGGTAGAGGATATTCCTTGATAAGATGCCAATTTGACAAACGAAATTTCGCAGGGAATCGTGATTCGTTTCAGCAAATCGGCGGTAAACATGAACGAACCGTTCAGTACGCTGAGGAATAGAGGATTCTTTCCTGCCAGGTCGCGGTTGATTTCGTTCGCTACACGGGTTACTTCTTTCAGTATGTCCTGCTCCTTGATGGAGACTGTGAACATCTTGTCTTTTATTTGTATGGTATCCATAGATGGGATGTTTTTAGAAAGTTGCCGCAAAAATACGATTTTTATTCCACTCCATGCATCATCTTCTGTAATTTCTTTGAAAGCAGGAAGAGGATAAGCGATGCCGTGGCAGACATGACGACGAACACCATGAAGAAATCGTACATTGTCTCGATGCGATAACCCAGCAGCGTCTTTACCTTTCCGGCTTCGGGGTAGAGCCCGCTCAGCGTGCCTGCAAACTTATTGGCAGTGGCGGTGGAGAGGTACCATATCCCCATCATCAGCGAGGCGAAGCGGATGGGCGTGAGCTTGTTCACCATGGAGAGTCCGATGGGCGAGAGGCAGATTTCGCCCATGGTATGGATGAAGTAGAGCCCCGTCAGCCAAATGAGACTCACCTTGATGCCCGGCTGAACATCTTTCACCCCAAAGCAGATGACGAGATAGCCCAGTGAAAGCAGTAGCAGGCCGATGGCTTGCTTGGTGGGCGAGGCGGGCTCCATGCCCCGTTTGCCCAGGGCGCCCCATACGCCCGGCATGATGGCGGCAAGTATCACCACAAAGAAGGGGTTGAAGGACTGAATCCAGGAGGCGGGCATTTCCCACCCCAGGATGACGCGGTCGGTCTGCTCGGAGGCGAAAAGCGTGAGCGAGGCGCCTGCCTGCTCGTAGGCCGCCCAGAAGAAAATGACGAAGAAGGCGATGATGTAGATGACGAAGATGCGGTCGCGCTCCGTCTTGGTGAGTGAGCCTTCCAGCAGGATGCTGACGGGAAACACGATGCAGGCGGTGAAGATGCCGATGCTTATCCAATCGCTCCCGAAACACCAGTAGAAGAAACCGGCAAGCGCGATGGCAAGCAGGGCGAGCAGCAGGTAGTTGCGCATGGGCCGTCCGTTGGCGTGGGCACTCTTCCGGGCGGTGTTGTCTGCCTGGGGCCGCTCCTTGCGGGCGTCGGGGATAATGCCGAGGGGCTTGCCATCGGGGCCGATGAGGTACTTGTTTTTCTGGGTTTCGAAGAGGACGACCGTCAGCACGGTGACGATGGCGGCAATGAGGAAGCCCCATCGGAAGTCGTGAGGGTTGCCCGTCTCGCCAAAATAGCCGCAGACCAGCGGGGCGAGGAAGGAACCCACGTTGACACCCATATAGAAGATGGTGTAGGCGGAATCCAGCCGTTTGTCACCCGGCTCGTAGAGCTGCCCCACCAGGGAGGAGACGGTGGGCTTGAAGCAGCCGTTGCCCAATATAAGGAAAGTCAGTCCGCCGTACATCAGCCAATGCGAAAGCTCACGCGCCTCCAGCATCGAGGCACTGGCAAACATCAGGAACTGGCCGACTGCCATCATCATGGCCCCCCAGAAGACGGAACGGCGGATGCCCCAGTATTTGTCGGCGATGTAGCCGCCGATTAAGGGTGTCAGGTACACCAGTCCGGTGTAGCTGCCGTAGATGGAGGCGGCGTGCTCCTTGTCGAAAAGGAGTGCCTGGGTGAGGAACAGAATGAAGATGGCACGCATGCCGTAGTAGCTGAAACGCTCTGCCGTGCTGGTGGCGAAGATAAGGTAAAGACCTTTCGGGTGTCGGGATGTACTCATTGAATATGCTTTTATTGTTTTGGCTTTTATTATATGTTGAGGGTACAAAATTAGTCATTATTTTGCGTAAGTTAATGGGTATAATTAGAAACTTGCCGACAAGCCTGCGGGAACTTGCCGACAAGCTTGTGCAAACTTATCCGTAAGCCTACGCAAACTTAAAACAGAATTTCTGTTTCTGTAAATAAAGCTTTTGTTTATAGAAATAGAGCTTTTGTTTCTAAGAATAAAGGCTTTGTTCTAAGAATCCTTTGCATTGAAGACAACTTTTCCTTACGGAGCAGATATTTTTTCCCGGGGGGCAAAGCAACTTGATAAAAAACGTCTTCTCTTTGTACAGTTGAAATCAAAGCCCTATCTTTGCTCTACGATTTTAAGATAATCCTATTATGAAGATATTTCCTACTACAAGCATCAAGCAACTGGATGCAGATACCATAGAGAATGAACCGATTGCCTCCATCGACTTGATGGAACGTGCCTCACGCGCATTGGCCCGTGCCATTGCCGAGCGTTGGGAGCCGGACACGCCGCTCACCGTTTTTGCCGGACCGGGGAACAACGGTGGCGATGCGCTTGCCCTGGCGCGACTGCTGGCCGGGAAGGGCTACCGGCTCGAGGTGTATCTCTTCAATACGAAAGGGACGCTTTCGCCGGACTGCGAGACGAACAAGGAGCGGCTGGCCGACGTGCCGGGTGTGGACTTCCACGAAGTGACCACCCAGTTTGTACCTCCCGTGCTGACGGCAGACCATGTGGTGATAGACGGTCTCTTCGGCAGCGGTTTGAACAAGGCTCTGAGCGGCGGTTTTGCAGCCGTAGTGAAGTACATCAACGCTTCGCCCGCCACGGTGGTGTCCATCGATATCCCATCGGGACTGATGGGTGAGGACAATACCTACAACGTACATACGAATATCGTCCGTGCCCATCTGACGCTGAGCCTGCAATTGCCGAAACTGGCATTTCTCTTTGCCGAGAACGAGCCGTATGTGGGCGAATGGCAGTTACTGGACATCGGACTCAGCGAGGATGTCATCCATGACATGGAAACGGACTTCTGCCTGCTGGAGCATGAAGATGTGTCTGCCCTGCTGAAGCCGCGCAGCCGGTTTGCCCATAAGGGGAACTTCGGCCGTGCACTGCTGATAGCCGGTTCGCAGGGAATGGCGGGAGCTTCGGTGCTGGCTGCGCGTGCTTGTCTGCGTTCGGGGGTGGGGCTGCTGACGGTGCATGTGCCGTTCTGCAACAACTTCATTGTGCAGACTTCCGTGCCCGAAGCCATGACGGAGCTGGACATCAGCGACACCTGCTTTGCCGCCGCTACTGATACGGACGATTACCAGGCCGTGGCGATAGGTCCGGGACTGGGAAAGGCGGCAGAGACCGAGGCGGCTCTGCTGGAGCAGATAGAGATATGCCAGACTCCGATGGTGGTGGATGCTGATGCCCTGAACTTGCTGGGCGAGAAGCGTAACTATATAGGGCGTCTGCCCAAAGGGAGTATTCTGACTCCGCACCCCAAGGAACTGGAGCGTCTTGTAGGCAAATGCCAGAATTCGTACGAACGCCTGATGAAGGCTCGCGAGCTGGCGAAGAGCGCCGGAGTGCATATCATCTTGAAAGGCGCTTATTCTGCCATTGTCACTCCTGCCGGGAAATGTTTTTTCAACCCTACCGGCAATCCGGGTATGGCAACGGGAGGCAGCGGTGATGTGCTGACGGGAGTGGTGCTTGCCTTGCTTGCCCAAGGCTATGAGCCGGAGAAGGCTGCCTGCCTGGCCACGTATGTGCACGGACTGGCGGGAGATGTTGCCTGCAAGAAGCAGGGGGCAGTGGGGATGACGGTGGGGGATATAGTTGCCTGCCTGCCGCTAGCGTGGAAGATGCTGGAAGAATAAGGAGAGAAGTGTAATTTGGATGGCTTGTCATGTCAACAGAAATAAGATATTTTGAAAACAGAAAAGATTGGCGGAAGTGGCTGGCTGACAATTTTGATACTGCCGATGGAGTCTGGTTTGTGTTTCCTACTAAATCTTCAAGCGAGAAAAGTATTGTATATAATGACGCTGTTGAAGAGGCCCTTTGTTTCGGGTGGATTGACAGCACGATAAAGTCACTTGACAAAGAACATAAAATTCAGCGTTTCACGCCCAGGAATCCTAAAAGTACCTATTCGCAAGCCAACAAAGAAAGGTTGAAATGGTTGCTGGAGCATAAAATGATACATCTTGAATTTGAGGATAAAATACGAACTGTCTTGTCGGTTCCTTTTGTTTTTCCAAATGATATAATCGACAGATTGAAAGAGGATGAAAGAATATGGAAGAATTATCAGAGTTTCTCTGACCCCTATAAACGTATCCGAATCGCATACATTGAAGCGGCGAGGAAACGACCGGAAGAATTTGAAAGGCGATTAAATAACTTTATCTGTAAAACGAAAGAGAACAAAATAATAATAGGGTTTGGCGGGATTGAAAAATACTATTAACGCTAATTCTTTTCCGCTTATTTCTCTCTTGTCGTAATGTGGAAGCATCCTTGCTTCAACTCGTACTTGATGTAGCATTTATCGGCTTTCCGCAGGTCACGGAGCACTTCCGAAAGAACCAGTTTTAAGGTATCTGCGCTGACATCCTGCAAAGGACGTCCATCCTCGTCTTCTATTTTCTGAAAGCGCTTCCAACTGACATCGAATGTCGTTCCGTAAAAATGTGCCGAGTTTGGAGAAGCATTGCCGTTACGGCGGCGCAGGCGTTTTACGTCGTCTTGGGTGCGGAGTACGGAAGTCACAATTATCTTGTTTGGATTCAGCCCCTTGGCGGTCAGTGAATCAAGGAAGTTGTGTCCGATGGTGTCCAGCAGGCTGGCGGCGCCCGGAATGAGATAAGGGATGGAATGCGTCAGTGAATCCACGGCATAGAGCTCGTTTGTCGTGATAGGTTGCAGTTGCTCTCTCATCTTTTCTGCTTCCTCGCGGGATGAAAGTACACGTATGCCGATGGCTTGGGCTACATTGAGATGTTTCTCATTCAAGTCTCCGAACGAGCGCTTGTAGCTGACAACACCCCGAATGTTGCGCGGTTCGTTCAACTTGAGCGACATGTCCTTCTTCTTACAGCCGGCAAAGGTGAATGTTGCGGCAGCTGCGACAATTATCAGTATAGGTAGGATTCTGGAAGAATATCTCATCTTATAAATGTACTATGTCTGTGAAAAATCTGCGTTAATCTGTGTAATCTGTGGTGAAAACCTTGCAAAGATAATTCAAACCTTCTTAAGTTTGCACTATCTTTGCACACAAAAAAGACCGTGCAACGATATTTTATATACCTGGCTTATGATGGCACCGCTTATCACGGCTGGCAAATCCAGCCGAATGGAGCGAGTGTGCAGGAGTGTTTGATGAAGGCGCTGAGTACCTTGCTGCGTCGCGAGGTGGAAGTCGTGGGAGCGGGGCGTACCGATGCCGGGGTGCATGCCTCACTGATGGTAGCTCACTTTGACAGTGATTCTCCTCTGGACACTGTTTTTATGACGGATAAGCTGAATCGTCTGCTTCCTCCCGATATTTCCGTATACCGCTTGCGGGCCGTGAAGCCCGATGCACATGCCCGCTTTGATGCTACGGCGCGGATGTATAAGTATTACGTCACTACTGCCAAGATGCCTTTCAATCGTCAATACCGTTGCCGTCTGTTCCAAACACCGGACTTTGAACGGATGAATGAGGCTGCCCAAACCTTGTTTGACTATACGGACTTTACCAGCTTCAGCAAACTTCATACGGATGTCAAAACCAATAATTGCAAGATTATGCATGCCGCCTGGACCCGGGTAGACGATGTGACCTGGGTGTTCACCATCCAGGCCGACCGGTTCCTGCGGAACATGGTACGCGCCATTGTCGGTACTTTGCTCGAAGTGGGTCGCGGAAAACTTTCTGTTGAGGGTTTCCGACGCGTCATCGAACAGAAGGACCGTTGTCAGGCAGGAACCTCCGTTCCCGGAAATGCATTGTTTCTAGTGGATGTAGCCTATCCGGAAACTACTTTTTTAGAATAAAAGAGGGATGCACTACAAAAACGTACCCCCCTCCTTTTAATTTTTAATTCTTAATTTTTAATTAACTCTATGTGGTTATTGCTTGCTTTCCTCTCTGCTGCCTTATTGGGATTTTACGATGTCTTCAAGAAGAAGTCGCTTCGTGACAATGCCGTACTGCCGGTACTTTTCCTGAACACGCTGTTCTCGAGCCTGATATTTCTTCCTTTCATTCTGGTATCTGCCTTTGCGCCGTCGGTGTTGGGAGGTACGATGTTTGATGTTCCCGTGGTGGGGTGGGAGGTGCATAAGTTTATTGTTGTCAAGTCGTTTATCGTGCTCTCTTCCTGGATATTCGGTTATTTCGGGATGAAGCATCTGCCGCTGACCATCGTGGGACCGATTAATGCGACGCGCCCCGTGATGGTGCTTGTAGGTGCCATGCTTGTGTTTGGCGAACGCTTGAACCTTTATCAATGGATTGGCGTGATGCTTGCCATAGTATCCTTTTTCATGCTGAGCCGTTCGGGCAAGAAGGAGGGAATCGACTTCAAGCATAACAAATGGATTCTTTTCATCGTGCTGGCTGCCGTTGCTGGAGCTGTCAGTGGGCTGTATGACAAATATCTGATGAAGCAGCTCAATCCGATGCTGGTGCAGTCGTGGTATAATGTCTACCAAGTCTTTATCATGTGCCCCATTATCTTGCTGTTGTGGTACCCCAAGCGAAAAGAAAGTACCCCGTTTCGTTGGGACTGGACCATTATCTGTATCTCCATTTTCCTTTGTGCGGCAGACTTTGTCTATTTTTATGCCCTGAGCTATGAGGACTCCATGATTTCCATCGTTTCGATGGTGCGTCGTGGAAGCGTTGTTGTTTCCTTCCTTTTCGGTGCGCTTTTCTTCCGTGAAAAGAATTTAAAAAGCAAGGCTGTCGACCTCATTTTGGTGTTGATTGGAATGTTCTTCCTATATTTGGGGAGTAAATAGACAAGAGATATATGGCAGAAGACCTATATATAAATGCTGGTAGCAAGACAGAGAAATATCGCGCTTTGCTTCCTCAACTGAAAAATCTGCTGGCAGGTGAAGATGACTTGATAGCCAATCTGGCGAATGTTTCGGCGGCGCTGAAAGAGACTTTCCATTTCTTTTGGGTAGGCTTCTATTTGGTGAAGGGTGAAGAATTGGTGTTAGGACCTTTCCAGGGACCGATAGCTTGTACGCGCATCAGGAAAGGCCGTGGTGTTTGCGGCACGGCATGGGATAAAGACGAGACGTTGGTTGTGCCCGATGTGGATGCATTTCCCGGACATATAGCCTGCAGCTCGCTGTCGCGTTCGGAGATCGTGGTTCCGCTGAAGCGTGAGGACGGTGAAGTGTGGGGAGTATTGGATATTGACAGTGACGATTTGGGCGGTTTTGATGAAACAGATGCCCGTTTCCTTGAAGAAATGATTAAAATGTTATGATAAGAAAACTGAGTGCTTTTTTGATTTTGGCTTTCATCGGATGGGGGTATTTGCAGGCCCAGGAAGCCAAGACGTGTTTTAAGAATATGCCGGATTCTATATGTCCGTTGCTTAGCGCCGTGAACCGTGCGGATTTTATAGACTTTCTGGAAAGTAAGATGAAAGCTGAGGTGACCAACAGATTTGGTGGTAAATCGGAAATGACGGAGCTTTCTCCAGACTATATACATGTGAAGATGACGCCCCAGAGTTCATGGCAGATGAAGCTCTTGCCTATTAACGACAGTACGAAGGTGATTTGTGTGGTTGCTACGGTTTGTGCTCCGGCTTGCGACAGCCATGTCAAGTTCTATACGACAGACTGGAAGGAGCTGGTTGCTTCGTCCTACCTGCCGGCATTGCCCGTTCTGGATGATTTTATCGCTGAGGCCTCGGATACAGTGGATGTCTATGAGTATCAGGATGCCCGTCGCCAGGCCGACATGCTGCTGATGAAAGCGGACCTTTCTGCGAAGGACGCCACGTTGGCATTCACTTTTACCACGACCGATTACATGGGTAAAGAAGCGGCGGAGAAACTGAAACCGTTTGTCCGCCGTCCTATTGTTTATACTTGGAATCAAGGGAAGTTCGAGAAATCCTCTACTTCACTTTGATTCTGTCGAATCCCTCTCCATAGACTCCGATGACTGCACTTTGTGATACAAAGGCATTGGGGTCTATGTCTTTTATGAGCCGGAAAATGATGGTGGACTCCCGCTTCTTGGCCAGCACGAACAGCATTTTTATCTCTTTTCCCGTATAGAAGCCCGAGGCGTTGATGACCGTTGCACCTCTGTGGG
The DNA here is from genome assembly GCF_900217715.1 of Bacteroides sp. AR29. Lineage (NCBI taxonomy): Bacteria > Pseudomonadati > Bacteroidota > Bacteroidia > Bacteroidales > Bacteroidaceae > Bacteroides > Bacteroides sp. AR29. The sequence continues at coordinate 73,733 of NZ_OBMS01000020.1, forward strand.
GATATACCTGGATGTGCTTGGCTATCTCCTCATATTTATCGCTGATAATAAAGAATTGTACGGACTGGCGGGCACTGTTCACCACTTGGTCGAGCACGAAGCTGCATATGTATAGAGTAACGTAGCCATACACCACCTTTTCCCAATCTTTTAGAACAAAGTAACTGGACGAGATGATGATAAGGTCACATATCAACATGACTCTGCCCAGCGTGATGTCACGGTATTTGTTGATTACGGCGGCAATGATGTCCGTGCCGCCAGTACTGCCGTTGTTGGAAAAGGCGATGCCGATGCCGCTACCGCAGAAGGAGGCACCGATGACACAAGCCATGAAGGGCTGGTCGTGCAGGAGGACAACACCCTCGGTCAGTTTCTGGATAATGGAAAGGAAAAAGGTCAGGGTGAATACGGCAAAGATTGTCTTTACGCTGAACTTCCATCCCAACACACGTAGAGCAAGCAATAGAAGCAGGAAGTTGATGGCGAAGTACGTATATTGGACGGGAAATCCAGTGGCAAAATATACGATGGATGCAATGCCCGGTACGCCACCGGTAGTAATATCGTTGGGAAGCAGGAAGACTGTCCAGCCGATACCGTACAAGACCATGCCTAAGGCAATCATCAGATAATCCCGCAGTTCGCGCATGGTGTTCTGTCGGGAGGGAACGTTTACTATTGTTTTCATTATAATTTTATGTGGTTGTGAAAATGCGGTGCAAAGATACTGCTTATTTAGGGTATAATGTTGAAAAAAAATGCGGATTTTTGCAACCAAACTTTATCTTTCTGCGTCTAATAAATAAAAAGAGGAGATTATGAATATGAAAATGAATTTTTCCATGGACGAGATTCGTCTTAAAGTAGAGGAGTATATAAAGAAAGGTGGCCGGGCAGCCGGTCGTCCCGTACTGACTGCTTATTATGTACTGACTGCAGATTCTACTCCGGAGAGTGAAAAGACAAATATCATGATTGCTTTGGTGGCCATTGTATTTCCTACCAGTATAGAAGACCTTTTGGGACAAGTCTTTATGGTAGGGAAGGGATTTGCCGCAGTTTATGCTTATAAGAAAGTGAAGAAATACATCACTCCACAGATAAAGGATAAGGTAGAGGCAAAATTGGATGAGTGGTTCCATGAGAATGTGATGGAAGTAGTGGAACCGCTTTATCTGGAATAACAGTTCGCCACAAAGATCATACTGATTTGCGCAGATTGAATTTATATCGGGAATTTGTATCTGTGCGAATCAGCATAATCTCCGTGACGGACTGTTTATTGTTTTTTGCTCAAGAAGCGTCTGGCCAGATATTTCCGTACCGGTTCATCATAGAATTTTAAGCATAGATAAGCCAATAATATGTTCCATGCGTAAACACACAAGGCAACCTGCCAAGTCTGCTCCAACGTGAAGAGCTGGTTCTTGATGAGCCATGCATAGAACAAGTACATAAATGGATAATGTATCACATAGACTGGATAGGATATATCTCCCAGGAACTTGCATATCTGGGTCGATTTTTTATCCGTTGTGGTACCGGAAGCTCCTAACCAGACGAGAACCGGAAAAGCGATGATTACACAGAACGCTTCATAAATGCCATTTGTACAGACCGGTGTTGCACCTTCCAAGTAGGGCACTGAAAACAAGGCAACCAATGCAATGGCACATATCCAGAAAGCACCTTTCACCTTGATAGGCTTGAAGTTGCGCGACAAAAGCATGCCCATGGAGAAAGGAAAAAGCATCCTCAGCAATCCGCCGCCAAAGTTTATTCCGTCCAGTGTCCAGCCTACCCCCATATTTCCGTATCCGGAGATGTCGAAAATGGCGAATGATGCCAATGCCACTCCCAGCAATATTGTCAGTACGGCAAGGGCTTTGTTTGATAAGCGGTGGATAAACAAGGCATAAAGGATGTTGCCTAAATATTCAAAAAACAAGGACCAGCATGGACCATTCAAAGGAAACATTTCGCCATTACCACGGACTTCATAACCTGCACCTGGCATTGCGGGAATAAAAAATATAGTGCAAAGAAGGGACAGCATAATCATGGAGAGGGCAATATGTGTTCCGTCCCATTGTACGCATCCTTGAAGACAGAAAGTAATGGCACCCAGGACAGCTCCCATAATGACCATCGGATGGAGACGTATCAGGCGCCGTTTAAAGAAGTTTTTCATTGTGAGGTTCCTGCCCCAACGGTCGTCATAAGCATACCCGATAACGAATCCCGATAGTATAAAGAAGAAATCTACAGCTAAATAGCCGTGGTTGAAGGTTTCGATAATGCTACCACCGGCAAAAGCATAGCCTTCGAATATATGATACCATATAATCATCAAGGCTGCTACGCCACGGAGCCCGTCGAGAAGGTCATAATGTGCTTTGGTGTCTGAAAAGGCAGAAGATGAAATGTGCGACATCTGTTTTTTTTCTGTTGTTTGGTTAATGTTTTCGGATCTCAAAGATACACCATGCGAAGCGAAGTTCTTTTGCTTAAAAGCAAAAAAGAACGGCAATCTTCTATTTTTTTGCGCGTACCCGGCTGAGAGTATAGATGGAAATACCCAGGAAGGCTGCCACATATTTTAGCTTCACCCGATTTATCAGTCTGGGGTAACGGCGGTTAAATTGTTCATACCGCTCTTTGGGAGGCAGTTGGAGCCTTTCCACAAACATATGACTGAGCTCTTTGTTTACGTTCTGATGCAGTATTCTGCCCCAGTTGGCTATATCAATATATGTTTCGTAGAGAGCATTTAACTTGTCTATGTGGATGACGTAGATTTTGCAGTCCGAAAGAGTTTCAATGCTTTCTACTGACGGCTGCTGATAGTACAGTGAATCCATTCCGAAGGTTACATCACCTTCCTGGCTGAACCAAGTGGTGGTATCTTGTCCGTCGTGATGAAATACGGAACGGGTGACCCCTTCCTCAATGAAATAAACCAAACGGTCTGTCACTCCTGCTTGTACTATATAAGTTCCTTTAGGGTAGTGTCTTACCTGCATATTCATCAGCAATGCCTGAAGAGCTTCTTCGGAAACCGGATAAATCTGCCTGATTTTATGAATGATGTTGTTCATTGGAGGGGAGCTTTTTATTCGTTTACAAACTTACATAATTTTATTAACTAAAACTGAACTTTGATATACAAATGTGTGCGTTGCCTTATAAGCGTTTATGGTATAATGGAATTTTTTTTGTAAAAGAGATGTTTGTTCTTTGAATATTGTATCTTTGTAGAAAACAGTAGCGTATGAATAAAATATTGGTAACATTATTGGCTCTAATCGGAGGTAGCTGCATTTCATTCGCACAGATGGAGACTGGAAGAGTTTCCGATACAGCTGAGGATACATTGAGAATAGAAAATGAAATTGTCGCTGTTGATACCGGATTTTACCAGTCAGTAGTCCGCTATGATACGGTGCGCTATAATTTGAAAATGCAGAGTGTTTACAAAAAGGCTTTTCAACTAAAGAATGATGTTTTTGTGGAAAAGATGAAAGAGCCGTGGTTAGATGATATTCTCAGAAATATCTTATTTAAATAACCATGAATTTGTGCTTTGCGTCATTCGGTTGACTTCCTGGTTTAACTCACTCGGTTAAACCACACTAAATTCAGCATTCTCTAAAAACAAAAATCAGATAGAAATCTTGCGATAACTATCTGATTTTCAGAAGAGCGGAAGACGGGGCTCAAACCCGCGACCCTCAGCTTGGAAGGCTCTTTGATAATACTATTCAATTATTTGATTGTTAGTCTGTTAATTACTTCTATAAAAGTCAATAGAACAACTATTGACCAACATTGGTAAGGTTTATACAATACCAATAGCAGCATTTAGTAATGCTAAGTTTCTTGTTTCTTTCTCATAACAATTTCTATTATTTTAAAATATCACATTTGCTCCAGAAGGTAGAGCCTAAAATAGCATAGTTCTCTTCAACACTCTTATCAACAAAGAATAGTTCAGAATAAGGATGTCCTTCATACTCAAAGTTGAACTTTATAGCTTTACACCTTCTGAGTTTATTATCACTACACTTAACCACCTTATAACCCACTTCCCTATATACACCTTTGAAATGATAAAGTTTCAAAGGTTCTGGAAGAATAGGAAAAGCATCTTCACTTTCCCTCATCAGCTTCTCAACAGCCATTTGGTTAGCTTGATATTCTTCTTCTGTTGCAGGATACTCCTCTTTAAAGAAGTTCAAGAAATCAGGATTAATAAGGTTATGCTTCATTTTGTTGTCAAGAAGGAATGCAAAGCCAATATCTTTTATATGAATATACAGTTCTTTCTTTTGAAGGCAAATATTATTCAATATATTTTTGTGCGTCAATATTTCCATATTTAACAGCTTTCTTTAAGTCCTTTCTTGCTTCTGATTTTTTTTGAAGCTTTAGTTTTGCCAATCCTCTATAATAATAGGAATTACTATAAGCAGTTTCTCCTTCTGTAATAGAAATAGCTTTATCCATATCTTGAATACATTTTTCATATTCTCCTAAATGATAATATAGTTCACCTCTTGTATCCCAAATGAAAGATACTGTATTGTCCAATTCAATAGCTTTATTCACAAGTGGCAATGCCTCACTGTATTTCTGTAGTTTTACAAACTCATAAGCTCTATTATTATATGACATGGCTAAAATGGTTTTATTGGAGCATCCCTTATCTATGATAGTTTCATAATCTTTCATAGACATTTGTTTATTACCTATTATATTCCAACATCTTGCTCTATGAAACATGACTACTCCATCATATTGATTATCCAAATATAAATCTAAATTTTTAATCGCATTAGAATATTCCTTCTGTTTAATATGCCACTCAGCAGCAGTAATAAAAAACTTGTTAGCTTCAATATCTTTAATATAATTAAGGCAGATTCCCTTTTGATGTAATAATTCTCCCCAGTTAAATAAAGTTCCTTTAAAACGAGTATTTAGTTCTATACATTTATCATAATAATAAGATGCTAATTTGTAATTAGGATTATTTGTTTCCAACTCTGTCATAGCTTTAACATAGTACTCTTCAAAATCTTTTTCAGCTTCTTTATATGCTTCTGTTGCCATTAAAAGAGGTTTAGCCATTTCATCAAAAGTCATTCCTCTAAATTTAGGAGTGACTTGTGATTTTATTTCAACTGTAGTAAACAGCATTATTAAAGTAGTGACTACTGTCAATAATGGTTGTAAGTTACATTTCAACATATTATTAATCATGTATTTGATATTTATTAAAGTCAATAATCCATTTATTCTCTATAAGGAATTGCACACCAAGTACTCCATGAATCTGTATTCCAGTTTCATCCTGCACTTGCCTTATAGCCTCAGAAGCATCCAATACAGAAAAGGTGGAAGTATAATCTCTCCCTTCAAAATTGAATGTAGCTTCAATGATAGGAGTTTCTTTGTAGTGTCCCTCTATTCCCATTGTTCTATATGCTCCTTCAAGCAGTTTAAACTCACTCTTGAAATGTTCATATACAAAATCAAATAAGGTGTTATGAGTAGCACCCGTATCAATCAAAAAACAAAGGTTATTTGTTTTTCCTGACATCAGGATAAGTGGTAAACCTGCCTTTTGCAGACCAAATGTTAGTGGAAATTCCATATGATTATTTGTAATTATAGTATATATCAATCAGTCTCATTTTGGGAAATAGCTGGTTAGTAGAATCATATATTGCATGGTAAAGCATTTTTGCTGTAACCATACAGTTGCTATCACATTGTATAGATAAGAAATCATTTATTTGCTTTGGATTACTAACACCATCATCAATAATTAAATAATCTTTTTGATTAATATTGGTCAAGCATATTTTAGACAACCCTCTACATACAGCTGCAACAACATATTCAGATTGTTGGATAGTGTTACATAAACTCCATTTATCATGATATAAGATACTGAAATAAAATAATTCATCCACTTCTTTTATCTCAATATTCCCATATTCTTGGAAAAGAATATTTTTTTTACCCATCTGTTACTCTTTTTGTAGCCATACTACAAAAAAGAAAGTGTGGTACTTTCCTGCTGAGTCCAAGGTATCACCACAACACCTACAATCACAAACAAGGAAAGCCCACACCTGATGGTATGAGCATTCACTCCCTTACTGCTGTGATTGTTAGTCTTCAAAGTGGTGATTTTAGGACTTCACAAGTAAGAAGCAAACACTTCTTTATCTAATATGTCTTGTTAAACTTCTATTTCATTAGCAATCATTTGATTGTTTCTGTTGCAAAGTTAAGACTTTCCACATATAAACAATCATCCGAAGACTACTTTTAATAGGTTTTCAGACCATATTAGTACCATAGGCATGAGCTTATTCTCTTATCTATCATTAAGGCTCTTGAAGTGGAAAAGTAATAATAACCTTCATATCCACCAGTGGCAAATGTACCATTTATTCTATTACATATCTCTGATTCTCATATCTTTTCAAAATAAAAGCCCCAATTCCATGCAGGAACCGAGGCTTACAACAATAATAAACACAATACAAAGGCTACTCACCTTTATCTCTCTTTAGCCATTATACACATGAATATCAATCCAATAGTGATATTCAAAAAGCCTTTTATCATTATCTCCATGTTATAATCAGTTCAAATACCTTAATACCCAACTACAGCCAGCTACTCCAGAAGGAAAAACAAGAAAAGGATGGAAGACATTTCATATCCAATCTTTCTTCCAAACTACCTTCTGGAGCTTGTTTTCCAGTTCTCCATTCAGCCACCATAGAAAATACTCCTTGCTCACTTACTTCCTATATAAATATAACCAAGTAAGTGTGAAGTGTCGAATTTTTATTTTTATTCCTATAAGGTACATTACAAGTTTTTTCGACATTACAGAATTTCCTAACATAATGGATAAATAAGAGCAAATACTCCAGAAGGAAATAGGAAATATAAGATTATTGTATAAACCATGAATATTCATTTTCTCCATACAGAGCCTTATTTAGTCCATCTGTCAGCTGTGTGGCATTCAGTGACCTATCCAAGAAGTTATCTATATAGCTGCTTTTATTGGCTCCAGTGAGCAAATTATATACATTCCACATAGATATGGCACTCTGATTCTCAGGAAGAGCAAAGTTATCATCATTGTAATATGCCTTGGCTATAAGCCCTATCTGTGTATCAGTTATCAGCATTTGAGGAAGCCTTTTCTTCTGTTCAACTGGGAGATATTGATATAATCTACTCTTACCCAAAAACTGTGCAAACTGCTGTTCAGTCATATAACTATCTTTATATGCACTCATGTAGTATAGGTGTTTGGATATGTTGTACTCCTGAAATAGCCTCATCACTGAATTAAATAAATCAGCAGTACTCATCACCTTTAATTCTGACTTGTAACCATCAGTTGAGACACACATATTACAGCAGACTAAGTTCTTGAAGCCAATGAATACCTTGAACTTTTCTGCACCTTTCTTGCTATATAGATTCTCATGATTATATGCCCTGACACCACCAATGGTAAGATTTAACCTATTACCTTCAATATCTTCATGGATAGTAGGAATTTCAAAACAAAACATCATTCTTTCATAGTAAATGGTCTTGTCTGATTCAAGTAAATCCTTTACTGGTTTATGAATAGCTTCGGGTGTTCTGCCTTTAATGACATGGCTTACTCTGATAGTTGGTTCTTCAATCTTCTCATTGGGGAATATCTGATTGGCAGCTTCCCAAACCATTTCAATAAATGAAGGGTGACTGATAGTTATCTCATTATCCTTGCTGAATACTGGCACTACACATTCTTCCCTTAGATGCTGTATAGTGACTTCTTTGGTGTTGGCTTCTATAAAAGATAATCTTTTGTTTTCCCTTCTGGAGCTGATAATTTCAGCCTCTATAGTTTCAACTGGTGTTTCAATCTCAAACTTTGGCTGATTGAATGTTTGCATCAACATATTAGTTCTGTGTACTGGCATTAACTGCATTGCTTCCATAATGTATAAAATTAGGATTATAGTTGATAATAGGTTTATTGTTCTCTTCTTGTAACTGCATCTTCTTTTGCATGAAATCTGATGTAAGTTGCTGATACCATTCAGGGTATTGGTGATAAATGGAGGTAAGTTCTTCAATGGTTTTAGCCTGATTTATCTTCTGTTTTATCATATCCAAGTTTACTCCATTATTGCACCAATCCAGTATTATTTGCCCAGTAGTGGGTGTAATAGTAAAGTCTGGTTTACCCATGAATAGACTTGTTCTATCCTTTGAAGCAATGGCTTGATGCTTCATGTTAATATCAAGAACTATGGTAAATTCGTAGTCTATTCCATCTCTCATGACTGCTTTTAACCCCACTTTCTCTGGAATCATCTTACCATTCTTTTCATTGAGTACATAATCCTGCTTACACCTCATGGTACAAATAACATGGCTTGGAGATTGTAGAATCTTCTGCATGAAGGCATTCATTCTTGGTGTAATCTTCTGCCAATTAGTGAATGAATTGCCTTGTAAGTTAGCATGATACTCCAGAAGATTATCCCAACATTGGGATATAGAATCAATGATTATCACCTCCATTTTAGCATCCTCACACACTTTTACAGCTTCAATATAAGTTTCAGGTGTGAAGTTGTCTTGAAGGGGTAATACATTGTAATTTCCCAAGTGTGCATATAAATCAGCACTCCCATTTTCACTATCAATAATGGCAATTTTGGTCCAGTCATTTGTCAGACCATAGGCTAATAATAAGGCTGAATAGGTCTTTCCTGAGCCTGCACAGCCTTGTAGAGCAAGTTTTATTTTAGCCTGCTTCTTTGATGATACTCTTAATTTTAACATGACTATATTCTATTAATGATTAACTATTTAGAAAAATAACAAAGGCAGTCAGACTATTAATCCAACTGCCCTTCTGGAGCATTTTTATTAATTCCTATAGAGTTGCCAATGTAGTAGCTCCTCCTTCCCCTTTCTGATGTAACAGAAGGAATATATCTCCAGTTTCAGCAGAGCATACTTCTGAAATGACTGGTATTGTCAGCTCTCCAGTCTCCACCTTCCTTGAACAAGCTCCAGTTTCAAAGCCATAAACAAAGAAACACTTGCCAGTGTGTTCATTTCTTTTCACTTCAATCTTTTCCACATTGTGTTGTGCTTTAAATTCAGCCACACTCATTGTCTTTAAGAACTTCAAGTTTCTTTCCATAATTGTAAATTTATTATTGTTGTAGGGGGGACTATCCCCACCCTGAGTGATGGGGTAGGTGATTGGTTGGAGTGCATAACACTCATGGCTCCAGAAGAAAAAAAAATAAAAAAATAATTTTGAATAGTTTTTTCAAGTCAGTAAAAACAGTTATACATTACTACTTATAAACAGTAGTAATACTGTTGCTTATCTTTGTAAACATACATACTTTTAGGAACATCTTCACTTATGGCTGCCATTTCTAACCAATTTTCATAGTTTATATGTCCTAACCAAGATACACATAACATATAGTCACGAGGATAATCTTCACTTTCTGGATTCTCAGGAACATCTTCAAGTTTTTTCAAATAGCCCTTATTTATGAGTGATTTTCTTATTTTATAAAAGGTGCTTTTTTTTACTTTAATTTTTTCTTCCCAAAATTTCCATGACATAGTAAGGTTGAAAGAATTATTCACAGTATTACAATATAATGCAATGATGAATCCTTTCTCTTCTGAGGTTAAATCTGTATTTTCTAATACTTCCTTCTGAATTATTCTAAAATTAGTTTGTGGGTGTGGCAGAAAATATCTTTTTCTTTTAAGTCCTTCTTGAATAAACAACTCTATTCTATCGCAGAAACCACTTTTTTCTAATCTTGGCATAAAGTTATCTTTTATATAACTAAAGGATTGTTTTGTAATATCTGCTATTTGGAGATAGGTTGAGTCAGTTGAATAGTTTGAGTTGGTTGTAAAGTATAAGCCTATTAAAGTATATAAATCATTTGGAGAAAACAAACTACTAATTCTATTGGGTACTACAGTATAATTTTTCATATCTTATTTTCATGAGTCCATATTTTATGCGATACTATAATACCTACCTTAATCTTCTGTATTATAGTATCGCATAAAATATAGACAATTGTAAATCCAGTTTTGTTAAAGATAAATATGAGAAGAAAACAATCTCTCCTTTAAGGAATATATAAAGATATGAAAAAATATTGACTTATACAAATTGTTTAATAGCTTATTGTATTGATAATCAGGATTTAAAAATTAAAAAATCTTAATAAATTATTCTCTTCTGGAGCAATTCTATCCTTATGTTCTTTTAATTGTAGAGGATTTTCCCCTTTAATAACATATTGATTCCTTGGTCTATCAGTCTTATACATGCTTTTAAAGAGGCTTATATACTTTCTGGGCATTAGTACCTTGTGCAAATGATATTTGACTATAGGGACTAATATAGCTTGTATTTCAGGGGAAGATAATGTTTGGTTTACAGAAAAAGACTCCCTTATAGCTTTTTTGAAAGGGTGTTCTTCTGCTAAAGCCCAATACATTACAGCATTATTGAGATTTTTAAAGGCTACATCATTGTCAGTTCTAATCTCCCAAAGCTGGTTTAATAGGCTATCCAAATCAACATACTTATATAGCCTACCAAATCTCTCAAGAAATATTCTCTTATTTCTTTTACTCTGCCTAATACATGTCTTTAAAGTATTATCATTTAAACTACCTATTGCATCCAATGTATTAATTTCAGTAATAGCCTCTTGTATGTAACTATCTGCAAGTTCTCCTTGTATGGCTTTGTTTTCATCTTCAAGAGCCATTTGTTGCTGGCTTATATCATAATTTATAGAGTTGTATTGGGCTATGTTGGCACATTTATCTAAAGCTTCTTTCATCTTCTCAGGTAGGAAATATAGCCCTCTATATAACTCCATTCTCTCAACTAAATAATCTATATTCAGATAGGCAGGCACATACTCACCATATATGTTTCTCCTAATTAAATTTATAGGTTCATCATTGCTTATCCTCTCTTGAGCTTTATCCTTTATAGCCTCTTTTACAATAGAGAATAGGTTTGCAAGTGTATAGTCTCCTTGGCTAATGTCATCAGCAGCAGTAATAAGCCTTAAAACTTTATTAGCTTTTCTTACAAGAGAATCTGGATAAGTTCTCATATCTTCTACCAATGCATAATCTTTAGTATTATAAACAATAGTGTCACTTAGTATCTTATACTCACCTCTACATCTTCCATATATTTGTGTCATTCTATCTAAGGTCAACATAGAATAGTCTCTTCTGGAGTCTGATACTGTTATTAGATGATAATTGTCTGATATGTCTATTCCAGTAAAGTAGCAACAAGTGGCAAAATTAATTCTATTTGGCAATACATCATTACTATCTAGTTTGGCTGCATAATATTCTCCAGCTTCTTTAATAGATGCCTCACTGCATAGTATTGCACATTCCTTTTTCACTTCTTCTTCAAGAGAAGATATGATATTTTGAATCTGTAGGATGGAGTTATATGCAATGAATATTTTCTCATTTGGGTGAGATTTAATCTCATTTATCACTACTTGGATAATGTTATTGGTATGAAGTAGTTTAATGTTTCTTTTCTTTTCCCATTGCCATGAAATAGGAAATAGACATTCCTTCTTTAAAAGGGGATTGGTAAACTCTTTCATAGTAGCTGTAACCATGCACCTATTCTTGGGAGGGAACAATAGATAATAATCAATCACATCTTCCAGTTGAGGTCTGTAGTTACTATCAGATTGAAGGACATCTATTTCATCAATCATTAGAAAGTAGTCTTTATAATTCTCCTCTTTTATTAATTTCAGTAACCTACCTAAACTATCTGCTACTACCAACAGCTTCTTATATCCTTCCTTCTGGAGATACTCTATTATCTCTTGGTCTGTTGTCCTTTCCTTTTCATCCTTTATTTCACTTCCTATATATAAAGTATTGGGGTGCTTTTTACATTTGGAGAAAGCCAGTGCTTTTGTAGGAAGGACTATAATTGAATTTCTATTTGCATTTATTTCAAGGGTAGTAGCACCTACTCCCGGAATCTGTTTGTTTACTATGCCATGTGGCATCTTATCAATGTAAAAAGATAGATTAAAGTTACATTGAACCTCTTTACACCTTGAGAAATTCCCATATAATAATCCTTCAAGACTATCAATTCTTGTATCTGGTGATATTTCTTCTGGTTGTCCATAATCTGAATATATAATCTGAGGAGTGTCATATAAGTCACCATAAGTATTATATAATTTGGTAGTATCTGCCATATCTCACTTAGTTTAAGTTTATAATATAATAACAAAGTGAGCAAATATACAAATTACTCATTTAAGCCTATATAGTTTCCCTTTAAAGTCTTCCAATAAATAAATCTTATCAAATTTGCTATGAATAAAAAAACTGAGCAGCTGAGTATCTTCAATATAGTAGGAGCTGTTTTTAAGGTTTCCCGTTACTAATAGTAACCAGATTGGGCTATTACAGTTCCTTATATATTGTTCGAGTTTCTCTTCTTTTTTTAGAATTGCTTGTTTAATAATAGAAGGAGAAAGGGGAGGGCCAAAACTATTAGAACGAATACTTATTCCTTTTGAACTATATTTCTGTAGTCTTATATTTTCCACATAAGGATTAGGGATATTTCTATCATATATTATATATTCTTTAAATACATTTGTTACTGTTTTTATTACTTCACTTTTTTCTGATAATGAATAATTTGCTGTAGGGAGAATATCACAATTTGCAAAGAAATTAGGTATGCTGGAATCTGCTAATAAATTCTGTTCTACACTTCTAATGATTGTTTCAAAACAGCCTTCTTGTTCTCTTAAAGATTTATTTACTATTATCTGATGTTCTAATCCAATAATTCCTTGATTAGTATTTAATAAACAGTCTGGTGATTCTGAAAGTCTAAATATGGACACAGATTCATTAAGTAACATTATAAACTTACCAATATGACATATTTCAGTGGTCTTTTTATTATTTCCTTTAACTTCATCAAGGTATTTCCCTATGATAGCAAAAAGTTTCTTTTCACTCTCATTCATCCAATCAATTAGTTTGTTATGCTCCATTTCAATATTTATGAGAAGTCAAAAATACAAAAGAATCTCCATAGTCCAATAAACTACAGAGATTCTTTTAAGCCTATTTCAAACCTTCACTTCCAAATACATATTGAAGAACCTTCAAGTTTGCTTCATTCTCAATCTTGAAGTCTCTTTCAATGTATATATCTGTGACTTTCATGGCTTCATCAATGTGATTAAGTGCTGCATGAACAGCATATTTATCAATACCTACCTTGTTGACTGCTAAAGTAGCCCATGAGTGTCTTGCTGCATAGTACTCCAAATCATCTATTTTCAAAAGTTTTCCAATCTCTTTGAGTCCTATATTTATAGCCTTATTGAAGTTGCCAGCAGTTGAATAAGTATGATAGAAATTAAATATTCTATTTTTTGTTTGGTCTTGGTATTTTTCCATTAGTGGTTGAAGAATAGGGGAGACTATAACTTTCATTTTGGCTTTATCTAACCTTCTGTCTTTGGTTTTACTTCTGTAGTAGGTGATTGCTTTTCCTTCCAGTGTAGAGCAACTGTATAAGTCTATTGAGTTCATTCCCATCAGGCAGAAAGATATAATGAAGCAATCTTTGGCTAAATTATATGGGCATTTCTTCTCTTTTCCTGTGTTGTTGTATTGATAAGGTAATTCCCATATCTTTTTGATGGCTTCTGCTGGTATGGCTCTCTTTCTTGTAGCCTCTTGCTTAGGTATTTCTAAGTTATCAAAAGGTGAATTGGGCACTAAGATGATATTTCTATCATAGTCATTATATCTTTTTTTGACTTCATTGTATAGATGTCTGAGGCATCCAATATATAAAGAGAGCATTCTGTTGGAAGGTATTCGTTTTCCATGTTTCTTTAATTCCTCAATTCTTTGGGCTCTTTTTAATTGTAGGTAGTTCATGAAATCTTTTAATAGCTTTTTAGTTATTTGGTCTGTATTCAAGTGTTCTTTTCCAAGATAAGTTATGAAAGCATTAATAGATGTCTGGTAGTTGGCTTTTCCTTTTAATTGAGTAGTCTTCAACCACTCTTTTGAGAACTGAATGAAATCTATGGTAGTCTTTCTTTCATTTTTAACCTTGATGCACTCTATTATATCATTTAAGCTGTAATTAGCTGTTTCCAATGGGAGGGAAGCACATAATTCTTGATATTGCCTAACAATATTATTTGCTTCCTTAATAAACTTGGGATTCTTTATTTTGAATGCCTTGGTGAGGTCTTCCTTCCTTACATAGATAGAAGTAGGCAGTCTTTTGACTTCTCTCTTATAAGTCATTCTGATTTTGACATTATACGTACCATCACTCTTTTGTTTGCCTTTTAATACTTCGGCTTTGATTGTTATCATATCTATTGTTTTTGGGGGAACAACAATAGACCAACAATTACATAATTTATAGTATAATGAAAGGGGGTTCCAAAGAATTCATATAAAAGAAAAGGATTGATAACCTTTTGATTATCAATCCTCTCTAAGAGCGGAAGACGGGGCTCAAACCCGCGACCCTCAGCTTGGAAGGCTAATGTCCTTTAATCCTGCGGATTAAAGGCAACCAACTGAGCTACTTCCGTTTATCGAAAACCTTTGTCTCGCTTCTTTAGGCTGGTTTAACTCATGGTTTAACTTGATGGTTAAACAAGAAATATTCAACATTAAATTAATAATCTCTTTGCAGCATTGAACTGCACCACAAAGTTAGTCAATATTACGCTGTTATGCAATGATTCTTTCTTATAGTTTTGCTTTTGACTATCAGTTTTTTATATATCTAATGATATGGTATATAATGGTAGAATGTAGCTTTCTCTTTACTTAAAAAGTATTCATATACTGTATTTCCATTATATAATATAGTAGCGGTAGTAAAATCAGTAGTGGGTATATAAAGCTATATCTTCTTAAAAATCTACCTGCTGAAAATATGCTTTGATTACTTGGTATTCTCTGTAATCATGAATACAGTTGTATAACACATAGTTTTATTGTTAATAGATATTGTTCAGAACTGAAAAGCCAACTTATTCGTAATAGAGTAGGTTGGCTTTTGTTGTTACTACTCTATATTCTTTGCAGGACTAAACCGTTTCTCAATGCCATGTGCTAAAAGGTAGTATCTCTATTTCAATATTCTGCCTAAACACATTACTCACCATTTATCGTAAAGAACTAATTAGGATTGACAGCCTAACAAGCACTTCACTGGTATTTTTTTCATGTCTCTCTTCAAGTTCGTTTGTTTCATTAGCCCATGATTCACGTGCTTTAATCCACTTGCCGATTACTATTGGAAGTGTAGAAACCTTTTGTTTGGCAACTGTTGTTAGTTCTTTGTAGCTCTCACTTTTCTCATCTTCATAAACATATTCTTTTAGTGCAGACTGACAGCAATCCAGTAACAGATTTTTGGCACATTCCATGAAAACACCATTGTCTTTATAAAGATAAAAATTATCGTTTAACAGACTTCTATCCTTTTTGTACATTGAAATGTGAGATTCTAAAATCTGAAGTATTCCTGCTGAACGAACTGGTCCGGTAATAGAGCCGCCCCAATATCTTAAATAAACGCAGTCACTATAAATTTCTGACATCAGAGTATTCAAATCAATCCACGCTTTAAATTCATCCTTTAGTAATCCTTTTTGTCCGTCTGTTTCACATAGCTCCAATAATCGTACATACTCATTATATTGTTGGAATATCAGTCGTGTACGTTCTATACCGTTGCTTATAGTCAGCCCCGCAGTAGAGCCGTCTGAATCCAACTTCCACAATTTCCGGCTTGCTTCAATTACTGTATCTGCTTTGGCGTAATTGGATATTGTATCTGTCCCTAATTGATTGACCTTATAATATCTGCATAATTGATTGCGGTATTTATTCATCCATTCTGTATTATCTTCAAACGCGGATGATGAGAATTGGGTTGTGTGCACATATCTGTATAGAGTGTCCATTAACATGACAAGTTTATAATTTGTCTTTAGTATGGTGCCAGTAGCCCAAAATCCAAGTAGTCCTTCCACATCGGATGATTTTTCTGTCATTAAGATGTTGGCTATTTGTCTAAACACATCACCAGCCATCAATCCACCACTTGCAGGTAATCCTTTCTTATTAATGGTAACGATAATACTGTATTTCGGATTATCGGCAGGAAAGTAACCACAAAATTCTACGGCATATTCACCATTTGAAAGTTGAATTGTTCCCGTTGCTCCGGCTACTTTTACTTTATCTGATTGGGCAGGCTTGGCTAATCCATCAGAAACAGAGTTTTTCAATGCTCGTTTAATGGCAGTGTTACTTTTAGCTATGCTATTAAAGATAGTCAAGTTCTGTAATGGAGTGGCGAGAATGCCATATCCCAAAGGATTATAAACAAGACTTGTGTCTTTCACTTGATAGCCATATTTTACAAGTGCTTCCGTAAAGGCTTGTTCATTCTCAAATGCCTTTTTTACTATCTTATAGTTGGCGATGTTGGATGCAAGTCCGAAACCTTGCTCCACTGTGATTTTCCCATATCCACCCCTATGCCAATTATGGTCGCACAATGTATCTTTACCAATGGCTAAAATGCCATTACCAACATCTATCGTATCGGATAGTTTGACTGCCTTTGTTTCCAATGCTGCCAAAAGTGAAGCGGTACGCACTAATCCCGATTCTTGAAGAATGGAATCAGAACCAACAGAAGCCTTAATTTCTCCCGTCTGTGCTTCCATTACAATA
>NZ_OBMS01000046.1:0-7864 GCF_900217715.1 Bacteroides sp. AR29
AAGCGGTGCAGGAGATGCGTGTGAAAGCTCGCTGGGAGGCTTTGGATGAAGAGTCCACTCAGATTGCTTATGCAAAGGCCTGTGGAAAGATGTATCATGCACCTGTTTTCGCTAATGGAGATACAAGAAAGCAGTTGTTAGCGAGAAGCATTTATCTGCTTTACAAGAAGGAATCCTTATGGACTCAGTCTCAAAGAATACGAGCTGAAATTCTTTTCAAGGAATATCCCGATATAAAGAAAGGATATTATCTGTCTATGCGGTTAGGCTTAATCTATCATCAGTGTAAGTTTAAGGATATTGCTTTGACAAGGCTGGCAAGGTGGTATGATGAGGTAGATAAATTAGGGTTCCTCACCTTTGGAAGGGTCGCACGTTCTATACAAACACATTATCTGAATATAATCATTTTTTTTGAAAGGAGGGCAACCAATGCTGCAGCAGAGTCATTCAATGCTAAAATCAAAGCATTTAGAGCACAGTTCAGAGGAGTAAGAGATAGAGCTTTTTTCTTATATAGACTTGCTAAATTATAGGCTTAAATATAAAATCCCTCAGATTGTTACGTTGACCCCCAAGTCTT
Source organism: Bacteroides sp. AR29 (assembly GCF_900217715.1). Lineage (NCBI taxonomy): Bacteria > Pseudomonadati > Bacteroidota > Bacteroidia > Bacteroidales > Bacteroidaceae > Bacteroides > Bacteroides sp. AR29. The sequence goes on from NZ_OBMS01000046.1 coordinate 584, forward strand.
TCAAAGCAAACGGAGTAGAAGCAAAAAAAGGTCTACAAATCTATGATTTGTAGACCTTTACCCGCTAGTTTTCCATCTTATTCAGAACTGTTGCGGAGAGAGGGGGATTCGAACCCCCGATACCCTTTAGGGGTATACACGCTTTCCAGGCGTGCCTCTTCAACCACTCGAGCACCTCTCCTTGTTCGGGGCGCAAAAGTAAGGGAAGTTTTTGGAATTACCAAATGTTCGGGCAAATAATATTAAAAGTCCGTTCAAGCAACCAATGCCGGAACGGACTTTCAACACTCAATAAAACATACTTATCATTACCGTGATCTGACTTCCCGTCTCATGAATATGACATACGAAAGGGCAAAACAGATAACAGTAGCTGCAATCAGTCCGGTGAGCTGCGGCCACACCACCAAAAGACTCTGTCCCAATGGCAGCGGGCTGGGAATGGCCCCCTGAACCTGCTCCATAGTGAGCGGCCCCAAACTTCTGACGGAAGGCATCAGCAGCGTTGTGGTCGCCTCATTGAACAGTTCGCTAGGTGCCAGACGCATCAGACCGAGAATAAATTTCTGGTAACTGACTATCTGATAAGGAGATGCCAGCTGCGAGGGGCTCAACGCCTTGGCAACCAGGTTGACAATCATCGTATAGAACACGCTGAAAAACAACCATACCGCCACCGAAGCCAATGCCGAGGTGGCCGCCTGACGGAAGCAAAGCGAAAACAGAATGGCCAGATTCAGCCAGAATGCCACATAGAATACACTGATTATGAGAAAGAATACAATCCTCCAAAATTCTTCTGCTGTGGGAGGAATGCCTATCGCTATCAACCCGCAGCCCATTACGAGGAATCCCAGTACAAACAGCATTATACCTATCACAATCAATGCAGCCACGAACTTGGCATTGATAATGCAATCACGATGAACGGGCTGTGACAGCATACGGCTCAACGTCCCCTTGTTCTGTTCCGAATTTATAGCATCGAATCCCAGCGCAATCCCCAACAATGGCCCCAGAAAGTTGATAAACTGCACAAAAGAAGGCAATGTGCCGTCCGAGGCTGTGAACAACTTCAAGAAAAGGAACGAACCGTCCGGGTCATTGGGCTTGATGGCGGCACCGATGTTGGTAAGCGAGGTATAGAGTGAGCCCATGCACGTAAGCAAAATGATTCCCATCAAGATAATGAACCGCCAACTTTTCACATGGTCGGATATTTCCTTGTTGACGACTACCCAAAAAGGATAATTGACTTTATTCATGCCTTTCCCCTCCTTCCTCCATATAATGGTTATAAATATCAGACAATTCCTGATGCTTGTCCTTCAAATCAGACATATCAATCAAGGTGACCAGCTTCCCGCTGTTGAACAGTCCCACGCGGTCGCAAACTTTCTGCACCTGGTCCAGGTGGTGGGAAGAGAACAAGACGGTCAGTCCCTCCTTCCGGCTCAACTGCCTAATGAGCTCGATGAACTCCTGAACACCGGCAGGGTCTATTCCCGAAGTAGGTTCATCCAGGATTATAATTTCCGGATTTTTGATAAGCACGTCCGCCAGTCCCAATCGCTGGCGCATACCGCGCGAATATTTCCCGGTCTTCTTTTTCATCTGTCCGGCAAGCCCCACATGCTCCATCAGCTCCAGCGCCCTGACTTTCGCTTCGGCATCCGAAATGCCATTGAGACGCGCAGTATATATAAGGTTTTCCGGACCGGTCATGTCATCATAAAACCCCACATCTTCGGGCAGATAGCCTATCTTCCGCTTTACCTCGATAGGATGCCTGGTAGAGTCGATACCGCAAATCTCCACAGAGCCGGAAGTGGGTTCCGTCAGTCCCAGCATCATCAGGATGGTAGTTGACTTGCCGGCGCCGTTTGGCCCCAATAATCCGAAAATCTCCCCTTTACGGATAGTCAAGCAAATGCGGTCTACGGCAGTGAAGCGCCCATACTGCTTGGTCAAGTCTGTCAATGCAATCACTCGCTCGTCCATGCTCACCTCCTTCCATATTTACGGAACAGATAGCATACGGCACCTATGGCAACGATTATTATCAAAACGCCCACCCATCCCCATATCATCGGGGTTTTCACGGCAATGCGGAATTGGGCGTCTGTATTCACTTCAGGAGTTTTGGCCGTCATGGTAGCCACATAATCTCCGGGCAATGCCTTTTTGGATGCTTTCATGGTAGCTACGACATTGGCCGTTTCCCCCGCCTTCAGCATATCAATCTTCGAAGGCTCAAAAGACACTTCCCAGTCCACGGGCTTATTGGCAGAAAGCTGGATATCTTTCAACAATGAAGAGCCGGTATTCCGGACCACCAACTCGATACGCTTCACATCTCCCGCTGTGATTTCGGTACTCAACAATCCTCTGGGCGTGGACAATTCCATCTCGTAGGAACCCGTGACAACAACTTCCAGCTCCAAGTCGGCAGAAGTCGTACCGGTAGCCGCACGTACCGGAATCTTGTAATTGCCGGCTTCCACATTGGCGGGAGGGACAATCTCTATACTCACATTCTGGCTGCTGTTCGCTTCCACCTGGGCAGAAGTGGCCTGCTTATAGTTGGGCTTGAACACGACACTCCAGCCTCTGGGGGCATTGGCCATCAGCGCATACAGCTGCTGGTCGGCCGTCTGGTTTTTCAAAGTGGCATTGAAGGTAAAGGTGGACTTGGAATTGCCCTGCATATTGGGCTGGTCGGTAGTGAACTCGGTCTGGTAAGTTCCTTTCTGGGCCACGACCACCTCCAGCGGCAGTTTGGTTTCTCCGGCAAATACTGTGAAATGATAACTTCCTTTATTTACTTTTAGAGGAACTTCCACTTTCAAATTGAACGTTTTCTTTTCCTGGGGCAGTACAGAAAGCTGGCTGAGGGTCCAGCCGCCTGACTTGATTTCATGCTTCCAACTGCCCGGCAATCCGCTGACCGAGAGATTTGCATTTGTAACCCCGTCCGTGTTGTTAATCAAATCAATGCTGTAATCAATGGACGCTCCGGGCGTCACGGAAATTTTTGTGTAAGGAGTGTACAGAATTATGCTTCCAGATTCATCGGCATGTACACTTAAGGGAAAGGCTCCCAACAAAATAACTAACAATAAAATACAATTTGTTCTCATAGTCATAAAAAAGTTCTTATGGTTATTTAATTATGAATATTTTCCCAATTTGTGCGTTGCAAAAATAAAAGATAGCTATATTAGTAGCTGTTAAAAGAAACAAAAGAATATAATTGCGGACACAATATACCCTGCGATGACCTGCTTTTCTTATCTTTGCGATTCCTATTGATACAAACGAATACCATACCGACATGAGAATCCCTGAAATACGCTTACAGAACCAGCAACTGTCCACTCCACTCTTCGGCCACCCGAAAGAGCTGGTCTCCTGGATAGGCGCCATGCAGGCACAAGACTATACAATGGTGAAATGGGCCGTAGGTATGCGGCTGAAGTCACCGGGAATTCAAGCCGTGGAAAAAGCCCTGCATCAAGGGGAAATACTGAGAACCCACATAATGCGTCCCACATGGCACCTGGTAGCAGCAAAAGACATTCGTTGGATACTGAAACTCTCTGCACAACGCATCAAATCCGCCAATGATTCTTATGCAAAAGGACATGGTCTGGAAATCACGGAACAGCAATATGACAGAAGCCATACCGTACTCGGGAATATCCTCAGCGGGAAGCGAAGCCTGACGAAACAAGAGATTGCGGAACATTTTGAACGTTCGGGACTGCTTGCAGACAACTACCACATGACCCGCTTTATGTCGCGTGCCGAAGTCGAAGGTATTGTGTGTAGCGGAGAATGCCGTGGACGACAACACACCTATGCCCTTCTGGACGAAAGAGTTCCACCTACCCCCGAACTGACGAAAGAAGAAGCGCTGGCCCGTCTGGCTACAGCCTATTTCCGCAGCCATGCCCCCGCTACCCTGCAAGACTTCTCCTGGTGGTCCGGTTTGCCTTTAACGGAAGCAAGGCAATCTATTTCTCTGATAGAACCGGAACTGATGTCCGAACAATGGAACAGCCAGACATGGTACATCCATGACTCCTGCCGGACATCTGGAAAGGCGACCGGCAACCTGCACCTTCTTCCCTCCTACGACGAATACCTGATAGGATACAAGGACCGGACGGACGTCCTACCCAAAGAGGACTATTCCAAAGCTTTCACCAACAACGGATTGTTCTTTCCGGTACTTCTCTATAAGGGGCATGTAGTAGGAAATTGGAACAAGGCGTCCAAGAAAAAAGAAATCTTCCCGGAGCATTCGCTTTTCCGGAAAGACATCTGCCTGAAAGAGGAGTTGCTGAACCAGGCTAAAGAAAAGTACGTCCGGTTCCTAACACATTAAAGGCGGTCATCGAAGATGTTCATTGAAGAATCTCTCTATTTTGCCGAATGGAATTACCTCTATATTGTCATACAAGTCTACATGGTTTGCACCGGGAATAATCAGCAGTTCCTTATTATCACCCTGCAACTTTTTAAAAGCATCTTCACTGAAATAACGTGAATGGGCCTTCTCACCGTGCAGCATCAACACTGCACTACGGATTTCATCACTATATGAAAGGATAGGCATATTGATGAACGAAAGCGGTGAAGTCTTGTTCCATCCGTGATTCGAGTTGAGTGACCGCTTATGATAGCCGCGCGGTGTTTTATAATAGGCATGGTAGTCCTTCACAAATTGTGGAGCATCGGCAGGCAACGGGTCTACTACACCTCCTCCAAGAGCAAATGTACCGTTTCTATAATCCTCCGTACGCTGAGCATTAAGCTGGCGCCGCAATTCATGCCGTGCATCGGCATTCATAGAATCGAAATAACCGTTAGCATTGACCCGGCTCATGTCGTACATGGTTGCCGTAACTGTAGCCTTGATGCGAGTATCGATAGCCGCTGCATTAAGCGCCATGCCTCCCCATCCACAAATACCGAGAATGCCGATACGCTCTGCATCTACATCATCACGGGTGGAAAGATAATCGACCGCTGCACTGAAATCTTCCGTATTGATGTCCGGCGAAGCCACATAACGGGGCTGGCCGCTACTTTCTCCCGTATAGGATGGATCGAAAGCAATCGTCAGAAATCCACGTTCTGCCAATGTCTGCGCATACAAGCCCGAAGCTTGTTCCTTCACGGCACCAAACGGACCACTGATGGCAATGGCAGGCAATTTACCCGTCACATTCTTGGGTACATACAAATCGGCAGCAAGTGTAATGCCGTAACGGTTGTGGAAAGTTATCTTCTTATGGTTTACTTTATCACTCTGTGGAAATGTCTTGTCCCACTCCTGAATCAGATTCAAATTCTCTTCCATAAATTTATTATCATTATTAGGATTATTTTCTGTTGCAAACAAATGTCCTGCAGCACAAAGGCTAATAACCATCGCCGCACATATGTTTTTTACCATGTTCTTCATCTCTACTTCTTTAAGTTTCGGTTGGAAATTCATTTCTTAATCCATTGCTTGACAGTTTCCCGGCTCGCTCCATTCAGCAGCCTGCCTTTTCCCCAGTTTATGCCGGGGTAATTCGTCTGCAATTCCTTTTCTGCATTAGAAATACTGCTGCTTCCCGAAGTGGCGAATGGAATAACCGTTTTACCTGCAAAATCACCGCTTTCTATAAATGTATTGATGATTCTTGGAGCCAAATTCCACCAAATAGGAAAACCTATATATATGGTATCATACTCCGCGAGACTTCCCAATTTAGAATACAATGCAGGACGTGATTTGGAATCCGACATCTCCACACTGCTGCGCGAAGCTTTGTCGTGCCAGTCCAAATCAGCAGCCGTGTACTTTTTCGCAGGCTGTATTTCGTAGAGAGTCCCATCGACAGTTTCTGCCACCAACTTGGCAGCCCTTGCCGTTGTTCCCGTTGCCGAGAAATAAGCTACCAGTGTCTTACCACCTTTTTTCTGTGCGTTAACAATAATAGACAACAGCATAACTGCCATCATAAACAATACCAATCTTTTCATACGATATATTATTTAGTTGAAACATATAAATCCAATTGTTATAGCGATACAAAAGTAGCGGGTATTATTATTACATAGGTATCCAGATTACTGATTATATAACCCAAATTACTGATAGATGTCCGAGAAGAGAAATAAAAAATCCCGTAAAATCAAGGTTTTACGGGATTTGTCATACTTTGAATCCTTTTTGTCTTTGGAGCTCTGCGGAGAGACAGGGTTAAGAACCTTTTCTCCACAAGTTCCTTATTTACAAGGTTATAATAATGTCAATTTTACTCTTAGTAATGTTTTAGTAACTGAAGTTTGTCTGATTCAGTCTCACATCGTCTTCATGATGTCCGTTCATCTCAACATTACTATACAAAGATAGAAATAATTATAACAATAGCAAAGTCTACCAGTTTTTTTTATAACTAGTATACTTAAAAAATTAAAGTTCAACTCTTCTTATCACAAAATAATTTTGCCACACATTTGCTAATTCTAGGCTAATTGTTAAATACAAAAACTCACTATTCTCTGCATTTTGCTTTATTTAACAATTCTACTACAAAATATTTTTTTCTAAATTTCCAAAGATGTTCTTGTAAATACATATCCTCAATATATCATTTGTATTTTTCCATCATAAATAAATTATTTGTACAAATAAATCATATGCATTTCTTTTGAACTGTTGCAATACGGTGATGAAGAATACATTTGTCATACAATAAATCTGTCCTTTTTTCTACCTTTCTTTTTTAAAAAAAGTTTATAATAATTCATTCCAGCATTCTCGTCATAACCTCTCTCTATTTGGTATTCACCACCATGAATACTAATATCAAAGTTTTCATCTAATTTAATAGTTTCTACTTTCGTTTTTGCTTTCTTAATAGCTTTACGTTCTATTGTTACATTACCTGAATTTTGGATATGATTCTCAAAACCATTTTTTAAGAATTTGTTTTGAAATGCTTAGAAAAATCTCTTAAGGAGTATTTGTATAAATGCCACCGTTACCATTGCTTCTGCCGTTTCCGTCAGGAATTCGTAATCAATAGTGAGCCTTCTATAGTTTTCCAACCATGAGAAAGTCCTTTCAACAATCCATCGTTTAGGTACTACATTGAATTTTCTGGGGTTTTCTTTGGGTCTGAGTACAACCTCCAAGTCCCATCCGAACTTTTGTTTTGTCCACATAGCCAAATCCCCTTGATAACCTCCGTCAGCAAGTATCTTGCAGAGTCTTGGGAA